>JALOTH010000007.1 GCA_025458035.1 Rhodospirillales bacterium
TCTCACCCGGTCGATGGCGCGGGTCAGTTGATAATCAACCCGGGGCTGTTTCGCCGCCTCCTCGCCGTCCTCATCATCGGTGGCGGGATCGCTCGGCGCCGTCGTCGGCGCCGTCGCCGGCGCGGGTGTGGGCGACGATGCGCCGTTGCGATTTTTGTCGAGGGCGCCGCGCAGATCCGCCTCGCGCCGCAGTCTTGGCTGATCGACGGTCTCGATCCGCGCCTGTTCGACGACGATGTCGGGTTCGATCCCGACCGCCTGGATGGAGCGCCCCGACGGGGTGTAGTAGCGGGCGGTGGTCAAGCGCATGGCCCCATGGCCGCTCAGCGGAATGATCGTCTGCACCGAGCCCTTGCCGAACGACTTCGTGCCGAGGGCCAGCGCCCGGCCATGGTCCTGCAGGGCGCCGGCGACGATTTCGGAGGCGGAGGCGGACCCGCCGTTGATCAGCACGACCACCGGCAGACCCGCAGCGAGGTCTCCGGGGCGGGCGTTGAAGCGTTGCGCGTCATCCGGTTTGCGGGCGCGGGTGGAGACAATCTCTCCCTTATCCAGGAAGGCGTCGGTCACGGCGACGGCCTGAGACAGCAATCCACCGGGGTTGTTGCGCAGATCGAGGATAATTCCTTCCAATTGTCCGTTCGCCTCGCTTTTCAGCTTGTCGATCGCTTCTTTCAACCCGACGTCGGTCTGTTCGTTGAAGGAGCTGATGCGAACGTACCCCACCTTGCCTTCGAGACGCGAACGTACGGACTTGATCTTGATCACCGCCCGCGTCAGCGCGACGTCGAACGGCTCGCCATTGCCTCGCCGGATCGTCAGCTTGATGGTGGTGCCGACATCGCCGCGCATCTTGTCGACCGCCTCGCTGAGGGTCATGCCCATGACCGGCTCGCCATCAAGATGGGTGATCAGGTCACCGGGCTCGATGCCGGCTCGATGTGCGGGAGTGTCGTCGATGGGCGAGACGACTTTGACGAGGCCGCCGTCCATGGACACTTCGATGCCGAGGCCGCCGAAGGCCCCTTGCGTCTGCACCTTCATCTCGCCGAAGCGTTTGGTGTTGAGGTAGCTGGAATGGGGATCGAGAGCACTCAGCATGCCGTTGATCGCCGATTCAATCAGCTGCTCGTCCGTCGCCTGCTCCACATAATCGGCGCGGACGCGCTCGAACACGTCGCCAAAGAGGTTGAGAAGCTCGTATGTCTGGGCACGAGGGTCGGGTTTGTCGGAGGTGTCGGCAGCGAAGGCGGGCGCGCCCAGCAGAAGGGCGACGCAGGCGGCAGCGACGAAGGCGCGGCGCGGCATCAAGGATCCTTTGTTCCGATGGTGGTGCGGTGCGATCATTCGCCCCTCATGGGCTCTATCGGTCCGGGTTGCTGACGACGGCAAAGGCAAACCGCCTTCGACGGCTGCGCACCCGAAGTTCCGCCGCCGACGGCGGTCCGAGTAGCTCCTGTGCGAGTATATGTAAGCCTCAACGCAAAAGTCGATCAAGCGCGCGCTGATTGCAGGCCGCGCTTCCATGCACCGCCGCAATTCTTTGCAATCCAACGCCGCCGCTGACGCCGTAAACAGAGGCTCGCCAATCATTGAACGGGGGATGACGAGAGCACCCATGACGACGGCATCGGCGCCCGTTACCGCCGGCGATCTTTCCCCACCGCACTGGGTTGCGACACGGGGCGAGGGGATCGACCGGCTTTGCCGGTTCGCGCCGAACGCCGGGCGGCAGTATGCGGAAATGCGGAACTATGATTACGGTCCCGGCGATCGCAGCAACGTCTCGACCCTATCGCCGTGGATACGCCACCGGCTGGTGCGCGAGGACGAGGTGATCCGCGCCGTCCGCGCGCGGCACTCGCTTTCGTCCGCCGAGAAGTTTATCCAGGAGGTGGTGTGGCGAACCTACTGGAAGGGCTGGCTCGAACTGCGCCCGTCGATCTGGCTGCGCTACCGCGAGGCCGTCATCGATGGCGTCCGCCAACTGGACCGTGATGGCGATCTGCGGCTGCGCTGGGAAGAGGCGGTCGCTGGCCGTACCGGTATCGCTTGTTTCGATGCGTGGGCACGCGAGCTGGTGGACTGCGGCTACCTGCACAACCACGCCCGCATGTGGTTTGCCAGCATCTGGATCTTTACCCTCAAGCTGCCGTGGGTGCTTGGCGCCGATTTCTTTTTCCGCCATCTGCTGGACGGCGATGCGGCCGTAAACACGTTGTCCTGGCGCTGGGTTGCGGGTCTGCAGACGCCCGGGAAAACCTATCTGGCGCGCCCCAACAACATCGAGAGCTTCACCGCCGGCCGGTTCGCGGCGGTTCGCGGGTTGGCCCCGGCTGCCGTTCCCTTAACCGAACCGGCGGCGCCACCGCCGCGGCCGCTGCCGCCCCGTGACCGGATCGATGTCGCGCCGCCCGGTGGCCTGCTGGTCACCGAGGATGATTGCGATCCGCTCAGTCTGGGTGTGCCGCATACTCAAGTCGCGGCGGCGGCAGGGTTTTCATTCACGCGGGCGCGTTCGCCACTGCCATCCGGTGCCCTTGCCGCGTCGTTCTCGCGCGGTGCCGTCGTGGATGCTCTGGATCGGGTTGCCGCCGCGTCGCGCTGCCCGACCGAGGTGTTGCCGGAAACCACCAGCAGCAGCGACGTGGTTGCGTGGGCGAAGTCGGCGGGAATCCGCAGCGTGCTGACGCCCTACGCCCCGATCGGCCCGGCCGCCGAATGGCTGCAATCCCTCGCCGGCCTTCTCAGTGCGGAGGGTATTTCGTTAGTTCGGATCCGCCGGGACTGGGACGACGCCTTGTGGCCGCATGCGACCAAGGGGTTCTTTTCGTTCAAGGAGAAGGTGCCTTCGGTGCTGCGTCAGCTCGGCGTTGGGTGATGATCATAAGAATCGCCGATGGCGCGGCTGGCAGTAAAAAACCCGAGGCAATGGCGCCGATCGGTCCCCGCACGCCCTCGATGCCGGCGGGGCGGGCGCCGTGCCTCGGCGAAGCGGAACGAGGCTTCGATGACTTCGCGGTTGTGTACGCGGCATTCGGTGCATGGCCACCGTCGGGTGCACTTCGCATGGGATGGTGACGGCAAGGAACGGGCAACGTGGCCTATTCCTTCAGACCGACGGGACGGCTTCGATTCCGTTGGCGAGCGATCCCCGGTGACCACATCTGTTCGGCGAGGAAAGGGAAGTAAGCGCCTGGATGGCCCGGGCGAGAAAGGATGTTTATGGAACTCGACCCCGTCTTGCTCGCACGCGTGCAATTCGCGGCAAACATTACGTTTCATATCCTGTTTCCGACGATCACTATAGCGCTCGGCTGGATCCTGTTGTTTTTCAAGTTGTCATATAACCGCAGTGACGACTTGAAGTGGATGGACGCGTATCACTTTTGGGTGAAAATATTTGCCCTGTCGTTCGCGCTCGGCGTCGTCTCCGGCATCACCATGAGTTTTCAGTTCGGCACCAACTGGCCGGGGTTCATGGAGCGCGTCGGAAACATCGCCGGGCCGCTGCTCGCCTACGAAATCTTGACGGCGTTTTTCCTTGAAGCCGTGTTCCTCGGCATCATGCTGTTCGGGTTTCGACGGGTCTCCAATCGCGTTCATACCCTGGCGACGGTGCTCGTCGCCGTCGGTACGACGTTGTCGGCGTTCTGGATACTTGTTTTGAATTCCTGGATGCACACTCCAGTCGGCTTTGAGATGCGCGATGGCGTTGCCCATGCCACGGATTGGTTGGCCATCGTGTTCAACCCCTCGATGCCCTACCGGCTGACCCACATGCTGCTGGCATCGGGGTTGACCGCCGCTTTTCTTATCGCCGGCGTCTCCTCGTATCGCTGGCTGCGCGGTGACCGGTCACCATCGGTGATGGCGGCATTGCGCACCGGCGTGGTCCTTGCCGCGATCCTCATCCCGGCGCAGATCGTCGTCGGCGACCTGCACGGTCTCAACACCCTTGAGCATCAGCCACAGAAGATCGCGGCGATTGAAGCCAATTGGCAGACTCGGCCGGCGGTACCGTTGGTGCTCTTCGCCCTCCCTGACGAGCAAGCGCGCAGCAACGCATTCGAAGTCGCGATTCCCTATGGGGCGAGTTTGATCCTGACCCACGACCCCAACGGCGTGGTACCAGGGCTCGACGCTTTCGAAGGCAGCCATCCGCCGGTGGCACCGGTATTCTTTGCTTTCCGCGTGATGGTCGGGATCGGCATCACCATGCTGTTGCTGTCATGGGCCGGCGGCTGGGTGCTGTGGCGGCGCGGTGACCTGACGCCCTGGCTGGCGCGGGCGTTCGTCGGGATGACCTTTGCCGGTTGGGGGGCGACCATCGCCGGATGGTACGTCACCGAGATCGGCCGGCAGCCTTGGCTGGTCAGCGGGGTGCTGAGAACCGCCGAGGCGGCGTCAGCGGTTCCGGCACCCTTTATCGGCTTGTCGCTGGCGCTTTATCTCGTCGTCTACGCCGTCCTTCTGGCCGCGTATGTCAGTGTCATCTTCCACCTGGCACGGAAAGCCGGTGATGCGGTGGTGAGGCTGCCGAAAGCCGCACCGTCGCCAAGCGTTCCGTCGATGGTCGCGGCGGAATAAGTCAGTCATGCTGACGGCGTTCGGAGATCCAGCGGTCTGGTTGCCGGTTGCCTTCGCTGGACTGATGGGCCTCGCCATCCTGGTTTACGTGGTGCTCGACGGCTACGATCTTGGCGTTGGCATGCTGCTGGCCGGGGTTGGTGAGGCGGATCGTGACCGCATGATCGCAGCGATTGGCCCGTTTTGGGACGCCAACGAAACGTGGCTCGTCCTTGCCGTCGGTCTGCTGTTGGTGGCGTTTCCCCTGGCGCACGGTGTCATCCTCGGCGCGCTGTATCTGCCCGTCGCCGTCATGCTCATCGGCCTGATCGTGCGCGGCGTCGCCTTCGAGTTCCGGGCGAAGGTCCGCCCGGAACGCAAGGCGGCGTGGGATTGGGCATTCTTTGCCGGCTCCCTGGCCACCGCGCTGGCGCAAGGCTGCATGCTCGGCCTGTACGTCATGGGGCTTGAGATCACGCCAGCAACCGTCGCGTTCTCGGCGCTGACCGCCGTGTGCCTCGCCGCCGGCTATGTCTTCATCGGCGCATGCTGGTTGATCATCAAGACTGATGGCGACCTGCAACGCCGGTCCGTCCGTTGGGCGCGACGCTGTCTCGTGTTCATCGCCCTCGGCCTGGGTTCGGTGTCGGTGGCATCGCCGCTGGTCAGCCCGCGAATTTTTGAGAAATGGTTTTCCCTGCCGGAGATCGTCTTGCTGGCGCCGCTGCCCATCGCCTCGGTGGTCACCATCGGCCTGCTATGGATCGCCCTGAAAAACTTGCCGGATCATCAGGATCGGTGGGCGTGGCTGCCCTTTTTCGGCGCGGTAACGGTGTTCGCGCTCGCCTTCACCGGTCTCGCCTATTCGTTTTATCCGTATGTCGTCCCCGATCGGCTGACCATCTATGATGCCGCCAGTGCCCCCGAAAGCCTGCTCATCATTCTCATCGGCGCGCTGCTCGTCGTGCCGGTGATTATCACCTATTCTCTGATCGCCTATCGCATCTTTCGGGGGAAGGCGACCGTGTTACGTTATGATTAGCATTGCTGCCGGTGTAGATAGATATCCGCGAGCCCGATCAATGCATGTAATGGGGTTCGCTGGCGGCGTTGCGCACACCCCGCTGCAATTTGTTGAAGGCGCGAACCTCGATCTGGCGTACGCGTTCACGGGAGATGCCGAAGCGCTGGCTTAGGTGTTCAAGTGTCGCCGGTTGATCCTTGAGACGCCGCTCGGCAATGATCTCCCGCTCCCGCTCGCTCAAGCTGTCGAGCGCGCCAGCAAGCAGGCGCCGCCGATTGGCGAACTCCTGGGAGTCGGCAAGGCGCGTTTCCTGATCATCGCTCGCATCCAACAGCCAATCCTGCCATTCGCCGTCACCCTCCTCGCGTAAGGGCGCATTCAACGAGGCGTCAGGACTGGCGATGCGGCGGTTCATGTGGACCACTTCCACCGGCGGTACGTTGAGCCGGACGGCAATCTGCGCCACCTGATCGGGGGCGAGGTCGCCGTCTTCAATCGCCTGCATCTGTCCTTTCAACTTGCGCAGGTTGAAGAACAGTTTTTTCTGTGCGGCGGTCGTGCCGATTTTCACCAGGGACCAGGAGTGCAGAATGTATTCCTGGATGGAGGCGCGGATCCACCACATGGCATAGGTCGCCAAACGAAACCCACGGTCTGGGTCAAAGCGCTTGACCGCTTGCATCATGCCGACATTGCCTTCGGAGATCAGTTCGCCCAGCGGCAGCCCGTACCCGCGATAGCCCATGGCAATTTTGGCGACAAGCCGAAGGTGGCTGGTGACCAGCCGCTGTGCGGCGTTACGATCGCCATGATCGACCCAGGCGCGCGCTAGCCGCATTTCCTCCGCGGCTTCCAGCATGGGATATTTGCGGATGCGTTGCAGGTATTTGGCGAGATTGCGATCCGGGGTGACGCTGAGGTCCGATTCCGCCGACGGCATCGCTCGATATCTCCCTCCGTGGGTACCGCGAACGCTGGACAGCCTTCCTTTTCAACATCTGACTATATATGACCAAAACAGTCAAGTATGCGACGCATTAAAAAGTTGTCAGGTTTCGCAGCAGCTCGGCGATGTCGTCGGGCATCGGTGACCGGAAAACCAGCCGTTCGCCCGTTCGCGGGTGGTCGAAGCTCAGTCCATGGGCGTGCAAGGCGTGGCGGGGAAACCCGGCGAGCTGCGCCGCCGCGCTCGACCCTGCGGCGCGCAGGCGCCGGCCGCCGTAGGCGAGATCGCCGGCGAGCGGATGGCCGATCGCCGCAAGATGGACGCGAATCTGATGGGTGCGCCCGGTTTGGGGGCGGCATTCAACGAGAGCCGCGATGGGCGACGCCGCCACTTGTGGCGTCGCGGTCCGGCCGCCGTACGTGTCCAGCACGCGGTAGCGCGTCCGGGCCGGCTTGCCGCCGCGGCTGACGAGCGCCATGCGTTTGCGGTCGAACGGCGAGCGGCCGATGTTCCCGTCGATGACGCCGCTGCCCGGCGCCGGACATCCCCAAACAACGGCGTGGTAGATGCGCTCGATGCTATGGCATGCGAACTGTGCCGCCAGCGAGCGGTGGGCCGGATCGTTACGGGCGACGACGATCAGCCCGCTGGTGTCCTTGTCCAGCCGATGGACGATACCCGGGCGCACGGGGGCGCCGATGGTGGAAAGCCGCGTGGGATCGAGGGCGAGCAAGGCATTGACGAGTGTGCCGTCTTTTGTGCCGGCGCCCGGGTGGACGACGAGGCCCGCGGGCTTATTGATGACGAGGATGTCATCGTCCTCGTGCACGATGGCCAACGGTATCGCCTGCGGCAGCAGATCGACGGCGGGCGGGGCCGGCACCGCAACCGCGTAGATCTCTCCGGCCCGAACGCGATGATCGGCCTTGCCGATGATGGTGTCACCATCGATGGTGACGCGCCCCGCGGCGATCAGGCTTTGAACCTGGCGGCGGGACAGGGGGGCAAGGGCCTCCGACAGGACGCGGTCGAGGCGGTCCCCGGCCTTGTCGTCATCGACCCGAACGGTATAACTCGGGGTGGCCGCAACGGCCAGGGAGCAGGGGTCGGACATGCAGCCGGTTCAACTCGTGAAACTTGTCGTCATCGGCCTCGGCCTGCTGATCATCGTCGGCCTTGGCCTCCTCGTCTATGGCGTCACCTCACGCGTTGCCGATCCCGAGTTCCGGGTCAGCAAGGAGCGCGGCGCCGGGCCGGTCGCCCCGAGCGCATTGGTTCCGGCGTTCGGTGAGATGCGCGTGCCGCTGCCCGATGGCTGTACGGTCGTGGAGATGGTGCCGGACGGCGACAGGCTGTATCTGCGTACCGGGCCCGCCGGCACCTGCGAGCGCATCCTCATCATCGAGGCGGGCAGCGGCCGGGCCCTGGGAACCTTGCTGCTGCGGCCGTGATCCGGCTATCGTCGGCTGACTGGCAGCGCATCGCCGAGGCGGCGCGCCGGGCTTACCCGGAAGAATGCTGTGGCCTGTTGGTGGGGACGGTTGACGAAACTGATGGCCGCGCCGCCGCCCGGGTAACGCGGGTGCTCGCCACCGAGAACGTCGCCACGCCGTCGCGCCGCGATCGCTTCGAGATCGATCCGCGCCAGCAGTTTGCGCTCTTGCGGGCGCTGCGCGGCACCGGCGAGGCGATCATCGGCCACTATCATTCCCATCCCGATGCGGAGGTGGCGCCGTCGGCGGTGGATCGGGACCGGATCTTCGACCCGCGGCTGTTCTGGCTCGTCGTTGCCGTCAGCCCGCCGCGCATCAGCGGGGCCGCCTGGCTGCCCGACGCGGCGGCGACAACGTTCGTTCCGGTCCCGCTCGTCATCGAACCGTGATCAGGTCGGCGTCGTGGTCGCACTGGGCGGCGGCGCCATCGCCGGTACGGCGGAAAGCTGCAAGCCCGAACGAAGGGCGTCGGCCGCGGTGGTTGTCGCAAAGACCTGCATCAGCTTGGCGATCGCTCCGGTCCAGCCGGTGTGATGGCTGGCGCCGAGGCCGGCACCGGTGTCGCCGTGGAAATACTCATGGAATGGAATGCAACCGCGCCAGTGGGGATCGAGCTCGAAGATTTCGTATCCACCCGAAACCGGCCGCCGGCCGCTGCCCGTGTCGATCAGGAACAGGCTCTGCAACCGGCGCACGATTTCCGCCGCAACGGCGAATAGCGTCATCGTCTTGCCGGAACCGGTGGGGCATTCGACGGTGAACTCCTCACCGTAGTAGGAGAAATAGCGTAACAGGGCCTCAACGATCATCAGGTTGAACGGCATCCAGATCGGCCCGCGCCAGTTGGTGTTTCCGCCATAGGTGGCCGACAGTGTTTCTCCCGGCTCGTATTCGAGGCGATAGACGTCGCGATCGACGCTGAAGGTGACGGGGGCATCGCGATGCTGGCGCGACAGCGAGCGGATACCGAAGTCGCTCAGGAACTCGTTGGGATCGAGAAGACGGGTGAGGATGCGGCGAAGTTGATGCTCGTTGACGGCGGCGAGCATGACGCGGCCGGCTGGACCCGTCGCGCACGGCGACACGATTGTCGCCGCCAGTCCCGGGTACCGCTCAAAGTAGGCCTGCGCCCGCTCGGCGAGGGCCTGCAACGGACTGCCGTCGGCGGGGGGCGCATAGACGACGACAGCGCACAGCGGCAACAGCCCGGCGGCCGAGCGTGCCTTCAGGCGGATGCCGTCGCCGTTTGAAAACCGCAGCACGTCGTAATAAAAGCCGTCTGCCTCGTCCCAGAGTTCGTCATCGCGGGTGCCAAGCCGGCTCATGCTGGTGGCAATTCGCAGGAATATGTCCAGGAACCGGCAGGCCCAGCCCGCATACAGGGGCTCGGCGTCGGCGAGATCAGCCGCCATGTCGAGCATGGACGCGGTGTAAAAGGCGGTCCACGCGGTGCCGTCCAACTGCCCGA
Organism: Rhodospirillales bacterium; assembly: GCA_025458035.1. Taxonomy (GTDB): domain Bacteria; phylum Pseudomonadota; class Alphaproteobacteria; order Rhodospirillales; family Defluviicoccaceae; genus Defluviicoccus. The sequence goes on from JALOTH010000007.1 coordinate 9,501, forward strand.
GGGAACTGCCGGCGGGTAGTTGGGCCGCACGATCAAAAACACCCATCGTGTCGAGGCCGAGACGGCCGCCGGCCAGGATGGTGTTGCCATCCATGTCGCGACGGTTGAGCCACCACGTGAAGTTGGCAATCAGCGTCGTGAACGAGCGTTTGTAAAACTCAAGATCGCCGACGCCGTAATTGATCTGTCGATCCGCGTGGTAGACGAACCGCGTCGCCCAGGCGTGCATCGGCGGCATCACGTTGGAGAAATTCCATTCGTAAGCCGGGATTTGGCCCGTCGGGTGAAGATAACGATCGCCGATGATCAGCGACAACTGCTGCTTGGCGAAGGCCGGATCGACCATCGCGAGCGGAACCGTTTGGAAGGCGAGATCCCAGGCGGCAAACCAAGGGTACTCCCACTTGTCGGGGACCGACAGCACGTCATGGGCATTGAAGGTCTGCCAGTCCCGATTGCGGACGCGGGAGCCGGCGTTGCGCCCCGTCGCGTCGATGCCGTGCTCCGCCAGCGACGTCTCCACGTCGAACGTATAGACCTGTTTCGTCCACAAGGTCCCTGCCAGCGCTTGCCGCATCACCTGCTGCTGCTCGCTGCTGAGGTGAGCCGGAATGACGGTGGCGTAAAAGGCATCCGCTTCCTCGCGGCGGGCGGCGAGCGTTTGCTCGAAGGTCACCGCGAACGGCTTGAGGCCGCCGCGGCCCGCACTGGAGCGCAGCGCCGATGGCGACAGGTTGGTCAATCGCAGGCGGACGGTTTCGCTGGCGCCGGGCAGCAGCGTCAACCGGTAGTGCGCCGCGGCCTTGGTTCCCGACATCGCCGGATTGATGGTGTCGTTGCGGCCGTTGACGATGGCATCGTTGATCCCGTCTTTCACGTATGGCGTCCGGTTCGGCCGCCCATACAGCCGCCAGCGATTGGTTTCGTTTGCGGTGAACAGCATCGGGACGGTGCGGTCGCAGTACAGGTAGTAGTCGCCAAGCTCGTGGTGAATGGCGGTGACGACGCTGACGCTCCCCGGTCCCAGCGCTCGCGACAGGTTCGGTTGCGGTGATCCGGCCGCCCACGACCAGGTATTGCGGAACCATAACGTCGGCAGCAGATGCAATTCGGCCGCGACATCGCCACGGTTGGCGGCGTTGATGACGATCAGAATGTCTTCAGGGGCGGCCTTCGCGTACTCGATCTCCACATCAAAGTATCTTCCCGCCGAAAAAACGCCGGTGTCGATCAGTTCATATTCCGGTTCATGCCGGCTTCGCTGTCTGTTTGCCGATAGGATCTGGTCATACGGATAGCTTGCATGGGGGTACTTGTAGAGGCAGCGCATGTAGGAGTGGGTCGGTGTCGCATCGAGGTAATAATAGTATTCCTTTACGTCCTCGCCGTGGTTGCCCTCGCCATTGGTCAGCCCGAACAGGCGCTCTTTCAGGATGGGATCGGCGCCATTCCACAAGGCCAGCGCGAAACAGAGGATTTGCCGGTCGTCGCTGAAGCCGGCAAGCCCGTCTTCGCCCCAGCGAAAGGCCCGCGAGCGGGCATGGTCGTGCGGGCAGTCATTCCAGGCATCGCCGGTTTCGCTCAAGTCCTCGCGCACCGTGCCCCATTGCCGCTCGCTGACATAGGGCCCCCACTTCCGCCACTCCGGCCCTCCGTCCCGCTCCGCTTCCGCGAGGCGCTGATGCTCCGGCGTCATCCCCGTTCTCCTCTCGGCCGGCAACGGTGACACCCCGATCTGCGAGCCTCTGTTCACTGACAAGGCTGCCGCAATATGGGCGACTTAACAAGCCACCCGTATGCGGGGCCATGGGCGGCGGCAGTGTTGGCGCGGGCGCAAGGATGATAGGAGGTGGGCTTGACCTGAGTGAGGGCGCGTCCGGCGGTCCCTTGCCGCCCATAGGAGACCGATCTTTGGCAACAGCGATCAGCAAGCGCCCGTCGTTCCCGGCCGCCGTCTGGCGGGGCATCTCCGGTCGCTGCCCGAACTGCGGTCGCGGCCGGCTGTTTCGGTCCTACTTGAAGCCGGTCGACGCCTGCGAGGTCTGCCGCGAGCCGTTCGGACACATTCGCGCCGACGATGCGCCGCCGTGGCTGACCATCCTTGTTGTCGGACACCTTGTCGTGCCGGTGGCGGTAGCGGTCGATCGGCTCCAGCCTTGGCCCGATTGGCTATCGATGATGGTCTGGCCGTTGCTGGCGCTGGCGCTCGCCTTGATCATCCTGCCGCGCGCCAAGGGATTGTTCCTCGCCGCCATCTGGCTGACACGCGGCCCCGGATCGGAGCGCGACTGAGCGCAAAGCCGGTGCCGTTTTCTGTGTGTTGCCGCGGCTCACACCGTGTCGGGCCAGGCGGTCCAGACGGCGCGGCGAGGCAGGGCTTCGGCGATGGCGTGGGCGAAAGCCACGACGGCCGCCGCCGGACCCGCCGGATGGTGCCAGACCCCCGACGACACGGCGAGAAAGTCGGCACCGGCCTCGACCAGCGGCGCGCAGTTTTCCGGCGTGATGCCGCCAATCGCCACGCACGGCACCGTCGTCACGTCCGCCCACCAGCGCACCAGGTCGACGGACGCCTGGGCGGTCGCATCCTTCGTCGTCGTCGGGAAAAAAGCACCGAACGCAACGTAATCGGCGCCGGCTTCCGCCGCTTCGATGGCGAGGTGGCGTGACGCGTGGCAGGTCACGCCAACGATGCGATAGTCGCCGATCAGGCGCCGCGCCTCGGCGTACGGCGCATCGCCCTGGCCCACGTGCACGCCGTCACAGCCCAACTCGGCGGCGAGGTCAGGCCGGTCGTTGAGGATGAAGGCGGCGCCCCGCTCCTGAACGATGGGTTGCAGGCGATGAACGGCGGCACGGATCGCGGCGTCGTCAACATCCTTGAGCCGCAATTGCACCGCCGCCACGTCGCCCGCTGCCAGTGCGGCGGTCAGCGGCAACGAAAACGCCGCCGCATCGAGGTGCGGCGGCGTGATCAGGTACAGCCGGCAGGCCGGAGGTTCGGCGGTCACTCCGCCGCCTTTGCCACCGCCGACTTGTCCTCACGACCGAGGAAGATGTTGATGATGCGATCCAGCATGTCGAGTGCCTCGTCGCGCGGCCGCTGGAAGGTGTTGCGGCCAATAATCAGGCCGTTGCCGCCGCCGGCGACCACGTCGCGCGCATCGTCATACACCGCATCCGCACCCTTCTTGGCGCCGCCCGAAAACACGACGAGCCGCTTGCCGTTGAACGCCGCCTGCATGATGTTGCGAACGCGCGCCGCCTGTGTCGAGATGTCAATTTTCTGATCTTCGTAAACTTTTTTCGCCTCTGATTGCTCGAGGTCGGCGGATGGCAGCTTGACCTTGATGATGTTGGCGCCCATCAGCGCCGCCATGTGCGCGGCATAGGCGTCGACGTCGATCGCCGTTTCGCCGGTCTTCGAAACGTTGCCGCCACGCGGATACGACCAGACGACGGTGGCGATGCCCTTGGACTTGGCTTCGCGCGTCAACTCGCGCAGTTCCTCGAGCATCTCCAGCGATTGATCGGAACCCGGATAGATCGTGTAGCCGATGGCAGCGCAGCCGAGGCGGACGGCGTCGTCGACGGAAGCCGTGACGGCCTGGTCGGGGGCCTCCTTGCTGCGGAACAGGGTGTTGGAGCTGTTGACCTTGAGGATGAAGGGGATCTGCCCGGCGAATTGATCGGCGACACACTCGATCATGCCCAGTACCGACGCATAGGCATTCAAGCCGGCATCAATCGCCAGTTGGCAGTGATAGACCGGGTCGTAGCCATCCGGGTTGGGCGCAAAGCTGCGGATCGGGCCATGTTCGAAGCCCTGGTCGACCGGCAGGATCACCAGCTTGCCGGTGCCGGCAAGGCGGCCGGTGCACAGCATGCGAGCAATGTTTGCTTTGACCGCGGGTGTCTCGCTCTCGTAATTCTCAAGGATTTTCTTGACGCGTTGTGTGACTTTCATACCTCATTCTCCCATATTTTTTCGAAGGAAGCCCGAACGTCAGATACACCCTCAGCGCCGCGATGGCAACGCGACCGTGCGGTCAAATGGGTCATTTTCGAGCGTGGCCGAGCCATTCCGTGGCCTCTTGGGGCACGTTCTCGCAGCGGAAAAGGTCGAGCGCGTCGCTCGCATCTCCCCGATCGATGGCAACGCCGGCCTGGCGCGCCAGGTCCTCGAGGCGAGCCTGTGCCAAGGCCGTTGCGTTGATCCGAAGATGGCGGATGCCGGCACCGATCGCCGCCAGCGCATGGCCCGGCGCGTCGCCGCAATCGAGGATGAAGGTCGCATCCGCCGCCGGCACCGCGCGCGCCGCCGCCGCCGTCATCGCGGCGAACACCTCGGCGCCCCAGGAGGCGGCGGCCCCTGGTGGGCTGAGCACGCGCACCGCCCTGCCGTGGCGCGCGGCGACGGCAAGGACGGCAATCATCTGTGACAGATCGTAGGCGATAAAAGCGGGATGACGGCCTTCATGGTGTTGCCGGCATGGCGGCAACCGCGATGAGACGAAGCCGGCGGGCAGGGGACTGCCCTTGACCGGTTTCGTCTCGGTTCGCAAGCCTGGGATCAGAGTGCGGCCCAGGCGACAGCGGTATCGGACATGCGGTTGGAGAAGCCCCACTCGTTGTCGTACCAGGTCATGATCCGCACCATGGTGCCGTCGATAACCTGCGTGTGGTTGCCGTCGAAGTTGGAGCTGTGCGCATCGGTGTTGAAGTCGATGGAGACCACCTTGTCCATGGTGTAGCTGAGGACGCCCTTCAACTCGCCTTCCGCCGCCGCCTTCATCGCGTCGTTGACTTCCTGCGCCGTCGTCGGCTTTTTGACGATGCAGACGAGGTCGACAACCGAAACGTTCGCCGTCGGCACGCGGATCGCCGAGCCGTCGAGCTTGCCCTTCAGTTGCGGCAGCACGAGGCCGACGGCGCGGGCGGCGCCAGTGGTCGTCGGGATCATCGACATCGCCGCGGCGCGTGAGCGGTGCAGGTCCTTGTGCAGCGTGTCGACGAGGCGCTGGTCACCGGTGTAGGCGTGGATGGTGGTCATGTAGCCGCGCTCGATGCCGAGCAGCCGGTCGAGGATGTAGGCTACAGGCGCGAGGCAGTTGGTCGTGCACGACGCGTTGGAGACGACGGTGTCGCTCTTGGCCAGGGTGTTGTGGTTGACGCCATAGACGATGGTCTTGTCGGCGCCGCCGGACGGCGCGGAAACGAGGACGCGCGGCGCGCCGGCTTCGAGGTGCTGCACCGCCTTGTCCTTGTCGGTGAAGCGGCCGGTGCACTCGTACACGACATCGACGCCGAGCGACTTCCACGGCAGCTTCTTAGGATCGGGTTCGGCGAGGGCCGCGACCTCGTGGCCGTTGACCACCAACGCCTTGTCGGTGCTGGTCACGGTGCCGGGGAACCGGCCGTGGATCGAGTCGTACTTCAGCAGGTATGCATTCGTTGCGACCGGGCCGAGGTCATTGATCGCCACGATCTCGACGTCGTTCCGGCCACTTTGCACCGCCGCGCGCATAGCCAGACGACCGATGCGCCCAAAGCCATTGATTCCTACCCTGATCGCCATTGGTTTCCTCCATCGATCACGAAAGCCGCTGATTGCAGACGATTCGGCGGCTTGCGCCGTCTCTCTGGCTCGGCAAGCCGACGATCGTTTTCCCCGCAGAGATAGATGTGCCCGCTAAGAATGACCCGCACAATCGTCGGATCGCTCGATTCCGTCAACGGGTTTTTCCTTGACTGAGGGCGCCGGGAAGGACGCCCGCAAGCGGTTGACGGCGGCAAATGTCGACGCTTATCGTCAGCGGCGCTGATGAACCCACTCAAGGTGGAGATTGTGACCGTCTCGCACTCGTCCGCGGCGCAGGACGTCGCCAAGGCGCTGGCGCGCTTGACCGCAGCAGTCGAAGCGCTGGAAAGCGCGGCAGAACACCTCGACCGTCAGCGGCCAATGCCGGCTGACACGACGATCGAAGCGGCGCGCGCCGACCTCGACGCCCTGCGCGAGCTCCACACCTCGGTCAGTCAGCAACTGGATACCGCGATCGCCCGGCTGCGGGTGCTGGTGAAATCGGAGTAGGCGATGGGGCAAGTGGCGGTGACGGTGAACGGCCGTCGCTTCGATATTACCTGCGATGATGGCCAGGAACAGCATGTCCAGGCGCTGGCCGCGGACATTGACCACCGCGTCGCCACGCTGGTCGAAAGCCTCGGCGCGCTTGGCGATACCCGGCTGCTGCTGCTGGCCGCGCTTCTCATCGCCGATGACCTCGAACAGGCCCGATCGGAGGTCGATGCATGGCGCCAGCGCATCGATCAGGATGGGCGGTTGGCGCCGGGAGCCGCAACGCTGTTCGACACGCCGATCGACGCGACGTTGACCGAACTCGCCTTGAGGATCGAAGCGGTTGCCGCGCGCCTGCGGGACGCTTAACTCAGCGGTGGGACGGTTTGCTGAGGGGCACGTCAGGCTCTGCATCCCTCTGGCCAACAGTGATCTCAACGGGAGCTGTCCCTGTCGTTCGTATCGCGAACGGTAAATGGCACCCACCTGCGCTCGCAGGCCTGAGAGGATCACACCCGCCAACGGCCCCATCGGCGCCGTCCCACCCCCTCTGCTGCCGCCAGAGCCGGTGGCACCGCCGCGTGAGATGCCGACCGCCATGCCGACCGACGCCGCCATCGCCGAAGACAAGCGCGCCCTTCGTAAGCGGATGCGCGCCTTGCGGCTGGTTGCCGACCAGAAACAGGGTCCGGATGCGGCGCTTGGCCTGATCGCGGCCTTCATGCCGCATCTTGATGAATTCGCACTGACACCCGACCGCATCGTCGCCGGCTTCTGGCCGATCATCACCGAAATCGACGTGCGACCGTTGCTGGCGCGGATTGAGGCGCGCGGCATTGCCTTGGCATTACCGGTCCCGGCGGGAGCGGACGCGCCGCTGCTGTTTCGGCGCTGGCGGCCGGCCGAGGATCGGTTGGTCGAGGGGCCGCACGGCACCGCGCATCCTCCGGACAGCGAACCGGCGGTCGTGCCCAGCGTGCTGTTTGTGCCGGGCCTCGCGTTTGACGGCGAAGGCCATCGTCTCGGCCAGGGCGGCGGTTACTACGATCGAACGCTGCGCAGCTTGCGGCGTCAGCATGCCGTCACGGCCATTGGCGTCGGTTACGCCGTGCAGCGCCTGCCGCAGGTGCCCCACGGCGAGCATGACGAACGCATGGACTGGCTGCTCAGCGAAGACGCACTGGAGCGGGTCGCCGGATGAGGGCACGATGAAGCTGCTCGTCCTCGGCGATGTCGTCGGCAGGTCGGGGCGGCGCGCCGTTCTCGACGTCGTGCCGGGGTTGCGGCAGACGCTCGACCTCGATTTCGTCATCGTCAACGGTGAGAATGCTGCCCACGGTGCCGGCATCACCCCCGACATGTGCCGCGACTTCTATGCTGTCGGTGTCGATGTGATCACCACGGGCAATCATGTCTGGGACCGCCGCGAGATCATCGACTACATCGCCGGCGACGAGCGGTTGCTGCGACCGCTGAACTATCCCGACGGCACGCCGGGCGGCGGCGCTGCGATCTTCCGCACGGCGCGGGGCCAGCGGGTGATGGTCTTGCAGGTCATGGGCCGGCTGTTCATGGACGCCCTCGACGATCCTTTCGCCGCCGCCGACCGGGCGCTCGCCAACCACCGGCTCGGCGCCTCCGTCGACTGCATCGTTGCCGATGTCCACGCGGAGGCAAGCAGCGAGAAGGCGGCCATGGGGTACTTTCTTGACGGCCGGGTTTCGCTGGTCGTTGGCACCCACACCCACGTGCCGACGGCGGACGCGCGTATTCTGCCCCTCGGGACTGGTTTTATCAGTGATCTCGGCATGTGCGGCGATTACGATTCGGTCATCGGCATGGCCAAGGAGGGCATCGTCAAACGCTTCACCTCGAAGCTGCCGGTCGGTAAAATTGAGCCCGCCGACGGCGAGGCGACGGTATGCGGCGTCTTCCTGGAAACCGACGACGCGGGGGGGCTCGCGCGGCGGGTTGAGCCGATCCGCATGGGCGGGTGCCTTGCCCCGCAGCTTCCTCGCCGGCTGTTGGGGTAACGGCACGGCGCCTCGGGGTGCGGGATGCAATCCTGTCCGGCATCCGCCTGCGTGTCCGGCGTGCGCTCCGGCGCCGAGCAAACGACTTCAGCGAAAGGATCCGCGAGGGCAGACATGGCCGGCCATTCACAATTCAAGAACATCATGTATCGCAAGGGCGCGCAGGATGCGAAGCGGGCGCGCGCCTTCACCAAGCTGATCCGCGAAATCACCGTTGCCGCTCGCACCGGTCTGCCCGATCCGGCGGCCAACCCGCGGCTGCGCTCGGCGATCATCGCCGCGCGCACCGTCAACATGCCGAAGGACACCATCGAGCGCGCGATCAAGCGGGGCAGTGGTGGCGAAGGGGTCGATCAGTATGAGGAAGTTCGTTACGAGGGGTACGGTCCCGGGGGTGTGGCGCTGATCGTCGAGGCGCTGACGGACAACCGCAACCGGACCGCGACTGACGTGCGCACGGCGTTCTCGAAATACGGCGGCACCCTCGGGGAGTCGGGCAGCGTCAGCTTCCTGTTTGAGCGGATCGGGCTGATCCACTTTCCCATCGCCGCCGCCTCCGTTGACGATATGTTTGAGGCCGCGCTCGACGCGGGAGCCGACAACGTCGAGTCCGGGCAAGCCGGCCACGACATCATCTGCATGCCCGATGACCTCGGCAGCGTCCGCGAGGCACTGGAAGCGCGTTTCGGCGCCGCCGAGGCGGCCCGCCTCGACTGGCGGCCACGCACCGTGGTGTCCATCGGCGATGACGAGGCGCAATCGCTGTTCAAGCTGCTCGACGTGCTGGACGACAATGATGACGTGCAGCGGGTCATCGCTAACTTCGAGGTTGCCGATGACGTGCTCGAGCGGCTGGCCGTGTAAGTCGGCGGCGCCGGTGATTGGCATCTGACGCATGATCGTGCTTGGCATCGATCCCGGGCTGGTGCGCACCGGCTGGGGCGTCGTTGCGGCGCAAGGCGCCGATCTGCGGTTCATCGCCGCCGGCGTCATCGCGCCATCGCCGAAAGGCACTGTCCCCGAACGACTGCTCGCCCTCGCCGATGACCTTGATCGGGTCGTTGCCGCCCACGCGCCGACCGACGCTGCCGTCGAGGAGACGTTCGTCAGCCGCCATGGAACATCGACGCTGCGCCTTGGCCAGGCGCGTGGCGTGGCGCTGCTGGTGATCGCCCGCGCCGGCGTGCCGGTCACCGAATACATGCCCAACCTGGTGAAGAAATCGCTGGTCGGGTTCGGTCACGCCGGCAAGGGACAGGTCCAGTGGATCATCGAGCGCCTGCTGCCTGGCGCACGCGGCCTTGGCAGCGATGCCGCCGATGCCCTTGCCGTCGCCATCTGCCATGCCCACAGCCGGCAGACCCATGAGCGCATTGCCATGCCGGTGACCACAGCGTGATCGCCAAGCTCACCGGTCGCATCGATGCCGTCGGTGACGGCGAAGTGGTCATCGACGTCGGCGGCGTCGGCTATCTGCTTCAGGTTTCGGCGCGGACCCTCGGCGGTTTGACGGTCGGCGAGGTCGCGAGCGTCCTCGTCGAAACCCAGGTTCGCGCCGATGCGATCCAATTGTTTGCGTTTGCCGCGGCAGCGGAACGGGCCTGGTTTCGTGCCCTGCAGACGGTGCAGGGTGTCGGGCCGCGGGCGGCGCTTGCCGTGCTGTCGGCACTATCCCCCGATGAACTCGCCGCCGCCATCGTTGCTGGCGATCGGCGGGCGATCCTGGCGGCGAGCGGCGTCGGCCCGAAACTGGCGGCGCGACTCCTCAGCGAACTGAAGGATAGGGCGGTGGCGGCGACGGTACTCCCCGCGACGGCCGCTCGCGCCGCCTCTCATCTGCCTTCGGCCAGTGGTGATGCCGTCTCGGCACTCGTCAATCTGGGCTTTCGCCCCGTCGATGCGCTGGCCGCCGTTACCGAGGCGGCGGCGCGATTGGGCGAGGGAGCCGCCGTTGATGCGCTGATCCGTTCGGGCCTTGCCGCCCTGGCGCCAAAGGAGGGGGCATCGTAATGGCCGATGATGGCGCCGGCAGCGCGCCGGCCGGAACGGATCGGATCGTCGCCCCGGTCTCCGGCGCCACCGATGCCGGTGAGCGCAGCCTGCGCCCGGAACGGCTCGCCGATTTCGTCGGTCAGCGCCCGGTACGCGCCAACCTTGAGGTGTTCATCGCCGCCGCGGCGCGGCGGGGCGAGGCCCTTGACCATGTCCTGTTCGCCGGCCCCCCGGGGCTTGGCAAGACGACGCTGGCTCACATCGTGTCCCGGGAGCTCGGTGTCGGCTTTCGCGCCACATCCGGCCCGGTGATCGGCCGGCCCGGTGATCTGGCGGCGATCCTGACCAACCTGCAGCCCCGCGATGTGCTGTTCATCGACGAAATCCATCGGCTGCCGGCGGTCGTCGAGGAAATCCTTTATCCCGCGATGGAGGACTTCAAGCTCGACCTGATCATTGGTGAGGGGCCGGCGGCACGATCGATTCGCATCGATATCGCGCCGTTTACCCTGGTTGGCGCGACGACCCGCGCCGGTTTGTTGAGCAATCCCTTGAGGGAGCGCTTCGGTATTCCGCTGCGCCTCGAGTTCTATGATAGTTCGGAGTTGCAAACGATCGTACAACGCGGCGCGGCGCGGCTCGGCTTTGAAATCACGGCAGAGGGTGCGGGCGAGATCGCCGGTCGGTCGCGGGGCACGCCGCGAATTGCCATCCGCCTGATGCGGCGCGTGCGGGATTTTGCCGCGGTGCAGGGCGTTGCGGCTGTCGACGCCGCCGCCGCCGATGCCGCGTTGAAGCGCTTGAATGTCGACGAGAAAGGCCTCGACAGCATGGACGGGCAGTATCTGCGCTGCATCGCTGAGTCGTTCCAGGGCGGGCCGGTCGGCGTCGAAACGCTCGCTGCGGCGCTGTCCGAGGCAAGGGACACGCTGGAGGACGTCATCGAACCCTACCTGATGCAGCGGGGGTTTGTTTTGCGGACGCCGCGGGGCCGCGTGCTCGGCGCCGCCGCCTATCAGCATTTGGGTCTGCCGGCGCCGGCCGCGAGCGGTCAAATGGCCTTGCCGTGGACCGACGCCGACGATGGCGACGATAATGGCGACGCGGATGAACGTTGAGCGCAAGGCCGATCATAGCGAAAGCGCCCGCGCCCACGCGGCGCCCGTCCGCGTTTACTACGAGGATACCGATGCCGCTGGCATCGTCTATTACGCCAATTATCTGAAGTTTGCCGAGCGGGCGCGCACCGAGCTGTTGCGGCAGGCGGGCTTGACGCATCCGCGTCTGGTCAGCGATTACGGCATTGCCTTCGTTGTCCGCCGCTGCGTCGTCGACTATCTCCGCCCCGCCCGCCTTGACGACGAGCTGACCGTGTACAGCGACATCGTCGACGCACGCTGTGCCTCCGTGGTGCTCGACCAGCGCATCCAAAGGCATGAGACGCTCATCGCCAGCCTGCGCGTCACGCTGGCGTGTCTCGGCATGAGCGGCAAGGTGGCACGGGTGCCGGCGGCGGTGCGGGCCGCGCTTGCGCCGGCGATCCGCATCACCGCGGCCGGCGCCGACGGCCGGATCTGAACAGGTAGGGACCGAAGTTCACGAGATGGAAAGCCAAGCCGTTGAAACCCTGGCCCTTGGCGGCGCCGCCGCCGCGGCCCATAGTTTTTCCGCGTGGTCGCTGTTTCTGAATGCCGACTGGGTGGTCAAGTCGGTGATGATCCTGCTCCTCCTCGCCTCGATCTGGTGTTGGGCGATCATCTTTGAAAAGCTGATCAGCCTGCGCCGGCTCAATCGCCTGGCGGATGGGTTTGAGGAAGCGTTCTGGTCCGGCGGCGCCGTCGATGAGCTCTATGACCGGTCCGGCAACCGGCCGCGCGATCCGATGACCGCCGTCTTCGCCGCCGCGATGCGCGAGTGGCGGCGGGTGCCGGTGCGGGAAGGCGAGGACATCGAAGCGACGGAAGCGCTTGAGAACCGCATCGAGCGGGTGATGCAATTGACGGCGAACCGCGAACTCGACCACGTCGAGCGGTACATGACCTTCCTCGCTTCAACCGGCGCCACGGCGCCGTTCATTGGTCTCTTCGGCACGGTGTGGGGGATCATGAACAGCTTCGCGGCGATCGGCGCCACCAAGAATACGAGCCTTGCCGTCGTTGCGCCGGGCATCGCCGAGGCCCTGTTCGCCACCGCGCTGGGGCTGCTGGCGGCCATCCCGGCAGTGCTCGCCTACAACAAGCTGTCGCGGGACCTCGACCGCTATGCGTCTCGCATCAATGGATTCGTCGGTGAGTTCATGGCGATCTTGTCCCGCCAGCTGGAAGATAAGCGCTGACCATGGCGGTCAGTCTGGAACCGCGGCGCCGCGGCGTGCAGGGGACGGCGTCGCGCCGGCAAACGCGGCCGATGAGCGAGATCAACGTCACGCCACTTGTCGACGTCATGCTGGTGCTGTTGGTCATCTTCATGATCACGGCGCCGCTGATGACAACGGGGCTGCAAGTGGACCTGCCGAAGGCCGAGCTGGCGCAAATCGCGACGCCGCAGGAGCCCTTGTCGGTGACCGTGAGCAAGACCGGCAAGATCTATCTGGGCGACCGCGAGGTGGCGATCGATGCGTTGATCGCTCACGTCAAGGCGACGGCCGCGAACAATCCCGAAGCGCGCGTGTTTGTCCGCGGTGATCAGGCCTTGGCGTACGGGCAGATGATGACGGTCATTGCCGCCATTCATAACGCCGGATTGCACAAGGTGGCCCTGCTGACGCAGCCTGCTGGCCAAGCGGGGCCTTCGGTGCGGCAGCGCGCGGCGCTGCAGTAGGCGCGACGAAAAGAGCATGGACTGAATGCGGCGTCCCCTTGCATTTTCGCTTCTGTTCCATCTCACGGTCGCCCTGCTCGCCGTCTTGGCGGGCATCGCGATGCCGCCGCGGCCGATGCCCACGGATCAGCCGATGACCGTGGAACTGGTCACGGCGCTGCCGCAGCCGGCGCCATCGGCACCGACCGCCCGCCCCGATGCCGCGGAGCCCGCGCGCCGACCGCCCGCGTCCCCCGCCGCCCAGCCCGAGGCGGCGGCACCGGCCAGAAAGGCGGAAGCGCCGCCAAAGCCATCACCGCCCGCTTCCGCTCCGGTGCCGAAGGCAGAACCTGAGCGCCGGCCGAAACCGGCGGAGCCGATCGCCAAGCCGGAGCCCGCGAAACCCGAGCCCGCGAAACCCGAGCCGATCGCCAAGCCGGAGCCGCCGAGGAAGCCGGTGGCGGAGCCCAAGCCCGCACCGACGCCGGAAAAAGCGGTCGCCGTGAAAACGCCGCCGCCGGAGGCGCCGAAAAAGCGTGAGCCGGAAGCGCCGGCGGCACCGAAGGTGGCCAGCACCCCGGCGGCGAAGCCGACGCCGGAAAAACCGGCGGAAAGGCCACCTGAGAAGCTGGCTGAAAAGCCGGCCGAGAAGCCCGCGGTCAAGCCAGCGGAAAAGTCACCGGAAAAGCCGGCCGAGCGACCGGCCGAAAAGGTCGTCAAACCGGTCGAACCGCCGAAGCCGCCGGTAGCCAAGGAGGTTGCGAAGGAGCCTGCGAAGAAGCCGGAAGCGACTGAGGATTTCGCTGCCGTCGCCAAGGCCGTGCGCGATCTGAAGCCGGCGCCGGCGGCGAAGGCAGAGGCGGCGGCGGCTCCGGCTGCGCCGGCGAAACCTGCCAGCGCCGATAGCGCGCTCGACCAGCGGCTGGCGAAAGCGCTCAATGCTTCGGCCGCGCCGGCAGCGGCGTCCGGCCAGCCGATGAGTGCCAGCGAGATCGACGCGGTGCGCCGACAAATCGAGCGGTGCTGGAGCGTTCCCGCCGGCGGCAAGACCGCCCCGGTGGTGACTGTCCGCGTCGAAATGAACATCGATGGCACGCCGCGCTCCGCCGTAGTCGAGCGAAGCGCCCAGATGCAGGGTGATCCAGCTTTCCGCGCTGCCGGTGAGAGCGCCGTGCGCGCCGTGCTCAATCCGCGCTGTCATCCCCTGAAGCTGCCGCCGGAGAAGTATGATCGTTGGAAGACGATGAGCTTGGTGTTCGATCCACGGGAGATGCTGGGAACATGAGCGACAGGCTGGCCATCCTGCGGCGGGTCGCGGTGATCGCCTTCGTCGGCGGCCTGCTGGCGCTCGCCGCCGCCCCGTCGGCTGCCGAGCTGCGCATCGACATCACGCGCGGCAACATCGAACCGATGCCGATCGCGATTTTACCCTTCGTCGGCGACACTGCGGAAACCTCCCGCGTTGGCCGCGATATCGCACAGGTGGTGAGCCAGGACCTCGAACGATCCGGTCTGTTCCGCCCCCTTGACGTGCGCGCCCTGGAAGCGAACCAGCCCCCCCTCGATGCGTTGCCGCAGTTTGCCGACTGGCGGCCGATGAACGCGCAGGCCCTGGTCATCGGCCGGACGACGCGGTTGCCGGATGGGCGGCTGCGGGTGGAATTCCGGCTCTGGGATGTGTTTGCCGAACAGCAGTTGGAAGGCCTCGGCTACAACGCAGCGCCCGCGAGTTGGCGGCGCATCGCACACGTCATCGCCGACGCCATCTACAAGCGGTTGACGGGTGAGGAGGGCTATTTCGACACGCGCATCGTCTACGTCGCCGAGGCCGGCCCGCCCAACCGGCGCATCAAGCGGCTGGCGATCATGGATCAGGATGGCGCCAATCACGAATACCTCACCGACGGCAGCACCATCGTCCTGACCCCCCGCTTCTCGCCGTCGATGCAGCAGATTGCCTACCTGCGTTTCGTCGATGGCGTGCCCCGGGTGTTCATCCGCGACCTTGCGAGTCGTCGCGACGAGATGGTGAGCGGCGGCGATGGTATGGGTTTTGCGCCAAGCTTTTCCGCCGACGGTCAGCGCCTCGCCTTCAGCATTGCCCGGGATGGCAATACCGACATCTACGTGAGCGACCTGCGCACCCGTGCGATCCGCCGCCTGACTTCGAACGCCGCCATCGACGTTTCGCCGAGTTTCTCGCCGGACGGACGGCAGATCGTCTTCAATTCCGATCGCAGCGGCTCGCAACAGCTGTACGTCATGGATGCGGACGGTCAAAATCCCCGTCGCATCAGTTTTGGCGAGGGCCGCTATGCCACGCCGGCTTGGTCGCCGCGAGGCGATCTGATCGCGTTTACCCGTATCCAGGGTGGCCGGTTTTCCATCGGCGTGATGCGGCCGGACGGCTCCGGCGAGCGCATTCTGGCGTCCGGCTTTCGGGTCGAGGGGCCGACCTGGGCTCCGAACGGCCGGGTTGTCACCTTTTTTCGCAAGGATCCGGTGGAAGGCAGTGGCACCGGAGGCCGCTCGCGACTGTACATGGTCGACATCGTCGGTCGTCAGGAGCGGGAGATCTCGACGCCGCAGGATGCGTCCGATCCGGCTTGGTCGCCGCTGCAGCCATAAGGTGAAGCGATTGTTTCTGATGATCAACAGGGGAGTGCGATGAGAATGCCACGGTGGGCCTTTGCGTTAGCGATGATCGTTGCCTTGGCGGCCTGTGCCAGCGACGAGACGGCGACAAGCGAGCAGGCGGCGGGCGGCGGTACGACACTGCCGGGCGCGGCGGCCGGCAGTGGCGGCATCCAGTCCGGCACGCTGCCGGGCGGCGGCTACGGTGGTGGCTCGGGCGCCGGTGGCGGCACTGGCGGTGGCCTTGCCACCCAGGCGGAGCAGCAGATCGCTCGTGTCGGTGACACGGTGTTTTTCGCCTTTGACCGCTACGACCTTGATGAGCGCGCGCAGCGCACGCTGGATCAGCAGGCTGCCGTTCTGTTGCGCTTTCCGCAGGTGAACGTCATCATCGAGGGCCATTGCGACGAGCGGGGAACGCGTGAATACAATCTGGCGCTCGGCGAGCGCCGGGCTAACGCGGTGAAGGAATACCTTGCGGCGCTCGGGGTGGCCGCCGGCCGCATGCGCGTCATCTCCTATGGTGACGAGCGGCCGCTGGTCGTTGGATCGAACGAGGCGGCTTGGGCGCAGAACCGCCGGGCGGTGACCCTGGTTGTCGGCGGCGTCGCCGGGAGCTAGCGGGCGCGCAGGTGGCGTGGGAAGAGGGCCGTTCGGTGACTGGGTTGACTCGTGGCGCGCGGCGCCGCCGTGGCGGATGGCGGCAGTGGCCGATGATGGGTTTGCTTCTCGCCATCGCGGCGCTGCCGTGCGCCGTGGCGGCGGCACCGACCGAACTTCCCCGCTCCTCGCTGTCTGCGGCGCTGGCCGAGCTTGATCGCGAGCTGGCGGCCGCCCGTGGCGAGGCCGCGCGCGTGCGGGCGGAGTTGACCGAGTTGGCGCAGGCGGCGCCGGCTGGCGATGCGGCGATCAATTCGGCGACGGCTCGCCTGGCCGTTCGCGTAACCCAGCTTGAACAAGACATCCGCTCGGTGACCGGTCGCGTCGAGGAGTTGTCGTTCCAGGTTCGGCGTCTTGAAGAACGGCTCGATAAGTTCATCGCCGACGTCGATTACCGGTTGACGGAATCGGGAAAGGCGGCGCCCGCCACCTCTGAGCCACGGGCAGCTCTCCCCGAAGGCGTGCCGCCGGTGTCCGCCGGCGGGCCACGCATCCTCGGCCAGGGCGTCCCCGCCACGGGCGTTCCGGCCACGGGCGCGCCATCGAGCGGCGGTGCAGCCGTCCCCCCGTCCCCAGGCACGGCGGCAACACCGCCGCCGCCGGCACAAAGCGCCGCGGTCGCGGCGAGCCCCGGCAGCGCGCGCGACGATTACGCCCGGGCCTTTGGCTTGATGCAGAAGGGCAGTTACGCGGAGGCGGAAACCGCGTTCGCGGGCTTTTTGCAGCAACACAAGGACGATCCGCTCGCCGAGAATGCCCGCTATTGGCTCGGCGAGACGTTTTACGCCCGCGCCGACTATCTCCGCGCGACGGAAGCGTTTCTTGACGCGTACGAGAAAAACAAGACCGGGGCAAAGGCACCGGACGCGCTGCTCAAGCTCGGCCTGTCGCTGTCCAGTCTCGGCAAGGCGAAAGAAGCCTGCGCCAGCTTCCGCGAATTGGGGCGCGCCTTCCCGGACGCGGCGGCCGCGGTGAAAGACCGCGCGCGGCAGGAACAACAGAAACTGAAGTGCCCATAAAAACTGAAGCGGCAGTATCCCGAACCATCGAGTCCTATCGCGCCCCGGCCGATGACTGCAGGATGCGAGCCGCTTTCCGACGCTGAATTCGAAACGGAACTGGGCCGGTTCGCGCCATTCGAGGATCGGCCGGCCCTCGCCATCGCGGTTTCCGGCGGTGCCGACAGCACGGCGCTGGCCATCCTTTCCGCAGCCTGGGCGGGCCGCCGCGGTGGTTCGGTGACGGCGCTGATCGTCGATCACGGCCTGCGTGCGGAATCGGCGGCGGAGGCGCGCATGGTTGCGGAGCGGCTCACCGCGGCATCCATCACGCCGGTCATCCTCAGCGCCAATGGGCATCCGGCGCCCGTGCGGCGGGATCAGGCGGCGGCACGCGAGCTCCGCTATGGCCGTCTGGTCTCCTGGTGTCGCGCTCACGGCGTGCTTCACCTGCTGACCGGTCATCATCAGCACGACCAAGCGGAAACGGTTCTGATGCGGCTGCTGCACGGGAGCGGCCTCGACGGTTTGGCGGGTATCAACCCTTGCCGGCAGCTAGCGGATGTGCGGGTGTTGCGGCCGTTGCTGCGGGTTGATCCGGCGCGGCTGCGCGCTCTCCTGCGCGACCGTGCCATCCCTTGGCTCGAGGACCCCAGCAATGCCGCGAGCACCTACGAGCGGAACCGGTTGCGTCGACAGTTGCCGCGGCTCGCCACCGCCGGCCTCTCGTCCGCCGCGTTGCGGCAACTGGCGGACGATGCCGCGCGGGCTCGTGCGGGCGTTGGCGAACATCTGGCGGGGCTGATCGCCGGCAGTTGCCGTCTCTCCCCTTTCGGCTATGCCGTTATCGAGCCCGACGTTCTTGCCGCCAGTGGGCCGGATCTGGCGGCGATCGTCCTGTCGCGCGTGCTGGCGACGGTTGGCGGCCGGCCATGGCCCGCCGGTGTTGCATCCTCTGCGCGCCTGGTCGCCGGTTTGAACGAGGGCAGACGGGGCCGCGTCGGCACCCTCGGCGGCTGTATCGTCGCGCGAACGGCAGCGGCGATCCTCGTCTACCGGGAACGCCGCAACCTTCCCGCGGCGATGACGGTGACCCCCGACGGCGGTCCTGGCGCCATGCCGCCGGCGGGGGAGCTGCCGCTCTGGGATGGCCGCTTCCATCTGCGGTGGGATTTCCATGACGGCGACGCCGTACCCACGATGCCCTTGCAGCTGCGGCCCTTGCACCATGATGGGGTGTTGCGGAGCGTGCCGTGGCCGCGTGGCAGCGAGCTGCCGACGCCGATCCTGGCGACGATGCCGGCGATGTTCGCCGGCGATGAACTCATCGCCGCCCCGTTCGGCGGCGAGGTCACGGACGGCCGGCGCGCCGGGCTGACCCGCTTCGATGTGGTTTTCCGTCCGCGCTGGAGCCTTTCCGGGCACGGCTATTTCCTTTCTGGGGGTAACTCGGTTATCATGTGACTGCGACCGATATTCGGCCGCAGGATCCGCCGCCGGCCCGCCGCCCGGTGCAATTCTGGCTCAGGAATGATCGGTGAATATTAGTCGGAATCTGCTGTTTCTGGTGCTTTGTGTCATCGGCGTCCTGGCGCTGTTTCATTTTGTCGGCAAAGGCGATGACCGCGCCGCCTATCAATCCCTGAGCTATTCGGAATTCGTCTCCGCGGTGGACAAGGGCGACGTGCGCGAAGTGACCCTGAAAGGCCCGGTGATCTATGGCACGATGCGTGACGGGCGGGTGAAACAGGTCTACGCCCCCAATGACAAGCTTCTGGTCGATAGACTTCAACAGCGCAACGTTAGGATTACCGTTGAGTCCCCCGATGACGGCTCAAATAGCTTCTTGAAGATTCTTGCCTCGTGGCTGCCGATCCTTCTTCTTGTCGGGGTATGGATTTTTTTCATGCGCCAGATGCAGGGAGGCGGCAGCAAAGCCGGCGGTTTTGGCAAGTCACGGGCGAAGCTGCTGACCGAAACGACGGCGCGGGTGACCTTTCAGGATGTCGCCGGGATCGAAGAAGCTAAAAAAGAACTGGAGGAAATTGTCGAGTTCCTGAAAGATCCGAAACGATTTCAGCAGGTCGGCGGCCGCATCCCCCACGGCTGTCTGCTGGTCGGCGCCCCGGGAACCGGCAAGACACTGCTCGCCCGTGCCATCGCCGGCGAGGCGGAGGTGCCGTTCTTCTCGATCTCCGGTTCCGATTTCGTCGAAATGTTCGTCGGCGTCGGCGCTGCCCGCGTCCGCGACATGTTTGAGCAAGGCAAGAAAAACGCGCCATGCATCATCTTCGTCGACGAGATCGATGCCGTCGGCCGCCATCGTGGCGCCGGCCTCGGCGGCGGCAACGATGAACGGGAGCAAACCCTCAACCAGCTCCTGGTGGAAATGGATGGGTTTGACGGGAACCCGGGGGTGATCCTGATCGGTGCCACCAATCGCCCGGATGTGCTTGACCCGGCGCTGCTGCGTCCCGGCCGCTTCGACCGGCAGGTTGTCGTGCCGGTGCCCGACATCAATGGCCGTGAACAGATCCTGAAAGTGCACGCACGCAAGGTCAACCTCGCCGATAGCGTGGACCTGCGCATCATCGCCCGTGGCGCGCCCGGCTTCTCCGGTGCCGAGCTGGCCAATCTCGTGAACGAGGCGGCATTGATCGCGGCGCGAGGCGGCAAGCGCGCCGTCGCCATGGATGACTTCGAGGCGGCGCGCGACAAGGTGATGATGGGCGTGGAGCGGCGGTCCTTGGTGATGACCGAGGAAGACCGCCGGATCACCGCGTATCACGAAGCGGGACACGCGCTCGTGTCGCTCCGCGTCGGCGGCGGCGACCCGCTGCACAAGGTGACGATCATTCCGCGCGGCAGCGCCCTTGGCATGACCATGTCGTTGCCCGAACAGGACCGTCACACGTATTCGCGGCGCGAACTCGATGCCCGCCTGGTCATTGGCTTCGGCGGCCGCATTGCCGAGGAACTGGTGTTCGGCCGCGACCAGGTGACCACCGGCGCCGGCAACGACATCAAAGTGGCGACCGCCCTCGCCCGCCGGATGGTCACCGAGTTCGGCTTCTCCGACCGGGTCGGACGGTTGCGCTACGCGGACTCGAATGACGAAGTCTTTCTCGGCCACGCCATTACCCAGCATCGCCGGCTTTCCGACGATATGGCGCAAACAATCGACGAGGAGGTCCGCCGGTTGATCGACGCCGCCGAGGCGCGTGCTCGCACCATCCTGGAGGCGGGCCGCGGCGATCTGGACCGGCTTGCCCGCAATCTCCTCGAATTCGAGACGCTGACCGGCGAGGAGATCGGCCGGGTTGTTGCTGGCGCTGACATCGAACGGGCTGGCACTTCGCCACGGGGCGGTCACGGTGACGGCGCCTCGGTGCCGAATTCGCGGACGCCGTCGCGGGACGACCGGGCGAGCGATTTCTGGCGGCCCCGTCCCGGGCCTCGCGGCTCGAACGCCTGACGGGGACTCCCTTCGCTGTACGACGACAGGTTGGTTTCGTCCCTGCCTTCCCCGGCCGCATTCGCCGGGCTGGCATTGGATTGCCCGCTGGTCATGGGCATCGTCAACGTCACTCCCGACAGCTTCTCCGATGGCGGTGAAACGGTGGACGCCGCGGCGGCGGTCGAGCGGGGCCTGACGTTCGCACGGGAGGGCGCCGACATCATTGACGTCGGCGGCGAGTCGACACGGCCCGGCGCGAAGCCGGTGCCGGTGGCGGAGGAGGTGCGGCGCGTGGTGCCGGTGATCGAGGCGTTGGCGGCGCGCGGGCTGGTCGTTTCGATCGACACCCGGCATGCGGAGGTGATCGCCGCCGCACTCAACGCCGGCGCGCGGATCATCAACGACGTCACGGCCCTGCAAGGGGACCCGCGATCGCTGTCGCTGATCGCCGCCAGCGAGGCGAGCGTGGTGCTCATGCACATGCAGGGCGAGCCACGGACGATGCAGGATGATCCCCGCTATGGGGATGTCGTCGCCGAGGTCGGCGATTTCCTTGCGCAGCGCGTGGCCGCTTGCGAGGCGGCCGGCATTCAGCGTCACCGCATCGCCATTGACCCCGGCATCGGCTTCGGCAAGACGCTGGCGCACAATCTTGCCGTGTTGCGCCATCTTGCGGTCTTTCGGCGGCTGGGCTGCGCCCTGCTGATCGGCGCGTCCCGCAAGAGTTTTATTGCGCGCATCAGTCGGAACGAGCCGCCGCTGCAGCGCCTGGGCGGTTCGATTGCCGCTGCCCTTGCCGCCGTCGCGGCAGGCGCGCACATTCTGCGCGTCCATGATGTTGCCGCCACCCAGCAGGCGCTGAAGGTCTGGCGGGCCATTCACCTGGCCACCCCATAGGTTCCACTGGCGGCGCCATCGTTCCGCACGCTGGTCTGGAGGCGAAAAGAAAACGCCGGCCGCTTTCATCGCTCGCTGAGGGACGCGTCACAGAACGGGATGATGATGATGACACGCAAGCTTTTCGGTACCGACGGGATCCGCGGCGCGGCCAACGAAGAGCCGATGACCGCCGAGACGGCGTTGAAAATCGGCATGGCGACGGCGTTGACGTTCCAGCGGGGAAGGCACCGTCATCGGGTGCTGGTGGGCAAGGATACCCGGTTGTCCGGTTATCTTTTGGAAAATGCCCTCACCGCCGGCTTCATCTCGATGGGAATGGACGTCTTCCTCGTCGGGCCGATGCCAACGCCGGCGATCGGCATTCTCACCCGCTCCATGCGCTGCGATCTCGGGGTGATGCTGTCGGCTTCGCACAACCCCTATCAGGATAACGGCATCAAGCTGTTCGGTCCCGACGGCTACAAGCTGTCCGACGAGGTCGAGCGCGAGATTGAAGGGCGCATGGCCGACGGCCTGTCGGCGCACCTGGTGCCGGCGGCGAAACTGGGTCGTGCCAAGCGCCTCGACGATGTCCACGGCCGCTACATCGAGTTCGTCAAGCACACGCTGCCCCGCGGCTGCACGCTGAAAGGGCTGCGCATCGTCCTCGATTGCGCGAATGGCGCCGCTTATCGGGTGGCGCCGGAGATCCTGTTCGAGCTGGGCGCGGAGGTCATCCCGCTGAACGTCAGTCCGGACGGCACGAACATCAACCTGAACTGCGGCTCGACGGCACCACAGGGAATGTGCGAGGCGATCAGTCGCTACCGTGCCGATTTCGGCATTGCCCTCGATGGCGATGCCGACCGGACGGTGCTCGCCGACGAGAACGGCGCCCTCATCGACGGCGATCAGGTTCTTGGGCTGATCGCCCGTCACTGGCAGGGGGCCGGCCTGCTGAAGAATGGCGGCGTCGTTGCCACCGTCATGTCCAACCTCGGTCTCGAACGGTATCTTGGCGGCTGTGGCGTCGCGCTGATCCGCACCAAGGTTGGCGATCGCTATGTGGTCGAGCAGATGTGCAAAGGCGGCTACAACGTCGGCGGCGAACAGTCGGGGCACATCATCTTGAGCGATTACACGACCACCGGCGACGGACTGATCGCGGCATTGCAGGTGCTTGCCGTCGTCGTTGGTTCCGGCAAGCCGGCCTCTCAAATCTGCCGGCAGTTCGAGCCTTTGCCGCAACTGCTGAAGAACGTCCGCTATCAGGGCGGCGAACCCCTGGAGTCCGAGCACGTCAAAGCCGCCATCGAGCAAGGCCGCCGCCGCCTCGGCAACCAGGGCCGCCTCGTCATTCGCCCCTCGGGCACGGAACCGGTGGTACGGGTGATGGCGGAAGGCGAAGACGAAACCCTGGTCGGCGCCGTCGTCGACGACATCTGCGGGGCCATCCGCGCCGTCGCGGCCTAAGGGCGCGGCGATGCGCGGACGGGTTCTCATCGTCGCCGGCTCGGACTCCGGCGGCGGTGCCGGCATTCAGGCGGACATCAAGACCGTCACCGTCCTCGGCGGGTACGCGGCGACGGCGATCACCGCGCTCACCGCGCAGAACACCACCGGCGTGTTCGACATTCTGGATGTGCCGGCGGCGTTCGTGCGGCTCCAGATGCGCCTCGTCCTCACCGATATCGGCGCCGACTGCATCAAGATCGGCATGTTGCACCGGCCGGACATCGTCGAGGCTGTCGCCACTGTTCTCGAGGAGGACGCGCCCGGTATTCCCATCGTTCTCGATCCGGTGATGGTGGCGAAGGGGGGCGCGGCCTTGCTGGCCGCCGACGCGGCACTGGCGGTCCGCGATCGGTTGCTGCCGCTGGCGACGATCGTGACGCCCAACCTGCCGGAGGCTGCGGTGCTGGCCGGCCAGCCGGCCGAACCGGCGGCGCTGGCGGCGACGCTGCTGGCGATGGGGCCACGGGCCGTGCTGGTCAAGGGTGGGCACGGGGAGGGCGATGTCATCACCGACGTGCTGCTGGAGGCGGAACAGCCGCCGCGCACGTTCACGAGCCCGCGATTGCCATCGCGCAGCACCCACGGCACCGGCTGTACGCTGGCGTCGGCGATCGCCGTGTCGCTGGCACAGGGACTGACCGTTGCCGACGCGGTTGCCCGCGCCCGCGATTATGTGATCGCGGCGATCCAACGGGCCCCCGGTTACGGGCGCGGTCATGGCCCCCTCGATCATGGCCATCCCCTTCGCCGGGCGTGAGCGTTGCCGCGGATGTTGAGTGGCGCCGCGTTTTCGGCGAGAAACCCCGGCGTGCCGAAGGCAAGTCCTCGCATCGGCCCTCGCCGCACCGATGGGGAACCAAGGGTATGATGATGATCCGTGAGCACAGCCTGCTGAGCCTCGGCCCGCACGGCTTTCACCGGCTTGCCTACACCGAGTGGGGCGACCCCGCCAACCGGCGGGTCGTGCTCTGCGTTCACGGGTTGACCCGCAACGGTCGCGATTTCGATGACTTCGCCAGCGCGCTGGCCACCGAATACCGCGTCGCCTGCCCCGACTTGCCGGGACGCGGTCGCAGTCACTGGCTGGTGGTTCCCGCCGATTACAAGCTGACGACCTACCTCGCCGACCTTGTTGCGGTCATCGCTCGCCTTGACGTCGACGAGGTCGACTGGGTCGGCACCTCGCTCGGCGGCATCCTCGGCATCATGCTGGCGGCGCAGCCCAACAGCCCGATCCGCAAGCTGATCGTCAATGACGTCGGCGCCTTCATCCCGAAGACGACGCTGGCGCGCATCAACGGTTACGTCGGTCAGGATCCCCACTTCGCGACGATCGAGGCGCTCGAAGCCTACCTCCGGGATGTGTATGCGCCCTTCGGTTCGCTGACCGACCCGCAATGGCGCCACCTCGCCCGCTACAGCGCGCGGCCGGATACGGCGCGTGGAGGCTGGCGGCTGCATTACGACCCTGACCTTGCCGCACCCTTTCGCGAGACCCACGAAGCCGACATCGACCTGTGGCCGCTGTGGGAGCGCATCGCCTGTCCAGCCCTGATCTTGCGTGGCGCCGAGTCCGATATCCTGCCCCTGGATATCGCGGAGGCGATGCTGACCCGTGGTCCGCCGGCCGAACTCATCGAGTTTCCCGGCGTCGGTCACGCGCCGATGCTGATGGACGACCGGCAGATCGAAGCGGTGCGCGAGTGGTTGAGCCGATGATGGCGCCGATGCGCACCCCCGATGCGCACCGGCCACCGGCGTCGCGCCGGTTAGCGGCGGGCGAGCAGGCGGGCTGCCTCGACCGCGGCGTACGTGAGGATGGCGTCAGCGCCGGCGCGCTTGAACGCCAGCAGTGTCTCCAGCAGCACGCGCTCGCCGTCGAGCCACCCATTCTGTGCCGCGGCCTTCAGCATCGCGTATTCGCCGCTGACATGGTAGGCGAAGGTGGGCACGCCGAACGCCGCCTTCACCCGCGACAGCACGTCAAGGTACGGCAGGCCCGGCTTGATGATCAGCATGTCGGCGCCTTCCGCGAGGTCGAGGGCCGCCTCCCGCAGCGCTTCGTCGCCGTTTGCCGGATCCATCTGGTAGGTCTTCTTGTCGCCGAGCAAGGAGCCGCCGAGAAGGGTGCCGGAGCCGACGGCATCGCGGAACGGTCCATAGAACGCCGAGGCATATTTGGCGGCGTAGGACACGATCGCGACGTCGGCGAAGCCTGCCGCGTCCAGGGCGTCGCGGATGGCGCCAATGCGGCCATCCATCATGTCGGACGGAGCGATGGCGCTGCAACCGGCTGCGGCCTGCACCACCGCCTGCTGGCACAGCACCGCCACCGTTTCATCGTTGGCGACGATGCCGTCCCGCACCAAACCGTCGTGACCCTCGCTGTTGAAGGGATCGAGGGCGACATCGCAGATCACGCCGAGGTCGGGAACGGCGGCGCGGATCGCGCGCACGGTGCGGCAGACGAGGTTATCGGGGTTCAAGGCTTCCGCCGCGTCGGGTGTTTTCAGCGCCGCCGGCACCGACGGGAACAGGGCGATGGCGGGAATGCCGAGGGCGGCTGCCTCGGCCGCCCGCTCGACAAGGACGTCGCAGGACAGACGCTCAACGTCCGGCATCGTCGCGATCGGCTCGCAGCGCCCCTGTCCTTCCCCGACGAACACCGGCCAGATCAGATCCTCGCACGATAGCCGGTGCTCGGCGACCAGCCGGCGCAGCCAGGGTGCGCGGCGAAGCCGGCGCAGGCGGACGCGCGGGAAGGCGGCGGGCGGCGCGGAAACGGAAGCGGTCATGATGCTGCGCTCATCGGCCGGCGCTTGGCGTCTCACGCTGCGGACAGCGCCTGCTCGAGGTCGAAGAGAATATCATCAACGTGCTCGATGCCGATCGACAGGCGGACGTAGCCGTCCGATACGCCGGTCAACAACCGGTCTTCAGGCGAAAGCTGCGAGTGGGTGGTCGTCGCCGGATGAATGGCGAGCGTACGCGCATCGCCGATGTTGGCGACGTGGTAGATCATCTTCAGGGAATCGATGAAGCGGCGGCCGGCCTCGCGCCCGCCGCTCAATTCAAAGCCGACCAACGCGCCGTAACCACCGGCGAGGTAGGTATCGGCACGGCGCCGAACTTCCCCCGATTGCAGTCCGGGGAAAATCACCCTCTCGACCTTGCCGTGGCTTTTCAGATAGTTGGCGACGACGGCGGCGTTGGCGCAATGCTGGCGCATGCGCAGCGGCAGGGTCTCAAGGCCCTGCAGGAACTGAAAGGCGTTGAAGGGGCTCATCGGCGCGCCGATGTCGCGCAGCAGGATGACGCGGGCGCGCAGGATGTAGGCGATCGGGCCGAGCGGCTTGACCGCCTCCGTCCATACGGCGCCGTGGTAGCTGGGGTCGGGTTCGTTGAGGGTCGGAAAGCGACCGGCATTCGCCTCCCAGTCGAAATTCCCACCGTCGACGATAAGGCCGCCGATCGAGGTGCCATGGCCGCCGATGTACTTGGTGGTCGAGTACATGACGATGGCGGCGCCGTGGTCGAGTGGCCGGCACAGAATTGGTGCCGCCGTGTTGTCGACGATCAGCGGGATGCCGAGGCGCCGGCCAATCTCCGCCACCTCGCGGATCGGGAACACCTGCAGCTTCGGATTGGGCAGGGTTTCCGCATAGTAGCAGCGGGTGCGGGCATCGCTGGCGCGGGCGAACGCCTCCGGATCGGCCGGATCGACGAAGCGGCACTCAATACCCAGCCCCTTCAGCGTATTCGAGAACAGGTTCCAGGTACCGCCGTAGAGGTCGGTCGAACTGACGAAGTTATCGCCGGCCTGAGCGAGGTTGAGGATGGCGAAGGTCGATGCCGCCTGCCCCGAGCCCACGGCCAGCGCCGCGACGCCGCCCTCGAGTGCCGCCATCCGCTTTTCCAGCACGTCGCACGTGGGGTTCATGATGCGCGTGTAGATGTTGCCGAGCTCGCGCAGCGCGAACAGGTTTTCCGCATGCTGGGTATGCTGGAACTGGTACGATGTCGTCTGATAGATCGGCACGGCGACCGCACCGGTTTCCGCGTCCTTGCGATAACCGGCATGCAAAACGGCGGTTTCCGGGTGCATCGGCTTGCTGCTCACGATCGGGACCCCTTCGCGTCGTCGGGACTTGCCGCCCCGATTTTTTTTTGAGGATCGCGCCGGCAGGTTGCCGGCGGCGGGTGCGCGCACTATAGCGGCGCCGGCGGCGGCGCCCAATCCTTATCGAAACGCCGCGTCTGACGGAAGCCAGCCGCTTGCCGGGCATGGACATTCGCGGTTGCCTCAGACCCGGCGACGGGGTAGTTGTTACATTATACCATAGTCTCATTGGCCTTGTGGGTACGGCGATGCCATCGTCCGCGTTCTCGCGCTTCTCGCCGCTGCTCGCCGGCCTGCCGACGCGCCTTGCGGCGGCGGCCGTGCTCAGCGCCCTGCTGTGGCTGGGTGTCATCTGGAGCCTGCAGCCGTGACCGCGGCCGCCATCCTCGCCTTCGACGACCTGACCCTGGGTTACGACCGGCATCCGGCGGTCCATCATCTGCGCGGCACGGTGCCCTGGGGCGATCTGCTTGCCGTCGTCGGGCCCAACGGCGCCGGCAAGTCGACGCTGCTCAAGGGCATCGCTGGCCTGCTGCGGCCATTGGGCGGTGCCGTCCGCCTCAACGGCATCACCCGCAATCAGGTGGCGTACCTGCCGCAGCAGGCGGAGATCGACCGCTCGTTTCCCATCGGCGTCGTGGATTTCGTCGCCATGGGCCTGTGGCGGCAACTCGGGGCGCTGCGCGGATTGACCGCCGGCGGGCGCGAGCGCGTCGCCGGGGCGCTGGCGGCGGTGGGCTTGACCGGCTTCGAACGGCGGGCCATCGGGTCGTTGTCGGGCGGCCAGATGCAACGGCTGCTGTTTGCCCGCCTGCTGCTGCAGGATGCACCCCTGATCCTGCTGGATGAGCCGTTTACCGCCATCGACGGCAAGACGGCCGCCGATTTGATGCAGCTGGTGCGGCGCTGGCACGGTGAACGGCGGACGGTGCTCGTCGTTCTGCATGACCTCGATCAGGTGAGCCGTCATTTCCCGCACGCGATGCTGCTGGCGCGGGAGCCGGTTGCCTGGGGCGCTACCGCCGAGGTGCTGACCGCCGCCAACATGACCCGCGCGCGCGCCCTGTGCGAGGCCTGGAACGAAACGGCGGCGCCCTGCGCGCGCGCCACGATGCCGGCATGATGATCTACGACGTTCTCATCGCGCCATTCATCGACTACGCCTTCATGCGGCGCGCGCTCGTCGGCTGCCTCGCGCTGTCCTTGGGCGCGGCGCCGATCGGCGTGTTCCTCGTCCTGCGGCGGATG
>JALOTH010000008.1 GCA_025458035.1 Rhodospirillales bacterium
GCTTTGCCGGCTGAGACCGAGGAGTTCGGCCGTCAACGTGCGGTTTCCCCGGGTCAATTGGAGAGCCGCTTCGATGTAATGCCGTTCGACGACGCCGACTGTCTCGCGGACGAGTTGGCTCAACGGACTCTTGCCGACCTCCTGCGTCAGCGCGTTCAGCATCGAGCCCAGCCCGTCGCCGGCGACCGACGTCGGCAGACGGTGTCCGACCGCGCGAATGACGACGCCAATCTCGGCAAACCCGGCCTCGGACACGCCGGCCGCGGAAATCTCGACTTCGACATCGGTGCCAAGCTCGCCGTGGATCGATGTCGAGAACAGCCGGACGAAGCCATGTTCACGAATGTTGACGATCATGACCTTAAGGTCGGCACCGGGACGGCCAAGCCATCGTCCGAGACGCTGGCCAACCACAATCCCCTCCGCTCCAACCTGCACGAGATCGAGGAAAGCCCGGTTCGCGCGGATGATGACACCGTCCCGATCCATGACAACGAAACCGTCGGGCAACCGATCGATCAGCTCGGCGAGCGAACCCCCTTCGTTCGGGTTGGCTTCGGCCGGGGGCAGCCCGGCCGGCGACAGTTGCAGCAAGAACACCGAGCCCGGCGAAGCGGTCATCACCGAGGCGCGCAACAGCCACGGTTGGCGGTGGCGTCCCAGGTGGATCAGCAGGCTGGGCGCCTTTCCCTGCTCGCGGACGCGGTTGAGCATGGCGACGACGGCGCTCCGGTCCTCGGGCGCCACTTCCCGCAGCAGGTCTTGACCCTCGGAGCGGGAGCCGAGGGCGCTGATCGCCGCCGGATTGGCCTCGATGATGTGGAAATTGGCGGCCCGCACCAGCAGCACGGCCTCCTTCGAAGCGTCGAAGAGGAGGCGATAGCGGGCTTCCGCCTCACGCACCTTCCAGTAGTCCCGCTCCATCGCGTGCTGCGCGGCAACCAGGCGCGCTTGCAGTTCGGCGACCGCTTCCAGGCTCTTGCCCACGGCGATGAGGCCGCCGCCATTGCCCAGGGAGACCGCCGTATACTCGATCGGCAGTTCGAGACCGCTTGGAAAGCGTTGATTGACTTGTCGAAAACCGGAAGCGCCGTTTTCGCGGGCATCCTCGACAAGGCGGCGTACCTTATCGGCGCCGACATCGGCCACCGTTTCGGCCCAGGGCCGGCCGATCCAGCCATCGGCGCCACCCTGCGGAACGTCCGCCGACAGCCTCGCCTCGCGGATAATCCCCTCGCGATCGAGAACGAGAGTGATATCGGGTTGCTGGACGCGTGTACTAATCATAGCCGCGATGCCTCGGCGACGGTCATGGTCGGAAATTCGACTGCTTCAAGACTGCACTATAACACGGACTGGGGCAGGCCCAAGCCCAGATGCGTCGATGATGGACATGGGTCGCAGCCTGCCCGCCGTTTCGGACGGGGAGACGGCGGCCAGCCTTGCTTCTTGCCGCACCCGTTTGGGGCTCACGTCGTCGGCAATCGGGCGCAAGGCGGTTTCGCACCGCACCCTCACTCCGAGGTCTTGCCAGACTGCTGTCTCCGGTCGATGGCCTCTTCCAAGCTGAGCTTCGTGACCTCATACAAATCACGCACCGACACCATGCCCACCAGCCGGCCCTGATCGACGACGGGAAGATGGCGGTAGCCGCGCAGCCGCATCAGGGTGAGGGCGTCTTCTGCCGTGTCATCGGGGCGCAACGTGTCGGGATTGGCGCTCATGATGTCTTTCAGTGCCGTCAGCGTCGGATCGCGGCCTTCCGCGACCACTCGCCGGGTGATGTCACGCTCGGTGACGATGCCGATCACCTGGCGGCGGTCGTCGACAATGACGATGGCGCCAACGTTGAAATAGCTCATCCGGCGGGCCGCTTCGTCGACACGGCCATCCGCCTGCATCGCGCACAGCTTCTGCTCGTGGATGATATCGGGGATGATCTTCAGCCTGTGCGGCATGTCCTGAGCTGCTCCGGCTGCCGGGGCGCGGTTGGCCGCCGCCTATGACCACCGAACGTCGAAAACGCACGATGCGTTGCCCATGGCGGCACATTCAACCTCATGAACCGTGGCCCCATGGTGGACCAATTCGCGATAAAGCCGCTCGAAGGTCGCCGCAAAGTAGGCGCACGCGGGCATCGCGGTGCTGAGCTGCCGACAGATCGGGCAGCCGGTGATGGCGATCCGTGGCGATGCGCCGCCCTTCGCGTCGAACTGTCCACTGCCGACGAACGTCCAGGCGTTGCTGGCGATGGCGGCAAGGAGCAACCGGCTTGCGAGGCCCGGCGGCAAGCGCCGAAGCACCCATTGCGCCAACCGCGGAATGCGGTGGGCGAGGAGGTAGTCGGCGGTGCGCGAGCCCGCCGATCGGCAGACCGCGAGCACCGTGTCCGGACCGAGGTCGCGAACGATGGCGGCATGAAGCGCGGAGACGTCCGCCTCGGCCACCATCTGCGTCGGCGGTAGGTCGAGGTAATGCGCAAGGTTGCAGTCGGTGAACACGCGCCGCGTTGCCGCCGGGCCGATTTCCTCGGCCAGCGCCTCGGCCATGCGGGTGATGGCGTTGGGGCCAATGCGCCCGGAGCGAGCCGCGTGCGCAGCGGCATCCCCCTCTGGCGCAACGGCCGCTCCGTTGCCGCTGCCGGCCCGCAGGCGCTGAGACGGCAGCGACACGGTCACCGGCGCGCTACTCCGCCGCCGAAGCGGTGATGCGGGCAGGTTCGTCCGGCAGCTGCTGATCTCCGCCGCCGCAGGCCTTGACCGCAGCGTGACGGCCTTTCGCCTTGCGCGACCGGTCGGCCGCCGCCACCCAATCCTCCATCTGCGCCTCGGCGATGGTGCGGTTCGGATCGAAGTGGAAATCGACGCGTTTACGCGACTGTGGTCCCCAGTAATTGACCTTACCGAGGTCGTAGAACTTGCGTTCGAATCCAGCTTTCAGGAAAGCCTTCAGGCAACCGAGGAGATACCGCCGGCGGAAGCCGGTCCCTGCCCAAGGATACGAGAAAAGCGCCTTGAAGCTGTAAAAGCGGCGGTAGTTGTGCATGACGCGGTCCAACAACTCGCCGCGGTCCATGGCCTCGGGCTTGATGATCGGTGTAACGAAGTTGTACTTCTCAAAGTCGAAAATTTCCACCTTGTCGCCGAGTTCATGGAAAAGATTGGAAAATGGCCATGGCGTATACATCGCCCAGTTCACCAGATCGGGTTTCCAGTCCCGTGCCATGCGGTAGGTTTCTTCGAGGGTTTCCGCCGTTTCGTTTTCGAGGCCGACGATGAATTGCGCTTCGACGACGATGCCGGCTTCCCGCAGCAGCCGCACGGCTTTCTTGTTTTGAGCGACGGTCGTCTCCTTGTTGAAGCGATCGAGCTTGAGTTGCGCCGCCGCTCGGGTATTGATTCCCCACTTGATCTTTTCCGGGAGACCGCGGTCGATCAGCTCCCGGCAAAACGCGACGAATTTGTTGCGGTTAATCGTCGGCTCTTCGTCGGCGAGAATGAAAAAGCCGACCTGGTGATCGCGGACCAGCGCTTCGATCTCGTCGACGACTTTCTTCGGGTCGCGGACCCGGTAATCCCGCCAGAACTTCCACTGCGAGCAGAAGGAGCACGTAAACGGACAGCCGCGCGCCATGTTGGGAATGGCAACCCGTACGCCCAGGGGGATGTACTGATACTTTTCCCATTCCAGGATGCCCCAATCGGGGTTGATGGCATCCAGGTTCTGAACCGTTGGCGCCGCTTCGGTGGCGACGATGGACGCCTCCTCACGGAAAGCGAGCCCCTTGATCGCGTGCCGGTCATGGGGCCACCGCCGCTCGTCGATCGCGCGCACGAGATCGATCAGGATCTCTTCGCCCTCGCCGCGCACGATGACGTCGATCCAGGGCGCTTCACTGAGCACCTGCTTGTACATGAAGGTGGCGTGGACGCCACCCAGGATGGTCACCGTACCGCTGTTGACCTCCTTGGCGATCTCGAGGGCGCGCTCCGCCTTGTAGATCGATGGTGTGATCGCGGTGGCGCCGACGACATCGGCCTGCGCGGCGATGAGGCGTTCGCGGAGCGCCTCATCGGAGAGGTCATTGGTCATCGCGTCGATGAACTGGACATCGTCGAAACCGGCGGTCTTCAACGATCCCGCCAAGTAAGCGACCCACGCGGGCGGCCAGTTGCCGGCGATCTCCGCCCCACCGGAGTGGTAGTTGGGATGAATGAGTACGATACGCATGGCCGCCTCCCGAAACTTAAACGCGTGTCCCCGAATGGGTCACTGACTTCGAAACCGCTGTCGTCACCTGAGATCACGCCGCCCGTTTCAAACTGAGCGCGGACCAGATCGTCGACAGGGCATCGACGAAGTAGTCGATGTCGGCATCGGAATGCAGTGGTGATGGCGTGATCCGCAGGCGTTCCGTACCGCGCGGCACCGTCGGATAGTTGATGGGCTGCACGTAGATCCCGTACTCCTCCATGAGAATGTCGGTGATCTGTTTGCAGCGCACCGGATCGCCGACGATGACCGGGACGATGTGGCTCGGGTTGTCGTAATGCGGCACGCCGACGCCATCAAGGCGCCGCCGCACGGTCTGCACGCGATCTCGCTGAAGGGCGCGCTCGACGGAGCTCGTCTTCAGGTGACGGATGCTGGCGCAGGCACCGGCGGCGACCGCCGGCGGCAGGGCGGTGGTGAAGATGAAGGCGGACGCGAAGCTGCGCACGAAGTCACAGACGGCAGCCGAGCCGGCGATGTAACCGCCAAGCACGCCGAATGCCTTGGCCAACGTGCCCTCGATCACGGTGAGGCGGTGGGCCACGCCATCGCGCTCGGAAACGCCGCCACCGCGGGGGCCGTAGAGGCCAACCGCATGCACCTCGTCGATGTAGGTCATGGCGCCGTGTTTCTCGGCGACGTCGCACAGCGCGGCGATCGGCGAGATATCGCCATCCATGGAATAGACGGATTCGAAGGCGACGAGCTTGGGCCGCTTCGGGTCGATGGCGGCGAGCTTGCGGTCGAGATCGTCAGGATCGTTGTGCCGGAAGATCTGCTTTTCGGCGCGGGACTGGCGGATGCCCTCAATCATCGAGGCATGATTCAACTCATCCGAAAGCACGACGCATCCGGGAAGCTTGGCCGCCAGCGTCGACAACGCCGCCAAGTTGGAGACGTAGCCCGAGGTGAACACCAGTGCCGCCTCGGTGCCGTGCAGATCCGCCAGCTCCTGTTCGAGCAGGATGACATTGTGGTTGGTGCCGGAGATGTTGCGGGTTCCACCGGCTCCCGCCCCGCACGTGTCCAGCGCTTCGTGCATGGCCGCGAGCACCGCCGGATGCTGGCCCATGCCGAGGTAATCGTTGGAGCACCAAACCGTGACCTCGGCCTGCCGTCCCTGCGCGCCATAGTGGGTGGCACGGGGGAAATGGCCGGCGTGGCGGGCGAGATCGGCGAACACCCGGTACCGGCCTTCCTTGCGGAGGGTCTGCAGCTCCTGCGCGAAAAAGTTTTGATAGTCCATCATTACCTCCCGTTTGTAGTTGGCGCTGGCCGCGGTGGCGAGGACGCGAACGCGCTCGCCGGCTTCAAACCGGCAAGAGGCTCGCAGGCACGCCGGCAGCGGCCGGCTGACGGCGTGTCGATGAGGGTTGGCGGCAATCTTCCGGGGATGTCCTGGCGGCACTGACGGGCGGCCGGCAGCGCCCAGTTCCACAGCGCCGAGTCCGGTAGCGTCAGGACGAGAAAGCCATGTTCCAGAACCGCCAGCAGAATCAGGCTCCCCACCAACAGGGCGCTGACGATCTCGGTCGACGTCGCGTCGCTGCGCACCACCGTCGACAGCACGGAGGCGGCAGCCGTCAGGGACAGCAGGATCGAGAACGGAAACAAGGCGTTCATCGGCCGCCTGACGATGAAGCTTTCCAGATAACGCAGGTGATCGGGGAACCACTGCAGATTGAGGTGCGGCACGCCGAGAAAAATGTTGAGCTTCGCGCTCCAGCGCATCAGCCACAGGGTGACGAACGTCCAGGTGCCGACCTGATTGGGCGCGCCCCAGGTCAGTGCGATCGTGCCGCCGGCGAAGGCGACGATCGCCAGTTCGTGGTAGAGGCTGGCCTTGAGCGCGAGCACGAAGCGCCGCCAGGCGCTGACGCCGGCAGGGCAGGGAAGGGGTCTGGGGCCGGTCAGCACACCCGTATAGTAGCTCATTTCGAGCCAACCCCAGATCAGCACGCCGCAAAGGAAGGCGACATAGGCGCCGGGAACCGTCGCCTCCCGGCTCGCCCAGCTGAGCCCGATGACGGAGGCCGCGAGGATGACGGTGGCAACGATGAGACTCCGCCGATAGCTGGCCGGCGGCCGGTTGACCGCCAGCAAGACAAGTCCGGTGGCGCACCACCAGACCAGCAGGGTAAACACGATCGGCAAGGCATGCAGGGTCATGCGGGGGTGTCCGTTCACCAGGCCGGGGTCAATCGGACCCGGTTGGGGACAGCGTTGGACCGTGCCGGCAGCGCGTAAAGGCGCAGAAAGCCGGCGGCGGCGGCGGCGCTCAACGCCGCCAGCTTCACCGGCGCCAGCAGGCCGCCCCGTTTACGGACGGCGGCTTTGGCTTCGGCAATCCGCCGCAGCCGTTCCAGGCCCGAGCGGAACTTCGGGTGGTCGATGTCCAGCGTCAGCGGGAAGACTTGCCGCATGATGCTCGATGTGATGCGAAACACCGTGAAATCGTAGTCGGTGGGATCGAGCCCGAGAGCAGCATAGAAATTTGGCCGCGAGTGATCGCGCACGTACATGGTGGCGAAAACGGCGAGAATGAAAAATCGGATGAGCAGCCGGTTGGGGCCCTTGAGGAGCTGCGGATGGCCGCGCATCAGCAGCGCAAATGCCTCACCATGCCGGAACTCATCGTTACACCATTCCTTGAACCAGCCAAAAATCGGATGAAATTGCCGATCGGGGTGGCGTTCGATCTGACGAAAAATCGTGATGTAGCGCGCGTAGCCGATTTTTTCGGAGAGATACGTCGCGTAGAAAATGAATTTTGGACTGAAGTGCGTGTATTTTTTCGCGGACTTCAGAATACTCAGATCGATCGCCAAGCCAAAATCGGCAAGGGACTCATTGATGAAGTTGGCATGGCGGGCTTCGTCCCGGCTCATGTACCCCATCAGCATGCGAATATCAGGATTGCTGGTGTTCTTTTTGATGTCTGCGTAAAGCAGGCATCCCGAGAACTCCGCCGTGATCGATGAAATCAGGAAATCCAGAAATTCCTCACGCAACGCGTCCGGCATCGCCTCCACCGCGGCACGGAACGCCTCCGTTCGCTTGAAGTGGCGCAGGTTCGTATCGTTGCGGAACTCGTCGATCAGACGGTCCCACTCCTCGCGAACCGCCGAAACGTCGAGCCGGTCCATCGCCGCGAAGTCGGTGGTGTAGAATCGCGGCGAGAGCAGGGTATCGGCGAGCGCCCGCTCGGTGGCCGGATTGCGGGCGGCAGGGGTCGTCGATGTCGCGGCGATCATGACGGGCGATCCTTGGGGTTGAGCAGCCGGGCGAACGCGGCGGCGTTGGTCGAGCCGAACGCGTCCAGTCCGATGACGCGGCCCGTCGACGGGTCGGAGAGCAGGAGGCGATGATCGGCATCGCGGCTCAGGACGAACGGGAGGTCCTGGCTGACACCATGTGCCGTCCGCTCCCGGACGAGACTGCGCAT
Source organism: Rhodospirillales bacterium (assembly GCA_025458035.1). Lineage (GTDB taxonomy): Bacteria > Pseudomonadota > Alphaproteobacteria > Rhodospirillales > Defluviicoccaceae > Defluviicoccus. The sequence continues at coordinate 7,718 of JALOTH010000008.1, forward strand.
CACGCCACGGATGAAGTTATCGTGGCCCGGGGCGAGCACCTCGATCTCCCGACTGGCTTCCGTGTCGATGACCACGACGGCACCGTCGCCACGGTCGGCAAAGCGGAGCTGGCGGCTCTGCTCGGCGCTGGCGGCGGGCAGGGTCACGGTGCCGGTTCCGGTCAAGCGGCCGGCGCCGGCCAACGCCACGGCAAAAGCAAGCAGCAGCCCGGCGCCAATGAGGGCACGTCGGGGAAGGAACTTCGAGCCCGCGTGCGCGTTCATCGCCACCTCGTGCCGCCCGCTGGTCATGCCGCGGTCGCCAAGGGCCGCGGCTTGGCGAGCACCGCAACGGCCGGTTCGTCCGCCTGCGGCGTTGGCGCCGGCGCCGGCTGGTGCATCGGCGCGAGCGCGGCGGCGAGGATCTGAGCAACGCGGGCGGCATCGGGGATGCAGCGGAGAGTGGGCTCAGGCCGCGAAACGCGCCACGGCCGGACGTGTGGCCAAGCCACGAAATAACCCAGCCGCTGCGACGCCGTTGGCGTCAGGGAGATATCGCCGCTGCCGTCGCCGTACGATCGCAGGCCGGCCGCCTCCACGGCGGAAAAGGGAACGTTGATGGTCATCGGCAGAGCGACGCCGACGCTCATGACGAGCCGCCGATTGGTCAGGGTGTAAACGGTTGAGCGGGAGATCAGCCACGCCAGCAAACCAAACAACGCAATCGCCGCGAGCAACACCGGCAGCAACAGTGCGGCGGACAGGAGGGCGTCGGCGGCGGCGGCGCCGTCCGCCAGGCCGGACGCCATGCGCCAGGCCATCAGGACGCCGAAGTAGATGGTGATCATCCGCAGGTGAAACAGGCGCACGGCCAGGCTGCGCCAAGCCGGTGCCCCCTGCCAAAGGATGTGTTCGCCGTCGGGCAGCCGCTCCGGCAAGCCGCGGTCGTGTTCGAGGTCGTGGTCGGTCACAGCAGCGGCTCCGCGCGGCTTGGTGTGGCATAGAGATGACCGCTGGCGAAATAGGCCGAGATGCGATCTTCTTCACGCGCCGTGATTTGGTCGGGGTTCTGCAAGGCCGGCACGGTGGCGAAATGGCGGGCAAGCACCGAGGCGACCTTGACCTGGCGCCGGCCGCCATCGACGCGAGCGAAGGTCATCGGCAGCAGGGCGCGCCGGGGGGTCGTGCCGCTCACCTCGACTTCGAGGAAGCTGATCCGCGGCTCCGCGCGATCCACCCACACGTCCTTGACGACACCGGCGACCGCGCCGTCGGCGGCGACGACGGTCATGCCGCGCGGATCGGGATCCTGGGGTTCGATCCAGAAGTCGGTGGCGACGCGCAGCGGCGCCATGCGCGGTTCGCCTTCGAGCGTCAGCTCGGGCTTATCGGAGCGCAGCGCGTAGGCGGCCGGGCCAACCGCGTCGAGCATCGGATCTCCCGTCGGCTGCAGCGGGGCGCCCGGAAACGCGGCGACGGGCTTTGCCTTGATCTCCCGGGTGTCGTGCTCCGCGCGCGGCGCGGTTTCGATGCCGCCGTGGGGGAGCCGGAACGTCTTCGGCTCCGGCACCCAAATGAACCCATGGTCCAAGGGCTTGCCGGTGATGTCGTTGATGAGCGGATAGCCCTCGCGCCGATCTTCCCGCCGCAGATAAAAGATCAGCCCGGCGAAAAAGATCCAGAAGGCGTAGAGAACAACCAGTGCCACGTCGATCCCGCTGGTGATGGCGCCGATTTCCATGTGTCGTCCCTCCTTGGCTGCTGCCGTCAGCCGGGCAGTTCGGCTAAACCAAACTTCGAAGGCGTTGGCGGACGGCGCAGCCGCGCCGGACCGGCCAGCGGCCCGATGACCGCCAACGTCGCGAAGAGCAATGCGATCTCAATGTGATAGACAACGCTGTAACCGACCGCGGGACCGGCCAACGCCTCGCCGAGGATGCCGGCGCTGCCGAGGCTCGAAACGGCATCGCGAAGGGCGCCAGCGATGGCGATCGACGCACCGGCGGCGGTCGCCTGCACCGCACCCCAGGCGCCAAGGGCCAATCCGCTCTGGCCCGATGCCGCCAAATCCATGGCGGCGGTCATCGTTCCCACGGCAAAAAGTCCACCGCCGAGGCCGATCACGAACGTGCCGGCGCGGAACAGCAGTCCGGATGACAGCGGTGCGGCGAAGATCACGGCGGAGAACGCGACGATGCCGATCAGCACCCCGGCGGCCGATAGGCGATAGGGATCGAGGCCGCGGCCGAGCCAGCGCGCCGCCAAGCAGAACCCGGCCAGCGCGCCCGAAGCCAGCAGTGCGGTGAGCAGTGTCGTGGCACCGACGCTGAAACCCAGGATCTGCCCGCCGTAGGGCTCCAGCAGAATATCCTGCATGCTGAAGCCGGCGGTGCCGAGGCCGACCGCGATGAGCAGGCGCCCGCTGCGTGTGCCTTGGCTCATCGTCCGCCAGGCGTCGCGCAGACCGGGACGGGGCCGGTCGTGGCGGGTCCGCTGCGGATCGCGCGCCTCCTGCTTCCACAGCGCCGCCGTGTTGAGGACCATGGTCGCTACGGCTGCGGCTTGAATCACTTGGATCAGGGCGATCGGTGAGTAGTCGGCAAGGAGCGCGCCAAACGTGAGGGAGCTTGCCACCATGCCGAGGAGGAACATCACGTACAAAAGAGCGACGACGCGCGGCCGCCGGTCCGCCGGCAGCAAGTCGGTGGCGAGAGCGAGGCCCGCGGTTTGTGTCGTATGCAGGCCGGCGCCAACCAGAAGGAACGCCAGTGCGGCCCCGATATGTCCGACCACCGCCGGCGCGTGCGTATCGCCGGACAGCACCAGCAGCGCGAATGGCATGATCGCCAGGCCGCCGAACTGCAGCACCGATCCCATCCAGATGAAGGGGCTGCGCCGCCAGCCGAGGAACGAGCGGTGGGTATCGGAGCGAAAGCCGATGAGCACGCGGAAGGGAGCGATGACCAGCGGCAGCGCCACCATCAGCCCGACCATCCAGGCCGAGGTTCCGAGCTCGACGATCATCACCCGGTTCAACGTTCCGGTCAGCAGGGCGACGGCCATACCCACGGAGACCTGGAACAAGGAGAGCCGCAGCAGCCGGGACAGCGGCACGTCGACGGTGGCGGCATCCGCAAATGGCAGGAACTTCGGACCGAGCCCGCTCCAGGCCCCGGCGAAGCGTTCCGTCAGGCGTCGCATCGATGCACCAGCTGGGCGGCTTGCGAAGTGTAGAAACCGTTCACGATCCGCTCCGTGCGCGCGAGCGACCATGCCTTCAGGTCAGGTTGGGCGGCAAGCGCGTCCCGCAACTGCCGTTCGGCAACGGGCTCGATCGCGGGAGCGCGGTCGGTGCGGGGAAACAGCCGGCCGATGGCGTGCATCACGGCGAGCGGCGCCGTTCGCGGCGCAAAGGTGAACAGGATGGAGCGGTCGGCACGGGCGGCCAGACCGACGAGGGCAGCGATCGCATCGTCGGGCGAGTAGTGAATCAGGGAGTCCATGGCGATGACGCGATCGAACCGGCCGAGGTCGGGGTCGAGCATATCGCCAACGGCGAACTCGACATCGCCGGCGCCGGATGACGGCGCCATCCGTTCGCGCGCCAGGCTGATCAGGGTCGGCGAGATATCGACGGCCACGACATGGGCGCCCCGGCTCGCCAACGCCATCGCCAAGGCGCCGGTGCCGCAGCCGGCGTCCAAGATGCGTTCGCCGCGAAGATCGGCCGGCAGCCAGTCCAGGAGCGTTTGCCGCATGCGGTCGCGGCCCGCCCGCACGGTGGCACGGATGCGGCCGACCGGTTGTTCCGAGGTCAGGCGGGTCCATGCCTCCACCGCCGTCTTGTCGAAATAGACGGCGATCTGCCCCCGCCGCTTTTGGTAGGTCTGGGTCTGCATCACTCGAACCCCAGAAAGTCGAACAGGGCACGATCGCGCATCGGCTTCGCGTCCAGGGGCTCGGTGCCGGACCAAAGGGTTGCCGCCAGCCTCAGATACTCGTTCTGCACCGCCTCGAGTTCCGGCGACGCCTCCATCTCGAAGAGCACGCATTTCTTCAGGCGGCTGCGCCGAATGACATCGAGGTCCGGGAAGTGGGCGAGCCGCCGCAGGCCGACCTCGGCGTTGAAGCGGTCGATTTCATCCGTGGCGGCGCTGCGGTTGGCGATGACGCCACTGAGCCGCACTTCATAGTTGCGGGCCTTGGCGGTGATCGCCGCCGAGATCCGGTTCATGGCGAAGATCGAGTCGAAGTCGTTGGCGGTGACGATCAACGCCCGATCGGAGTGTTGCAGCGGCGAGGCAAAGCCGCCGCAAACGACGTCGCCGAGCACGTCGAAGATGACGACATCGGTCTCGTCGAGCAGGTGGTGTTCCTTGAGCAGCTTGACCGTCTGGCCAACCACGTAGCCGCCGCAACCGGTGCCAGCCGGCGGACCGCCGGCCTCGACACACATCACGCCATTGTAGCCTTCATGAACGAAGTCCTCGATCCGCAACTCCTCGGCGTGGAAGTTCACGGATTCGAGCACGTCGATGACCGTGGGCACCAGTTGCTTGGTTAGAGTAAACGTCGAATCGTGCTTGGGATCGCACCCGATCTGCAATACCCGCTTGCCGAGTTTGGAGAATGCCGCCGATAGATTTGAAGAAACCGTGCTTTTTCCGATCCCGCCTTTGCCATAAACGGAAAAGACTTTTGCGGTGCCGATGGTGATTTGCGGGTCGAGATGCACCTGCACGCTACCCTCGCCGTCAGGCCGGAGCGGACGCCGGTCGACCGCAGCGGACGAGCGTGTAATCACCGTTGTCATGCTGCGGCCTCCATGCCGATGCCTTCCAGTCGGTCCTCGAGATCCCGCGCCGCCTCCATGAGGGCCTCGAGGACGGGGCCGTCCGGTGTCCAGTACGCTCGCTCGTGAGCCTCCAGCAGCCGGTGGGCGACGCGCGCTGAGGCGGTCGGATTGAGGGCGGACAGCCGTTCGCGCATCGCCTCGTCCAGCACGAACGTTTGCGCCAGCTGGTGATAGACCCATGGCGATACCTGGCCCGTCGTCGCCGACCAGCCCATCGTGTTGGTGACGTGCGCTTCAATGTGCCGCACGCCCTCATAGCCGTGGCGAAGCATCGCCTCATACCATTTCGGGTTGAGCGCGCGCGTACGCGTTTCCAGCGTCACCTGTTCGGCGAGGGTGCGCACCCGGCCATCGCCCTGGGTCTGATCGCCGATGTAGACGGAGACCGGCGCCCCGCGGGCCCGCGTCACCGCCCGGCTGATGCCGCCGAGGGTGTCGAAATAGTGATCGATGGTGGTGACGCCGACCTCGACGGATTCCAGGTTCTGATAGGCGAGGTCGACACCGCCGAGAATTTCGTTCAGCAGCGCTGCCTGCTGAACCGGTTGCCCGCGACGGCCATAAGCGAAGCATTTGCGCCGCGTGTAGACTTCGGCCAGCTCGTCTTCCTGCTCCCAGGCGCCGCTGTCGATGAGGTGGCTGACGTTCGAACCATAGGCGCCGGCGGCGTTGCTGAAGACCCTCAGGGCCGCCGTTTCCATGTCGCACGTCTGAGTTTCCTGACACTTCAGCGCGGTCTTGCGCAGGAAGTTCAGGTCGACCGGCTCGTCGGCCGTGGCCGCCAGATAGGCCGCCTCGGCGAGCATCCGCGTCTGCAGCGGTAACAGATCGCGGAAGATGCCCGACAGCGTCATGACGACGTTGATGCGGGGCCGGCCAAGCTGCGCCAGCGGGATCAGCGAGGCACCGGCCAACCGGCCGTAACTGTCGAATCGCGGGCGCGCACCCATCAGCGCCATCGCCTGCGCCATCGGACCGCCCTCCGACTTGAGGTTGTCGGTACCCCACAGAACGAAAGCGACGCTCTCCGGCAGCGGATGGCCGTCCTGCTGGTGGCGCGCCAGCAGTCGTTCCGCCTGGCGCGCGCCGTCCGCGACGGCAAAGGCGCTGGGGATCCGGAACGGGTCGAAACCGTGGATGTTTCGTCCCGTCGGCAGGATTGCGGGCGTCCGCAACAGATCACCGCCCGGTACCGGCGGCACGTACCGACCGTCCAGCGCGCGCACGATCGCCGGCAACTCGTGATCCTCGGCGAGCAGCCGGTCGGTGTCGGCGAGATGGCGTAGCAACGCGATGGTCGCGTTATCATCGCTGCGGCCCGCACCGGCGGCGGCGGCTTCGGGCGTCCGGCCGTGGACGATGGCGGTAACCATCGGCCGCTCCGGCCGCAAACCGTGGGAGGCTTCGGCGACGGCGAGAAGGAGATCGATGCGTTCTTCGATCGTCAGTGGCGCACCGACGACGTGCAGCCCGTGCGGAATGTGCGTCTGCTCAAACTCGATGAGGCGGTTGGCGAGGAGGGCGATCTCGCCGTCCGCCCGATCGAAGGTCCAAGCCGGCTGCGCGGGCGAAAGCTCCAGCTCGGCCGCTTGCGATTGAATGAGCGGCACCAGCAGCTCGCGCTCGGCCGTCTCGCTTGGGGTCAGCCGGCGCCAGCGGTCGATCGAGTCCCGCAGATCGAGGAGCCCCCGGTACAGTCCGGCATGGGTCACCGGCGGCGTCAGGTAGCTGATCAGGGTCGCCGCGGCTCGCCGTTTGGCGATTGTGGCCTCCGACGGATTGTTCGCGGCGTAGAGGTAGAAGTTCGGCAGATCGCCGATCAGCCGGTCCGGCCAGCATGCGCCGGACAGGCCCACCTGCTTGCCCGGCATGAATTCGAGCGCGCCGTGAGTGCCGAAATGCAGCACGGCATGGGCACCGAAGTCATCGCGCAGGTAGCGGTAGAAGGCGGAGAAGGCATGCGTCGGCGTAAAGCCGCGTTCGAACAACAAGCGCATCGGATCGCCTTCGTAGCCGAAGGCGGGCTGGATACCGACGAAGACGTTGCCGAAGCGTTCGCCGAGCACGAGGATCGAGCGGCCGTCCGCCTGCTGACGGCCCGGCGACGGGCCCCATTGCGCTTCGATCTCCGCGAGGAAACGTTCGCGGCGGACGTGGTCATCGGCGGCGATGCGAGCATGGACGTTCGCCGGACTGCCGTTGTGGGCGGCGTTGCCGCAAAGGAGGCGTTCCCGCAGACCGTCCACGGACGCCGGCACGTCGACGTCGTAGCCATGGGTGCGCAGCGTATCGAGCGTGCGATGGAGCGACTCGAATACCGACAGATGGGCGGCGGTACCGATGGCGCCCGCGTTCGGCGGAAAATTGAACAGCACGATCGCCACCTTGCGCTCCGCAGGTGGCGTGGCCCGCAGCGCAACCAGCTTCGCCACCCGCGCCGCCAGGGTTTCCACGCGGTCGAGATCGGGCTGCATGGCCCGGGCGCCTTGCGCCGAAGCGGACGACCGGCCACCGAAAACGATTGGCCCGGTTGCACCTTCGAGCTCGGGGATGGAGACCATCATCGCGGCTTCGATCGGCATCAGGCCCTGTTCGGACGCTTTCCAGCTCTCGAGACTGCTGAACTCGACGGCGTGAGCCGCGAGATACGGCACATCCAGCCTTCCCAGCATCTCCTCCGCCGCTGTCGCGTCGTTGTAGGCAGGGCCGCCGACAAGAGAAAAACCGGTCAGGGAAACGACGGCATCGACGGTGACGCGCTTGCCGTCCATGAAGAACTTTGCAACCGCCGGCCGGCTGTCGAGGCCGGCGGCGAATGCCGGGATCACCCGCAGACCACGCGCCTCGAGGGCGGCGATCGCCGCGTCGTAATGGGCGGTATCACCGGCGAGCACGTAGGAGCGCATGACCAGGAGGCCGACCGCGCGGCCGGTGTTGTGCGGAAGCTGTGGCAGCTTGTCGACACTGTCGGTGATGCGCCCGGCGAGCCGCGGATGATACAGCCCGACGTCCGGGTGTTCGGCGGGTCCCGTCACCTTCAGCGAACCGCGCAAGCCCCGGCGAGGCCCGTCGGCATAGCGGTTGACCAGCAGGCGCACCATGCTGGCGACGTTGTCGTCAGACGCGGCGAGCCAGCATTGCAGGGTCAGGAAATAGGCGCGAAGGTCCTGCGCACGCCCGGGAATGAAGCGGAGGATCCGCGGCATGCGCCGCAGCATCGCCATCTGCTTCGCGCCAGAGCTGTGGCCGTGTTCCTTCTTTCCGCACAGACGCTTGAGCAGCTGGACGGCGCCGCTCTCTCCGCTGTCCATTTGCAGGCCGCCCATCCGGGTCAGGCGGATGACCTCGCTGGCGGACATGCCCACGACCATCGCGTCGCAGTGATCGCGGCGCTCACGCAACCACGGCAGGATCGGTTCGATGTGTTCTTCCATGAACAGCATCGAGACGATGATGATGTCGCCGTCGGCCACCGCACTTCGGCACCGCGCCAGCGCGGCTTCGTTGCCCGCCCATTCCGACGCGGCGTGCAGGCTGAGGGATAGACCGGGGAGTTCCCTGCGCAGCGCCCGTGCGGCGCGCTCGACCGCACCCGCAAGGTGACTGTCGAGGGTCACAACAACGACGCGAACGGGCGTCGCCTCAGCGGCTGAAGTGCGCTTTGGCATCGTATAGGGTCTCAACAGTGATCACGGTGACGCCGCGAACGCGAGCAAAGCTCTCCGTGTTACGGCGAGCTTTGCCGCGGACAAAAAACGGGATCTTGCGGAGTTCGCGCTCCGCTTCCAGGTCCCAACTCGCCGCCGGGCCTGGCGCCGGGGGCGCCGATGCGATGGATGCGGGGACCGCCGCGGCCACGTCGACCGGCTTCGCCGGAGTGCCGAGGTGGGATGGCGCGATGCCATCGCGGAACTCGAAGTCCTCCCGGAACATGGTCAGGAGGTGCTCTTCGAGGCCCATCATCAGCGGATGCACCCAGCTATCGAACAGCACGTTGGCGCCTTCAAAGCCCATCTGCGGCGAGTAGCGCGCCGGATAATCCTGAACGTGCGTCGGCGCCGAGATGACGGCACACGGGATGCCGAGCCGCTTCGCGATATGCCGCTCCATCTGTGTGCCGAGGACCAGCTCGGGCTGCAGCGCCGCGATCGCCGCTTCGACCTCCAGGTAATTGTCGGTGATCAGCGCCTCGATGTCGTACTGACGCGCCGCGTCGCGAACCTCACGGGCAAACTCGCGGCTGTAGCTGCCGAGGCCGACGACCTCGAAGCCCAACTCCCGCGCCGCAACCCGCGCGGCGGCAACGGCATGGGTGGCGTCGCCGAAAATGAATACCCGCTTTCCCGTCAGATAGGTTGAGTCGACGGAACGCGAATACCAAGGCAGGCGCGAAGCCTGGTCGCTCAGCGCCGGTTCCGGGTCAATGCCGGTCAGCCGGGCGATTTCGTTGACGAAGTCCCGGGTGGCGCCAACGCCAAGGGGCGCGGCACTGACCAGCGGCTGCCCGAACTCGCGCTTCAGCCATTGCGCCGCCGTCGCGCCGATCTCGGGATAGAGGACAACATTGAAGTCGGCCGCACCGAGCCGCGCGAGATCGGCCGGCGTGGCGCCGAGGGGGGCGATCACGTTGACCTCAACGCCGATGCGCGCCAGCAGCTTTGCAACCTCCTCGACATCATCGCGATGGCGAAAACCGAGAGCCGTCGCCCCCAGCAGGTTGCAGCGCGGGCGCACCGCTGCCGCCGGCTCCTTAGGCTGGCCGTCACGGCCTGCGGTGCCCGCGGCAAAGGTGCGAACCAGCCTGTAGAACGTCTCCGCTGCGCCCCAGTTTTCCTTGCGCTGATAGGCCGGAAGGTCGAGGGGGATGACCGGAATCGGTAGGCCGAGGGCGCGCGCCAGCCCCCCGGGATCGTCCTGGAGCAGCGATGCGGTGCACGAGGATCCGACGAGCATCGCCTGCGGCCGGAAACGATCGAAGGCTTCGCGGACAGCGCCCTGGAACAGCTCCGCGGTGTCGCTCCCGAGATCCCGCGCCTCGAACGTCGTATACGTCACCGGCGGGCGCTTCTGCCGCCTTTCGATCATCGTGAACAGCAGGTCCGCATAGGTATCGCCCTGCGGTGCGTGCAGAACGTAGTGGACATGCTCCATCGCCGTGGCGACCCGCATCGCGCCGATGTGGGGGGGGCCCTCGTATGTCCACAGCGACAGCTGCATGGCGGTCAGACCTCCAACCGCTGCTTACGCAGGAGGGGCCGAGCGAACAGTGCGGCGAGGTCGCCCGCCTGCTCGTAGCCGTGGATCGGGGTGAACACGAGCTCGATCGACCACTTTGTCGTCATGCCTTCCGCCTCCAGCGGGTTGGCAAGACCGAGACCGCAGACGACGAGATCGGGCTGCGCGGCGCGGCAGCGGTCGAGCTGCCGTTCCAGGTGCTGGCCTTCCCAAATCGGCACATCGTCCGGCAGCAGCGCGATCTCGGCGGCGTGGCGCCGTCGGTGCAGGTAGGGCGTGCCAACCTCGATGAGGTCGACGCCGAGTTCGCGCCACAGAAAGCGCGCCAGCGGCACTTCCAACTGGCTGTCCGGAAAGAAGAACACTCGCTTGCCGGCGAGCTGGGCGCGGTGGCGGGCCAGCGCGTGGCGTGCGCGCTCCTCACTGGCTTGCGTCGCTTGCCGGAACCGTCCCGGGTCGACGCACCAGGCGTCGGCCGCCGCACGGAGCCACGCCGTGGTTCCCTCGGCGCCAAAGGGAAACGGCGCGGCGAGCCATCTGGCACCCCGCCCCTCCAGGGCGCGCGCCGTTGCATCCAGGAACGGCTGGGCGAGGAGGAAGCGCGTCTGCGCGCCAACAGCCGGCAACTGTCGCGACTGGCGGGGCGGCAGAAAGCCGACGGGCCCGATTCCCATCGCCGCGAACAGCCGGCAGAACTGATCTTCGACCACGTCCGGCAGGGCGCCGACGATAAGCAGCGATGGCGCAGCCGTCAGCGGCTCCGCCGGCAGCCCCGGCACCAACGAGGCGAGGCAGGCGTCCTCGCCATCGGTGAACGTCGTTTCGATGCCGCTGCCCGAATAATGCAGGACACGGACGTCGGGCGCGAAGGTCGCGGAGAGCCGCGCCGCGGCTCGCGACAGATCGAGCTTGATCACTTCCGACGGACAGGACCCGACCAGGAACAGCAGCCGCACATCCGGCCGCCGCGCCAGCAGATCGCCAACCGCGCGGTCGAGTTCATCGTTCGCATCGGCCAGCCCGGCAAGGTCGCGCTCGTCGATGATCGCGGTGCCGAACCGGGGCTCGGCGAAAATCATCACGCCGGCGGCCGATTGCAGGAGGTGGGCGCATGTCCGCGAGCCGACGACGAGGAAAAAGGCATCCTGCATCTTGCGATGCAACCAGACGATGCCGGTCAGCCCGCAGAACACCTGCCGCTGACCGCGTTCATGCCGAATAGCCGGCTGCCGGCTCGCCGCGAGCCCCTGCATCACCACGGGCGCGGTGACGCAGGTCATCGGTGCAGCAACTCGCCGCGGGAATTCGCCGCCATCGATGCCGCATGCTGAAGCCGCGCCGCGCGGAACTTGAGGAGGAATTGCCCGGCATTGACGACGTAGGCCGCATAGGCGGCGAGCGCGATGGCGATCAGACCGTCGGTGCCAACCGCTCCCGACAACAGCGCCAGCAGATAAGCGGTATGCAGCGCCAGCACCAGCATGCTGACGGCGTCTTCCCAGAAGAACGCCGGCGCAAACAGGTAGCGGCCGAACACGTCCCGCTCCCAGAGCGAGCCGGTGATCATGATCGTGTAGAGAACGGCGGTCTTGAGCACAATCGAGGCGGTGGCGATCGCCAGCCCTTCACCCGTCGCCAGGTAGCGCAGGACCAGGTACAAGCTGACGAGGAAAACAGCGAACTGCAGCGGTGCGAGGATGCCCTGCACCAGCGTCCACCGCGAGGTGTCGCGCCGCCGCCGCTCTTCGGCTGTGTATAAGGGCCTTGGGGCGGCCCGCTGGACGCGGCTGTCTGCCTCGTAGTGGCGAACGCCGGTGGTGCCGGCGCATGACGGCCACGGGCACATGTCCATTCGGTCGATCAGGTTGTCAACAGCTTTGACGATGTGAAACGTGTGCATGGCTTGACATCACTCGCCTGAGGGTTCCTAAATCGACCCGCGGGATATCTCCCCTTTCATGGAAAGCGCCAGGATGGAGAGATTGTTGGGCGTCTCAGGGTCGTTAGAGAACCACAGCGCCTTGCTTCGTGGATGCTCCCAAGTGTTGGGGAGTGTAAGTGCCGCATTTCCGGGTGTCAAGTTAACTGAACACACCCAAACGTCAACATCGCTTGACATTGCTAGGCGGGGGGACCCTAATAGCGCCGCTGCCGACGGCGGGCGGTGGTGCCTATCCCTCGTCCGCGCCTTCGGTTCGCAGAAGGTGTCGCGATGTGACGTAAGCGGGACCAATCCCGCGACATCGCAGTGCAGGGAGGGCACACATGACCGTTTTGCGACACCTCAGGTTGGAAGGGTTTCCGTGGGACACGGTCGGCAAGGTGATCGCCGATCTGCGTCCGCATGCGCGGCGCGGCGCGGCAAGCGCAGCCAACGACGCGGGTCCTTCGCCCTTGTGGCTGGGCCGTGCCGTTGAAGGAGAGGTGATTCCCCGTCTCGTTGCGGCCCATGCCGCAGCGCGAGCGGTGCCGGAGCCGCAGCGGATTATCGGCAACGCGCCGGACGACGAGGACGTGGCCGAATTCGCGAAGGCGCTGCTGGCGGAGGATCCCGCCGCGGCCAACACCTTTGTCAGCGGGATGATTCAACGGTCCGTTTCGCTGGAGACCATCTGCCTCCAGTTGATGACGCCAACCGCCCGCCGCATTGGCGACCTATGGGTTGCCGATCTCTGTCATTTCGTCGACGTCACCGTCGCGTTGGGCAGGCTTCAGTACCTGCTGCGGGCCTTGAGCCAAACGGTTTCGTACGCCGTGACCGTGCCGGACCATGGCCGGCGCGCGTTGCTGGCCGCCGTGCCGGGTGAACAGCACACCTTTGGCGCGTTGATGGTGGCGGAGTTTCTGCGCCGCGCCGGTTGGGATGTGGCCGGCGACATCAGCACGACGACGAATGAGGTCGTCGCCATCGTCCGCGATGAATGGTTTTCGCTGGTGGGGCTGTCGGCAAGCTCCGAGCGGACCGTCAGCGATCTGGTGCCGGTGATCTCGGCGATCCGCCAGACCTCGCGGAATGCGGCGGTTGTTGTCCTGGTCGGCGGTAACGTGTTCCTTGAGCATCCCGATTTCGTTGCCCTTGTCGGCGCCGATGCGACCGCCGTCGACGCGCAACAGGCGGTTCTCAAAGCGGAACGACAGATCGCGCTGCAGCCGCCACCGGTTGCCGAAATCATCGAGGTTTGAAACGCTTGTGACCGGTTGAGGTCGTGAAGCCATTTCAGTCTCCGCAAGACATGCTGGGCGACCTCGAATGTTCGACCGTCGGGACGATCATCGCCGTCGCCGCTGACGTCGCGCTGATTGTCGATGGCGATGGCATCGTTCGCGATCTCGCCCTCGGGCGAGACGAGATTCCCGACGAAATCTACAGCGATTGGGTCGGCCGGCACTGGGTTGAGATCGTCACCCCGGAGAGCCGGTCGAAGGTGGAAGCGCTCCGTCGCGAGGCAAGCCAGACGACGGTGACGTCGCGGCGACAACTCAATCACCGATCGCAGGAAGGCAGAGAAATTCCAGTTCTGTACGCAGCGGTCGAGATCCGGCCGGACGGCCGCATGGTCGCCGTCGGCCGCGACCTCAGCGACATGGCGATGCTTCAGCAGCGATTGGTTCAGGCGCAACAGGCGCTGGAACGGGATTATACCCGCCTTCGCCAGACGGAGATGCGCTATCGCCTGTTGTTCCGGATGACGTCGGAAGCGGTGTTGATTGTCGACGCGGCGACATTGCGAATCACCGAGGCCAGTCCGGCGGCGCAAAGGCTGAGGACAGACGACAAGCCCCTCGTCGGGATGGAACTGGCGCAACTGTTCAGCCCGGCCAGCGCGCTGGCGGTGGACGCCCTGGTGGCGACGGTACGCACCATCGGCCATGCCGACGACGTGCGGGCCCGCCTTGCCGATGACGGCCGCGAGTTCCGCGTTTCGGCAACGCTGTTCCGCCAGGATCTCGCGTCATATGTCCTGCTGCGGTTGGCCCCGGTCGATGCGGAAGCGGTCGGCGCCGCGCGTGAGCGCTCGGAACCCAAACTTTGCCCGTACGCGGATGTCAGCGCCGACGGCCTCGCCGTGACCGACTCGCTCGGCCGGATGATCGCCGCGAACCGAGCCTTTTTCGAAATGGCCGAGCTTTCGGGCGAACGCCAGGCGATCGGCCAGTCGCTGGAACGCTGGCTGGGACGCAGCGGCGTCGACCTGCGCGTGCTGTTGACGAGCCTGCGGGAGAAGGGAGCCATCCGACTCTTTGCCACCAGCGTCCAGGGTGAGCAGGGCGGCACGACAGCGGTCGAGGTTTCCGCGTCGACGCTGGTGGAGAAGGGCGAGACGCGGTTCGTTTTTTCGATTCGCAACGTCAATCGGCGGCTCGGCCGCCCCCTCGGCGGGGGCCGCGAGGTGCCGCGTTCCGTCGAGCAGATGAGCCAGTTGATCGGCATCGTGCCACTCAAGGAGATCGTGCGCGAATCGACGGACATCATCGAGCGTCTGTGCATTGAAGCCGCGCTCGACCTGACCAGCGACAATCGCGCGGCCGCCGCGGAGTTGCTCGGCCTCAGCCGGCAAAGCCTCTACGTCAAGCTCAGGCGTTTCGGGATCGACGACGCGGCCGTGTAGCCGCCGGCAACGCCCACCGCACGCCATCATCGCCGCTTGCGTCGCCGGTGCCGCGCCCAGCGCCGCGCGAGTGTCAACTCACATTGACAATAATGGCTGTCAAACGTACGCTGCATCCATGCATGGCTCGGTCTCCCTCACGCTTCCGCGCGGCCGCCCCGCGGCTTCGGCGGTCCTGGAACTCCTGAAGCCGATCACATGGTTCGCACCGATGTGGGCGTTCGCATGCGGGGTCGTCTCCAGCGGCGTCGCGTTCACCGAGCGCTGGCCCGTTGTTGTTGCCGGCGTCGTGCTGGCCGGCCCGCTGGTTTGCGGGATGAGCCAAGCCGTCAACGACTGGTACGACCGGGACGTTGATGCGATCAACGAGCCGAACCGGCCGATCCCGTCAGGCCGCATGCCGGGACGCTGGGGTCTGGTGGTCGCCGTTGGCTGGACCCTGCTCTCGCTCGTCGTCGCCGCGTTCCTGGGTGCCTGGGTGTTCGGCGCCGCGGTCGTCGGCGTCGTTCTGGCATGGGCCTACAGCGCGCCACCGCTGCGGCTGAAGCGGAACGGCTGGTGGGGAAATGCCGCTGTCGCCCTCTGTTACGAGGGGTTGCCCTGGTTCACCGGTGCCGCGCTGATGGTGGCGGCCTTTCCCGACTGGCGCATTGTCCTGATCGCCGCGCTCTATAGCTTCGGCGCCCACGGCATCATGACGCTGAATGATTTCAAGTCGGTGGCTGGCGATGAGCGGCTCAATATCCGGTCCTTGCCGGTCATCCTCGGCGTGTCGCCGGCGGCGCGGCTGGCCTGTGCGGTGATGGCGGTGCCGCAGGTCGTCGTTGTCGCCCTTCTTTTCGCCTGGGATCAGCCGCTGGCCGCCGCAATCGTGTCGTTGCTGCTGCTTGCGCAAGCGACGCTGATGGTGCGGTTGCTGGGAAGTCCGCGGGAGCGCGCTCCCTGGTATAACGCCACCGGCACGACCCTCTATGTCGCCGGCATGCTGGTCAGCGCCTTCGCCTTGCGGGCCGTTTCCGGAGGGGCGTCATGACCCGTGCGTCGCTCGGCTGGCTGGGCATCGCCCGCCTTGGCCTGGTGCAGACCGCCCTCGGCAGCATCGTTGTCTTGACCACGTCAACGATGAACCGGGTGATGGTGGTCGAACTGGCGCTGCCGGCCCTCCTGCCGGGCCTTCTCGTCGCTCTCCACTACGCGGTGCAGATTCTCAGGCCAAGGCTCGGCTATTGTTCGGATGTGGGTGGCCGGCGCACGCCCTGGATCGTTGGCGGCATGGCCATACTGGCGCTGGGCGGCATTGGCGCCGCCGTTGCCACCAGTTGGATGGCGGCCAGCCCGATCGCCGGTATCGCGCTGGCGACCCTCGCCTTCGCGTGCATCGGGATTGGTGTCGGCGCCACCGGAACGTCGTTGCTGGTGCTGCTGGCGGAGCGGGTCGACGACCGGCGACGGGCAGCGGCGGCGAGCCTCGTTTGGGTGATGATGATCGCCGGCTTCGTCATCACCGCGACGACGGCCGGCCACTTCCTCGATCCGTTCTCGCCAACACGGCTGATTGTCGTTACTTCGGTCGCGGCGGGTGCCGCATTCGTTCTCACCGTGCTGGCGGTTCGCAACATCGAATCGCGGGGTGCTGCCGCCGATGGGCGCCGCCGGCAACCGGAGCCGACCGCCCATCCGGCATTCCGCGAAGCCTTGGCGCAAGTGTGGGCGGAGCCGCAGGCGCGTCGCTTTGCCATCTTCGTCTTTATCTCGATGCTCGCCTACAGTGGCCAGGATCTAATCCTCGAGCCGTTTGCCGGCGCCGTTTTCGGGCTGACACCAGGGGAGTCGACAAAGCTGGCGGGGGTCCAACACGCGGGTGTCCTTGCCGGCATGATCGTCGTCGCACTGGCGGGGAGCGCGGCGGGAAACGCCCGCGCGGCGTCGATGCGCGTTTGGACGATGGGTGGCTGCATCCTCTCGGCGGCGGCGCTGGCGAGCTTGGCGACCGCCGCTTTCGTGGCCCCGGATTGGCCGCTGCGGGGATCGGTGTTCGTGCTCGGTCTCGCCAATGGCGCCTTTGCCATCGCCGCGATCGCATCGATGATGCGCCTGGTCGGGGCGGGTCGGGCGTCCCGTGAAGGGGTGCGCATGGGTCTGTGGGGCGCGGCGCAGGCGATCGCCTTCGGCCTTGGCGGCGTCGTCGGCACCGCCGCCGTCGATCTGGCGCGCCAGCTCACGGGCTCGCCCAGCATCGCGTACGCGTCCGTGTTCGCGGGCGAGGCGCTGTTGTTCGTCATTGCGGCGGGCCTCGCCGCACGGGTCTATCGTTCCTCAACACCGCCAGCATCGATGCGCTTCGCCACGACCGGCGACGGGCTGGCCGGCGGTCTGGATCGGGCATAGGGATCATGTCTGCATGTGAACGCTACGATGTGGCGGTTGTCGGCGGTGGACCGGCGGGAGCGACGGCGGCGGCCGATCTGGCGCAGCGCGGGCACTCGGTTCTGCTGCTGGACCGGGCCGGCCGGACCAAGCCTTGTGGCGGCGCCATTCCGCCGCGGCTGATCCGTGACTTCGAGATTCCCGCCGCGCTGCTGGTGGCCAAGGCGACCAGCGCCTGCATGGTGTCGCCGTCGGGCCGGAGCGTCGACATGCCGATCAACGGCGGCTACGTCGGCATGGTGGATCGCGACGTCTTCGATGAATGGTTGCGAACGCGCGCCGCCGACGCCGGCGCGATCCGGCGAACCGGTGTCTTTGAACGCCTCTCCCGCGACGACGATGGCACGGCGGTGATCCACTACCGCCACGGCAGCACCGGCGGCGACGAGACCGCCGTGGCGCGCGCCCGCGTCCTTATCGGGGCCGACGGTGCCAACTCGGCTGTCGCCAGGCAGGCGATGCCGGGCAGCAAGCGGCCGCCTTTTGTCTTCGCCTACCATGAGATCGTCCGTTCGCCGACGGCTGGTATCGTCAGCGATTTCGACGGCGCCCGCTGCCACATCTACTATCGCGGCAGCTTGTCGCCCGATTTCTACGCCTGGGTGTTTCCGCACGGCGACACCGTGAGCATTGGCACGGGCAGCGCCCAGAAAGGCTTTGCGCTTCGGGGCGCCGTCGCCGCGGTGCGCGCCGTTGCCGGTTTGCAGGGGATGGAAACGGTCCGCTGCGAGGGTGCGCCCATTCCCCTGCGTCCGCGCCGGCGATGGGACAACGGCCGCGATGTCCTCGTGATCGGCGATGCGGCCGGCACCGTCGCACCCGCTTCGGGCGAGGGGATCTATTACGCCATGGCCGGCGGCCGGCTGGCGGCGGAGGCGATCGATACCGTCATCCGGACCGGCGATGCACGGGCGCTCGCAACGGTGCGCAAGCGGTTCATGACCGCGCACGGGCGGGTGTTCTGGATCCTTGGCTTGTTACAGCGCTTCTGGTACGCCAACGATCGTCGTCGAGAACAGTTTGTCAGCATCTGCCGCGATCCCGACGTGCAGCACCTGACTTGGGAAGCGTATATGAACAAGGAATTGGTGCGGGCGCGGCCGCTCGCCCACTTGCGGATCATGTTCAAGGATCTGGCGCACCTGCTTCGCCTCGTCTCTCCGTGACCGAAGCCGCGCCACCCCTGTG
The DNA here is from genome assembly GCA_025458035.1 of Rhodospirillales bacterium. Taxonomy (GTDB): domain Bacteria; phylum Pseudomonadota; class Alphaproteobacteria; order Rhodospirillales; family Defluviicoccaceae; genus Defluviicoccus. Next base: position 26,012 of record JALOTH010000008.1, read on the forward strand.
GACGCCGATCCTCGTTGCCGCCATCGTCACCTTCGCCGTGGCAGCCCTGGGTAGTGCGCTCACCGATATCGGCCCCTGGTATTATGCTCTGAAGAAGCCGTCCTGGCAGCCGCCGGACTGGCTGTTTCCGGTGGGCTGGACGATCATCTTCACCCTCACCGCCACGGCCGCCGTCCTGTCCTGGCGAGCCGCATATGGAACGCCGCTGAGCGCCTGGATCGTTGTGCTGTTTGCGTTCAACGGCGTGCTGAACGCCTTGTGGAGTGCGCTGTTTTTCCGGTTGCAGCGTCCCGACTGGGCGCTGATCGAAGTGGTACTGCTGTGGCTGTCGATCGTCGCGCTCATCGCCGTGACTGCGTTGGTTTCCCGCACGGCGGCGGTGTTGCTGCTGCCGTATCTGCTGTGGGTCACCTTCGCCAGTGCGCTGAACACCGCTGTTGTTCGGATGAATGCCCCGTTTGGGGCTACTTAAGTCGATGCCTGCCGCGATTGGGGAGCTGATCGCCCATGGCCGCATCGTCGATCTGATCCTGGCCGTGCTGCTGGTGGAGACGGCGGCGCTCCTTCTGTGCCGCCGCCGTCTCGGTCGCGGACCATCGGCGGGCGGCGTGATCGCCAACGCGCTCGCCGGGGCCTTTCTGTTGCTCGCGCTGCGCGAAGCCCTCCGCGGTGAGGGGCAGGTTTGGATTGGGGGGTGGCTGCTGGCGGCGCTGGCTGCCCATGTCGCCGATGTTCGCTCTCGCTGGCGCCCGGGTCGCCAGTGAACAGCAGCGCCCGCAGATGCCGGCGGCGGCGAAGGGCTGGCAATGACCTGGTCAATGACCCGGTCAAGGCTCCGGCGATCCCGTGCCGCCGTGACGTTTGTGCTTGACTCGTCTTCGTGGCCTTGGAAAACCATGCGTCAACAACGAAACCACAGGGCCTTTCACCGGAACTGAGCGGGCTTGCGGAGCGTCGCCGATGGGCTGGCGCGGAGGTGGGGGGGCTTGCGGAGGCGGCCCAGCCGGCGGCGGCATGCGGCTGCGACGCGTCGGGTCGCGAAACAAACGGGTGGATCAGCGGAACTTGGAATATTTTTTACAGCAGCTGATCAACGGGCTCACGCTCGGCGGCATCTACGGTTTGATCGCCATCGGCTACACCATGGTCTATGGCATTATCGGCATGATCAATTTCGCGCACGGCGAAATCTACATGATCGGCGCGTTCATCGCCCTGATCGCGTTTCTCGTGCTCGGCCTCGTCGGCGTAACCTGGGTGCCGCTCGCCCTGCTCATCGTTCTGGTCGTGGCCATGGTGCTCACCGCGTTTTACGGGTGGGTGCTGGAGCGGGTGGCCTACCGGCCATTGCGCGGGGCCCCCCGCTTGTCGGCGCTGATCTCCGCCATCGGCATGTCGATCTTCCTGCAGAACTACGTCCAGCTGGCGCAGGGGGCGCGCGTCAAGCCGCTGGCGCCGGTGATCCCGGGCGGCTTCTCGCTGCTGGAGGTCGACGGCTTCATCGTCCAGCTGAGCTATCTGCAGGTCATCATCATCGTGCTGACGACGGCGCTGATGGCGGGCTTCTCCCTGATCATCAACCGCACGAGCCTCGGCCGCGCCCAGCGTGCGTGCGCCCAGGACATGAAGATGGCCTCCCTCATCGGCATCGACGTCGATCGGACGATCTCGACGACGTTCGTCATCGGGGCCGCGCTGGCGGCGGTCGCCGGCATGATGGTCACCCTGTATTACGGGGTCATCGACTTCTACATCGGCTTCCTCGCTGGCATCAAAGCCTTCACCGCCGCCGTCCTCGGCGGCATCGGCTCGCTGCCGGGTGCGATGCTGGGAGGCGTGCTGATCGGCCTCATCGAAGTCTTCTGGTCGGCCTATTTTACCATTGAATACAAGGACGTGGCAGCGTTCTCGATCCTCGTCCTGGTGCTGATTTTCCGGCCCACCGGCCTGCTCGGCCGGCCCGAGGTGGAAAAGGTCTAGGCCGTGCCGGGATCGGCTGCCACCGGCTCCGCGTCGCCGATCGTCGCCACGCTGAAGGAATCGGCAGTCGCCGCCCTCGTTGCTGCCGTTCTGGCGGTGCCGCTCCTCGGATTGCAGACGGTGCAGGAACCGGGCGGCCTGACGTTGCACACGCGCTGGACGTGGGTCGGTATCGCCGTCGGCGCCGTCTTCCTCGGACGGCTCCTGTTGAACGTCGCCATCGCGGCGATCAGCCAGCGGCGCGCCGCCCGTCAGCAGCGTTCCGCAACATCGCTCGGCCAGGCCGTCAATCGGTATGCAGTTTCCCTGACCGCGGCGGCTTTATTGTTTGCGGTGGCGTTACCGTTCCTGCCGTTTACCGACCGCTATGTCCTCGACGTGTCGATTCTGGTGCTGACCTACATCATGCTGGGGTGGGGTCTGAATATCGTGGTCGGCCTTGCCGGTCTGCTCGACCTCGGCTACGTCGCGTTCTACGCGGTCGGCGCCTACTCCTATGCTCTGTTCGCCCAGAATTTCGATCTTGGCTTTTGGGCCTGCTTGCCGCTCGCCGGCATGCTGGCGGCGATGTTCGGGCTGCTGCTCGGCTTTCCCGTTCTGCGTCTGCGCGGTGATTATCTGGCAATCGTCACCCTCGGTTTCGGCGAGATGATCCGCATTATCCTGATCAACTGGCAGTCACTGACCAACGGCTCCAACGGCATCACGGGAATTCCACGACCGACGTTTTTCGGCTTGCCGTTCGCCGCCAGTGCGCCGGCGGACACGACCACGTTTCACCAGTTTTTTGATATCTCCTTTTCACCTTTGCAGCGCATCATCTTTCTATATTACGTGATCTTGGTGTTGGCGCTGATCACCAATGCGTTCACGCTGCGGATCCGCCGGCTGCCCGTGGGACGAGCCTGGGAGGCCCTGCGCGAGGACGAGACCGCCTGCCGTTCCCTCGGCATCAACCCGACCAACACCAAGCTGACGGCGTTTTCGATCGGCGCCATGTTCGCGGGCTTTGCCGGTTCCTTCTTCGCCACGCGGCAGGGCTTCATCAGCCCGGAAAGCTTTGTGTTTCTCGAGTCCGCGATCATTCTCGCCATCGTCGTCCTTGGCGGTCTCGGCAGCCAGATCGGCGTCGTTATCGCCGCCATCGTGCTCATCGGCGGCCCTGAAATCGTCCGCCAGCTGGAAGAGTTTCGCATGCTGGCGTTCGGCGGGTTGATGGTGCTGATCATGATCTGGCGTCCGCGCGGCCTGCTCTCCTACCGGGAGCCGACGATCCGATTGCGACCGCGAGACCGCCGGGCGGCCGTGGCGTCTGATGCCGCGACGAAAGCGCTGCCGTAATGGCCGTGGAACCGGTGCCGCCGGCCGAAGCCTTGCTCGTGGTCGAGCACTTGACGATGCGGTTCGGCGGGCTGATCGCGATTGACGACGTGTCCTTCATCGCCAACCGCCGAGAGATTACGGCGATCATCGGTCCCAATGGCGCCGGCAAGACGACCGTTTTCAATTGCCTGACGGGTTTCTACAAGCCCTCCGTCGGGCGGCTGACCCTTCACCACCCTCGGCGCGGACCGTTTCTGCTGGAACGGATGGAAGGCTTCCGGATCCCGCAACAGGCGGGCGTTGCCCGGACATTCCAGAATATCCGCCTGTTCAGCGGCATGTCGGTGCTGGAAAACCTCATCGTTGCCCAGCACAACGCGCTGATGCGGGCGTCGGCGTTTTCCCTGGCGGGGCTGCTCGCCCTCGGCCGCTATCGCCGGGCGGAACGGGCTGCGGTCGAACGCGCGCGCCACTGGCTGGATCAAATCGGTTTGATCGATCGGGCCGACTGGATCGCCGGCAGCCTGCCCTATGGGGATCAGCGCCGCCTGGAAATCGCTCGTGCCATGTGTATCGAGCCGGTGCTGCTGTGCCTGGACGAACCGGCGGCCGGTCTTAACCCTCGGGAAACCGCCGACCTCAATCGCCTGCTTCTGGATATTCGGGCGAGCGAGGGGATCGGCATCCTGCTCATCGAACACGATATGAGCGTCGTCATGGGGATTTCCGATCACGTGGTCGTGCTCGACTACGGACGGAAGATCGCCGATGCCGCGCCGCAGGAGGTGCGCAACGATCCGCACGTCATCCGCGCCTATCTCGGCGAGGACGAGGATGAAGCGTTGCCGCCGGAGGTTCTGCAGGACCTCGGCGACACCGTGAAAGGGCGATGACGGTGCTGGCGGTTCGCGGCGTTCACACGTTCTATGGCAACATCGAAGCGTTGAAGGGCGTCGATCTCGAGGTTGCGGCGGGTGAGATTGTGACCTTGATCGGGGCCAACGGCGCCGGAAAATCGACGCTGCTGATGACCATCTGCGGCCAGCCGGCGGCAACGCGGGGGCAGATCGTCTTCGATGGCGATGACATCACCCGCCAGCCCACACACGAAATCGTCGCTCGCGGCATTGCGCAGTCGCCGGAAGGCCGCCGAATCTTCCCGCGCATGAGCGTCCTCGAAAACCTGATGATGGGCGCCACGACGGCACCGTCTCAGCATTTCGCCGACGATCTCGACCGTGTCTTCACGCTGTTTCCCATTCTCAAGGAGCGGCGCCAGCAACGCGGCGGCACCCTGTCCGGCGGCGAACAGCAGATGCTGGCGATCGGCCGCGCGTTGATGAGCCGGCCCCGGCTGCTGCTGCTCGATGAGCCGTCACTGGGACTGGCGCCGATGGTGGTCAAGCAGATCTTCCAGACCATACGGGAAATCAATCGGATGGAAGGGGTGACGATCTTTCTCGTCGAACAGAATGCCTATCACGCGCTCAGACTGGCGCACCGCGGCTACGTTCTCGTCAACGGCCGCGTGACGATGACCGGCGGTGGTCGCGACCTGCTGGCGAACGCGGAAATTCGCGCCGCCTATCTGGAAGGTGGACATTGAGCGGGCGGAGGCGACGGCCGTGACCGAATGGCTTGGCGCATCGCCGGCGGTCTTCATCGGCGTCACGGTCGTTCTTGTCGGATTTTGCGCCTACATGACCGGGCAGGCGATCGCCAACACATGGCGGCCGATCTGGCAGATGCTGGTCTATTGCGCGCTGCTGGCCGCGGCTGCCCGCTTCCTCAGTTACGGGCTGTTCGGGGCGCCGCTGTTGTCGATAACCGGCTATCTCAGCAGCCTGTTGGTGCTCTGGTCGATTGGCCTCGTCGCCTTTCGCTTCGCCCGGGCGCGGAAAATGGTCACCCAGTATCCCTGGATTTACCAGAGAACGGGCCCGTTTGGCTGGCGTTCCCGCCATTAACCTTCGCTTCAGGGGATTTTCTGGCCGGCGCCCACAACTATATTGTGAAAGGCGTCACATTCGTTACAGTCTCGGCGACCGGCGAAGACGGGAACTGAACCGTGTTCAACTGTCTGTGGTCCCGTCCGCGTGACGACTTCGCTGTCGCAACCCGAGAAGGCTAGGGAGACTCCCATGATCAGACGAACCCCGTTGTTGCTCGCCGCTGCCGGTGCTTTCGCACTGGGCCTCGGTACTGCCCAGGCCGACATCCCCATCGCCGTGGTCGGTCCGATGACCGGCCCCTATGCCGCTTTCGGTGGGCAGATGAAGGCTGGAGCGGAGCAAGCCGTCGCCGACATCAACAAGCAAGGTGGCGTACTCGGACAGAAACTCGTGCTGGAGATCGGCGACGATGCCTGTGATCCGAAACAGGCGGTCGCCGTTGCCAATCAGATGGCGGCAAAGGGCGTGAAGCTGGTTGCCGGTCATTTCTGCTCGGGTTCGTCGATACCGGCGTCGGATGTCTACGCCGAGGAAAACATTGTGCAGATTTCGCCGGCGTCGACCAATCCGAAGCTCACTGAACAAGGCCGAAAGAACGTCTTTCGCACCTGTGGCCGCGACGACCAGCAGGGTTTCGTTGCCGGGAACTACATCGCCGACAATTTTGTTGGCAAGATAATAGCCGTTGTCCACGACAAGCAGGCCTATTCACAGGGCCTCGCCGACGAAACCAAGAAACAGTTGAACAAGCGTGGCGTCCAGGAAGTGCTTTATGAAACGATTACACCGGGCGAGAAGGATTACTCCGCGCTGGTCAGCAAGCTGAAGTCGGCTGGTGTCGATGTGCTGTACTACGGCGGCTACCATACCGAGGCCGGCTTGATCGTCCGCCAGATGCGCGAGCAGGGCATGAAGACGGTGCTGATATCGGGCGATGCCCTGGTGACCGACGAGTTCTGGAGCATCACCGGTCCGTTGGGGGAAGGCACGCTGATGACCTTTAGCCCCGATCCGCGCAAGAACCCGGTCGCTGCCGACGTCGTTGCCGCTTTCCGCGCCAAGAAAATCGAGCCGGAGGGGTACACCCTCTATACCTACGGGGCGATCCAGGCGTGGGCCGATGCCGTGAACAAGAGCAAGTCGCTGGAAACGGACAAGGCGATCGCGGCCCTGCACGCGGGCACCTTTGAGACGGTGCTGGGTCCCATCGGGTTTGATGCCAAAGGCGATGTGACCGCCCCCGGCTATGTCTTTTACGAGTGGAAGGGTGGCAAGTACGATTACGTGAAGTAGCCATTGCACCCATCTTCACTCTGCGCAGCGGGCCCGGCGGCAAGTGCCGCCGGGTTTTTTTTGGAAACAGGGGAGGGGTGGTGCAAGAGCCGTGAGCTACGGCACCGGAAACTCTCGTCAGTCAGCCTTGCGGCCGAGGCCGATCTTCTTGGCGAACTCGGACCGCTGGCGAGCATAATTTGGCGCGACCATCGGGTAGTCAGGCGGCAAATTCCACTTCGCGCGGTACTCTTCAGGCGTCATGTTGTAATTGGTGCGCAAATGACGCTTCAGCATCTTCAGCTTTTTGCCGTCTTCGAGACAGATGATGTATTCGGGCGTCACCGATTTCCGAACGGACGTCGCCGGCTTCGGCACCTCCACGGGCGCTTCCGCTGCCTGCACGTCGAGGCTGCTGAGCGAATTGAAAACGCTGTTGATGATACCGGGGATTTGCGCGGTCGGAACCTGATTGTTGCTTAGATAAGCGGCGACGACATCGACGGCCATTCGCAAGACGTCATCACGGGATACTTTGTCGGCTGCGTCTTCGGTCATTGAACATCTACCCAGGAAGAGATCGGGGAGCAAGCGATGGCCGAAGATATCGCATCCGGATCATGTCGTGTCAATCACCAAAAAGTTAACATCGAGTATTCTCATCTTTGGTATTCCCGAGAGCACAGTAATTGCCGGCGACTCTGGCCTTTTAAGGGAAATTCTGGCGAGTTTATGGCAAAGTGTGCTGGCGTCCAAAGCCGAAAGGCCGGCCCGGTCGCCGCCCTGCGGCATTTTGCAACAGGATCGGTCACCGTCGTAGCGCGAATCCGAGCGCGCGATCAATGGTGTTACGCTGGCGTCGCGGCGCGACATATGGTATCGGTGCGCGAAGCGGGCGTGGCGGATGGACGGCAATGCGGGGACCGGTGGTGGCAATGGCCAGCGATCACGCGGGCTTTGAGCTGAAAGAGCTTCTGAAGAAGGATCTTCAAGCGTTGTCCTGCACTGTCGTGGACCTTGGCTGTGAAGATGCCACTCCCGTTGACTACCCTGATATGGGCTACGCATTGGCGCGTGTACTACGGGCTGGTGAGGCGCAGTGGGGCGTGCTGATCTGTGGCAGCGGCATCGGCATCAGCATTGCCGCCAATCGCTTTCCCGAAATCCGCGCCGCCCTCATTCATGACGGGCTTGGCGCGCGCCTTGCGCGCCGCCACAATGACGCCAATGTCATCTGCTTCGGCGGCCGGCTGATCGGCGCCGATGTCGCACGCGATTGCTTGCGGATCTTCCTTGAAACGCCATTCGAGGGCGGCCGCCACGGGCCGCGGGTCGACAAGCTGTCCCGTCCCAACTGAGGTTCATACGGGTGACCAGGTCATGACCGCTGTTCTTTCCAATACGGATGCCTTTCGTCACGGGCGCTTCTTCGCGGCGGGTCTGGCGGAGACCGATCCGGCGGTGTTCGCTGCGGTTCGCGATGAGTTGACGCGCCTGCGCGATCATATCGAGCTGATCGCCTCGGAAAACATCGTGTCTCGCGCCGTGCTGGAGGCGCAGGGTTCCGTAATGACCAACAAGTATGCGGAAGGCTATCCGGGCCGCCGCTACTATGGGGGTTGCGAGTACGTGGATGTCGCCGAAGCCCTGGCGATTGAGCGGGCGCAGGCGCTTTTTCAGTGTGCGTTCGCCAACGTGCAGCCGCATTCCGGGGCGCAAGCCAACGGCGCCGTCTATCTCGCCCTGATGCAGCCGGGGGAAACGCTGCTCGGGATGTCGCTCGCCGCCGGTGGACATCTCACCCACGGTGCCGCACCGGCGCAGTCCGGCAAGTGGTTCCACGCCGTGCAGTATGGTGTGCGGGCGGATGACGGGCTCATCGATTATGACGAGGTTGAGGCGCTGGCGTTGCAGCATCGGCCACGGCTGATCGTTGCCGGCGGCTCGGCATACTCCCGGATCATCGATTTCGCCAGGTTTCGCCGCATCGCCGACGCCGTTGGCGCTTACCTTCTCGTCGACATGGCGCATTTCGCGGGTCTTGTCGCCGCTGGCGTGCATCCGAGCCCGCTGCCCCACGCGCACGTCGTCACCACAACAACCCACAAGACCTTGCGGGGCCCGCGCGGCGGCATGATCCTCAGCAACGATGCCGAGCTCGGCAAGAAGATCAACTCGGCGGTCTTTCCGGGGCTGCAGGGCGGGCCGCTCATGCACGTGATCGCCGCCAAGGCGGTCGCCTTTGGCGAGGCGCTTCGCCCCGAGTTCAAAGCCTATGCCGAAGCGGTCGTCGAGAACGCGAAAGTCCTGGCATCGACGCTGGTGGAGCATGGCCTCGCCATCGTTTCCGGCGGAACCGACACCCACCTGATGCTGGTCGACCTGCGGCCGAAGAACCTGACCGGCAAAGCGGCGGAAGCATCGCTGGGCCGGGCGCATCTGACCTGCAACAAGAATGGCATCCCCTTCGATCCGCAAAAGCCGATGGTCACGTCGGGTATCCGCCTCGGTACGCCCGCCGGCACGACGCGCGGCTTTGGTCCCGCCGAGTTCCGCCGGGTGGGCGAGCTGATCTGCGAGGTGCTGGACGGCCTTGCGGCGAATCCGGACGATAACGAGCGCTGCGAGCAGGCTGTGCGCGAGAAGGTGGCGGCGCTGTGCAGCCGTTTCCCCATCTACTCCGGGTTGTGAACGACGGCGGGCGCTCTGCGGGGGCGCGCCAAGCGAGGGCAGGGAGAGGCGAAAGATGCGATGCCCGTTCTGCGGTCACGACGATACCCAAGTCAAGGACTCGCGACCGACGGAGGACCATTCGGCGATCCGCCGGCGCCGCTATTGTCCAGCCTGCGGGGCGCGCTGGACGACCTTTGAACGGGTCCATCTGCGGGAGCTGATCGTCGTCAAGAAGGATGGCCAGCGGGTACCCTTCGACCGTGACAAGCTGATGCGCTCCCTGAAAATCGCGCTGCGCAAGCGCCCCGTTGACGATGAGCGGATTGAGCGCATCGTCAACAGCATTCAGCGCCGGCTGGAGACGTTGGGGGAAACGGAGATCCCGTCCAAGGTTATCGGTGAGATGGCGATGGAGCAGTTGGCGCAGCTCGATCAGGTGGCCTACGTGCGCTTCGCTTCCGTTTACAGAAACTTCCGGGAGGCGAAGGACTTCGAGGATTTCGTCGAAAGCATTGGCGAACGCTGACGGCCCCCACTGCCCCGCTGACCTCGACCGTTCGCTGATGCAAGCCGCGCTACGCTTGGCGCAGCGCGGCCTCGGCAAGGTCTGGCCCAATCCTGCCGTTGGCTGCATCCTGGTTCGCGGGCAGGAGATCGTCGGCCGCGGCGTTACCCAGCCGGGCGGACGTCCGCACGCGGAGGCGGAGGCCTTGCGGGCCGCTGGATCGCGGGCGCGCGGCGCTACCGCATACGTCTCTCTCGAGCCATGCGCCCATTTCGGGATGACGCCGCCATGTGCCGACGCCCTGATCGAAGCCGGCGTCGCTCGCGCCGTCATTGCTGTCGAAGATCCCGATCCACGGGTATCGGGGCGCGGCATCGAGCGACTTCGTGCCGGGGGCGTCCCTGTCGACACGCCGTTGCTCGCCGCCGAGGCCGCAGCCCTCAATGCCGGGTTTTTCCTCAGGATGCGGCAACGGCGGCCGCTGTTCACGCTGAAGCTGGCGAGCAGTCTCGACGGCCGGATTGCCACGGCGAAGGGCGAGTCGCGTTGGATCACGGGTGCCGATGCGCGCGCCATTGGCCACCGGCTGCGCGCCAGCCACGATGCCGTTCTGGTCGGATCGGGGACGGCGCTGGCCGACGACGCGGAGTTGACCTGCCGGCTGCCCGGGCTTGCGCATCACTCGCCGGTCCGCATCGTTCTGGATCGGCGGTTGCGGCTGAGTTCCGACTGCCGCCTCGCGACGACGGCATCCCATCACCCGGTGTGGGTGTTCACCCGTCCCGAGGCCGACGCCGGCCGGCGCGCGCGACTGACTGGGGCGGGGGTGGTGGTGACCGCGCTGGCGATGCCCGCGGACGACGCGGCAGCCGCGCGCATCATTGCCCGCCACCTCGCCGATCTCGGGTTGACGCGAGTGCTGATCGAGGGCGGCGCCGTGGTCGCCGCGGCGTTTCTCGCTGCCGAGTTGATCGACGAAATCTGGTTGATGCAGGCGCCGAGCCTGCTGGGTGGAGACGGGATTGCGGCGCTCGCCCCGTTCGGTCTTGATGAACTTGCAGCCGCGCCGCGATTTCAACGAATTGCCAGCCAGCCCGCCGGCGCCGACTGGATCGCCGTCTATCGCCGGCGAACGTGAGGGAGCGGAACGGACATGTTCACCGGCATCATCACCGATCTCGGCTCGGTTCGCAGCATTACCCAATTGGGGGACACTCGTTTTGAGATCGCGACGCGCTACGCGCCGTCCTCGATCGCCGCGGGCGCCTCCATCGCCTGTTCGGGAGTGTGCTTGACCGTCGTTGAGACGGGAGAGGTTGGCGACGGATGCGGCTGGTTTGCCGTTACCGTTTCGGCGGAAACCCTGAGCTGTACGACCCTCGGCGATTGGCAGGTGGGCACACGTGTCAACCTCGAACGTGCGTTGCGCCTCGGCGACGAACTGGGCGGGCACATCGTGTCTGGCCACGTCGACGGGGTCGGGCGGATCGCGGCCATTCAGCCGGAGGGCGACTCGCGCCGCTTCACGTTTGCGGCGCCGCCCGGACTGAAGCGCTTCATTGCCCGCAAGGGATCGATCGCCGTCGACGGCATCTCGCTGACCGTGAACGAAGCGCAAGGCGCGGAGTTCGGTGTCAACGTCATTCCCCATACCCTTGAGTGGACCAATCTCGGCCGCGCCCGCGTCGGCGATCGCGTCAACCTGGAAATCGATATGTTGGCGCGCTATGTTGCGCGCCTTCTGGAGCGTGAGTGACCGCGTGAACGGTTCGGCGACTTTCTCCCCCATCGAGGATGTCATTGAAGATGCCCGCAACGGGCGGATGTTCATTCTTGTCGATGATGAGGACCGGGAAAACGAGGGCGATCTGGTGGTGCCGGCGCAGATGGCAACGCCGGAATCGATCAACTTCATGGCTCGGTTCGGCCGCGGACTGATCTGTCTGGCTCTCACCCGCCACAGGGTTGCCGAAATGAAGCTGCCGCTGATGCCGCAGCGGAACACGTCGCGCCATGAAACCGCGTTCACCGTCTCGATCGAGGCACGGCACGGTGTGACCACCGGCATCTCGGCCTCTGACCGCGCCCGTACCATCAGCGTTGCCATCGATCCGACGAAGGGACCCGACGACCTGGTCATGCCCGGCCACGTTTTTCCCCTGGAGGCCCGTGACGGCGGCGTTCTGGTGCGCGCCGGTCACACCGAAGCGGCCGTCGACGTTGCCCGCCTCGCCGGGCTCACTCCCGCCGGGGTCATCTGCGAGATCATGAATGACGACGGGACGATGGCGCGGACGCCGGAGCTGCTGGCCTTTGCCGCGCGCCATCACCTCAAGATCGCCACCATCGCCGATCTGATCGCCTATCGCTTGCGCTGCGATCGGATCGTCGAGCGCACGCTGGAGACGACGATCGGCACTATCCATGGTGGCGCGTTCAAGCTGTATGTGTACATCAACCGCGTCGCCTATGCCGAACATCTGGCACTGGTGAAGGGCGACATCAGCGGGCCGGCGCCGGTTCTCGTCCGCATGCATGCCCTCAACGTTCTTGACGACGTCCTCGGCGATACCTTCAGCGGCAAGGCCGACGAACTGCAGGCGGCGATGCGCCTGATTGCCGAAACCGGCCGTGGCGTCGTCGTGCTGATCCGCGAACCGCACCGGCTCAGCCTCTCCGACCGCATCCGCGCCCGCCTCGATGGCCGCGACGAGAGCGCCGCTCAGTTGCGGGACTACGGCGTTGGCGCACAAATCCTGCTGGATCTCGGCGTGCGCTCGCTGACCCTGCTGTCGAACGCCCAGCGGACCATCGTCGGCCTGCAAGGCTACGGCCTCGCGATCACCGGTCAACAGCCGATCCCGGTACGGGGCGTCGCCCGATGACTGGCCGGCCGCATGTTCTCATCGTCGAGGCCCGCTTCTACGAAGACCTCGCCGACGCGATGGCCGCAAGCGTCGACGGCATTTTGGCCGACGCCGGGGTCGAGCGGACCCGCTGGTCGGTTCCCGGTGCCTTTGAGCTGCCCGCTGCCATCCGCATGGCGATCGCCGCCGCCTCGCGCCGGATCGGGCCGGCCTACGACGGCTTCGTGGCGCTCGGCTGCGTCATCCGCGGCGAAACGGATCACTATGAGCACATCTGCCGCGAAACCAGCCGCGGCTTGATGGACTTGACGCTGCAGTTCGGGATCGCTCTCGGCTTCGGTTTGCTCACCTGCCCAACCTATGAGCTCGCGCGTGTCCGTGCCGCCAGCGATGGCAGGAACAAGGGCGCCGATGCCGCGCGGGCCTGTTTGCGGATGATGGCTCTGCGTCGCGATCTTAAACTGCCGTCGCAATGACCGCCCCCTCCGTGCCAACGCTGCGTCAGCGGCGAACCGCCGCGCGCCTTGCTGCGGTGCAAGTGCTGTATGAGATGGAGGTCGCGGACGCGGCGGTGGAGGCGGTGCTCACCGAACGCAAGAGTCGCCAGCTGCCATCAGTCGACAATGGCGCGGCAGAGCGATTCGTTGAACCGGACGTTGCCTTCCTTGAAGAACTGGTTCGCGGGGTCGTCCTTCGAAAGGAGGATATCGATCGTCATCTCGCGGCTGCGTTGACGGGCCGGCTCGTTCTGTCCCGCCTTGAGGTTCTGTTACGCGCGATTCTCCGGGCCGGTGCCTATGAGCTGCTGGAAATGCCGGATGTGCCGGGGCGGGTCGTCATTAGCGAGTACCTCGAGCTGGCTCACGCCTTCTATGCGGGCAAGGAGCCACCGCTGGTCAACGCGGTCCTCGATCAGCTCGCGACACGCCTGCGCACACCCAGTAATGGCCGCTGACCGCGCGTCCAATACCGACGGCGGCGACGAATTTGCCTTGATCGCCCGTTACTTTGCGCCGCTGGCAGCGGCGGAACCGGGGGCCTTCGGCCTTGGTGACGACGCCGCCGTGCTGACCCCGCCGAGCGGCTGCCAGCTGGTCGCCACCTGCGATACGATCGTGGAGGGCGTGCACTTCCGCGCCGACGATCCGCCGGAAAGCATCGGCGTCAAGGTGCTCGCCGTCAATCTCTCCGATCTGGCGGCGATGGGCGCCCGGCCAGCCGCCTATCTGCTGTCGGCGGCGCTGCCATCGGCGTGGCGGGGGCAGCCGTTGGACAACTGGCTCGGCGCGTTTACCGCCGGCCTCGCCGCTCTGCAGACCGAACACCAGCTGGCGCTGATCGGCGGCGACACCGTCGCCACCGGCGATCGCCTCTGCCTGACGGTGACGGCGCTGGGTTGGCTCGCCAGCGGCCAGGCGCTGCGCCGCAGCGGCGCGCGACCGGGCGATCGGCTGTTCGTGTCCGGCAGCATCGGCGACGCCGGGCTTGGACTGGCGATCTTGAGCGGACGCCTTCAGCACGGTGGCGCAGACGCGCGCGCCACGCTCGTCGATCGCTATCGTCGGCCGCGGCCGCGCGTCGGCCTCGGACAGCGGCTTTCCGGTCTGGCCCGCGCAGCGATCGACGTCTCCGACGGACTGATCGCCGATCTCGGGCACATCTGCCGGCAATCGGCCGTCGGCGCGACGATCTGGCTCGAACGGGTGCCCGTTTCTGCGGCGGCGCTGGCCACGATCGGCGCCGACGAAACTGACCGCATGCCGCTGCTTGCAATGGGCGATGACTACGAACTCGTGTTCGCGGTGCCACGGGAGCGGGTGGCGGAGGTGGCCGTCCTTGCCGGCGAACTCTCGCTGCCGCTGACCGAGTTTGGGGTGATCACCGCGGCGGCTGGCGCTCGGCAAACCGTAGTGACCGTGCTCGGCCGCGGTGGACAGGAACTCTCGCTGGATCGGCGAGGGTATCGCCACTTCTGATGCGCGCCACGCGCAAGGAAGCTTTGCGGCCACGCATGCTGCAACGCAACAGAGGCATGTTGCGTCGGTGCGTTAGCTCTGGCATGGTGAAGTAAACCCGTCGCGTTCCGCCTCCTTCGGCGCCTCGCAGAACGGAAGGGGGTTGCACTGGCGATCTGTCGGCGCGGCTAAACCAAAAGGGGCCCATCACCATGACAATCACTCTGATTATCGTGCTGCTTTGCGCCTTCGTAGCCCTGGGCTACGGGGTGTTAACGAGCCGCGCCGTGCTTGCGTCCAGCGCGGGCAATGAACGGATGCGCGAGATTTCCGGGGCGGTTCAAGAAGGCGCCGCCGCCTACCTCAACCGGCAGTACACGACCATCGGTATCGTCGGCGTCGTCGTCGCCATTATCCTCGGCCTGTTACTCGGTTTCTGGGTCGCACTCGGGTTCGTTCTCGGTGCGGCGCTGTCGGGGGCGGCCGGCTACATCGGCATGAACATCTCCGTTCGCTCCAATGTCCGCGTTGCCGACGCGGCGCAGCGGGGGCTGGCAGAAGGTTTATCGGTCGCCTTCAAGGCGGGCGCGGTGACCGGCATGCTCGTCGCCGGGTTGGCGCTGCTGGCC
>JALOTH010000086.1 GCA_025458035.1 Rhodospirillales bacterium
TTCTCTGGTGTCCACATCAGCGGCCTCCTGCTCATCGGTCCACCCCCACGGAATCACAGAAGACTCAACCGATTCAATACCTTTCCGGACAGACACTCAGAGGCGCGATCTGCGCAAGCGTCGTTGTCATTCGATAGTCGGTATTTGCCTGATTTCGTCCGGTGCTTCCGACAATACAGCCTTTTGCCGATCAATTGATATTGGTAGGCATTCGAACTTAGTCTCAATCCGCCGATTTCTACGCCAGAGCCCGAGATTGCCGCACGCCACTCGAAAGGGACTTCCGGTATCGGCACCTATCGTTCTCTATCCCCAGCGACAGCCGCGAAGGAGATTGAGAATGGGTCAGAGCGAGCCTTTGGAGATCAGGAAGACCATCAAGCGGCGCCAGCTGCGCGAAATCGTGCCCCTTGCCGACAGCACGATTTACGAGATGGAGCAGCGCGGCGAATTTCCACGCCGATTCGCGCTATCGCCGCGCTGCATCGTCTGGGACCTCGCCGAGGTCCAGGCGTGGTTGCTGGCGCGGAAGGCGAAGCCGATCCATCGCGCACAGCATCCCGACGTCACTAAGCGCAAGTCCCGCCCGGTCAAAGGGCAGGATCGAGCGCGATAGGCGGCAAGACTGTCGGCAACAGCGTCGGAACATACTTCCGGCCCTCGACCCAGGCATCGACAGTGTCAGCCCATTCCTGCATCATATGGCGGCGCTGCACCTCATACTCCGCCTTGTTGTAAATGCCGCGTGAGGAACGGCCATCCTCGTGCGCCAAGCACTTCTCTATCCAGTCGCTGTTGAAGCCCAGTTCGTTGAGCAGCGTGGAGCCCGTCCTTCGCAGATCGTGAACTGTGAAAGACTCAAGCGGCAGCCCCTCCTTCTTCGCTTGCTCGACGACCGCGTAGGTGACGCGATTGAACGTCGCCCGCGACATTGGCGCATCCGCGTCATAGCGTGACGGCAGCAGGTACTTCGAATTGCCAGCGCAGGTCTTCAACGCGATCATGATGTCCAGGACCTGGCTCGACAGATAGACATTGTGTGCCTTGGAGCGCTTCATCCGCTCCTTCGGAATCGTCCAGACCGCGTTCTCAAAATCGACCTCGTCCCAAGTCGCTTCCTGGAGTTCGCTTTTGCGCACCATGGTCTGGAGATAGAGGCGCATGCCGAGCCTGATGGTCGGCAATGTCGCCACCTTTTCCAGCAACCTGAGCATGACCCTGATCTCGGTCGGCGAGAGCGATCGATCTTTTGGTACGAATGTCGCGATCGAAGCCGGCCCCACGTCGTCAGCCGGATTGGCGACCTTCTCGCCGTGCAGAATCGCGAAGCCGTAGATCTGCTTGAGAATGTCGCGAACGTGGATCGCTGTCGCCGGTGCGCCGCGGTCAACGATGGCGCCGCAATGCGCCCGCAGATCGTCCGGCGTGATCTCGGTCAGAAGCCTGTTGCGCCACCGCGGAAGCAGCTCGCGTTCGAAGATCGATCGGCGCATCGCGCGTGTGCTGTCCGCCATCGGCGCTGCGGTCAGCCATTTCTCGCCGAACTCGCCGAAGCTCTTCGCTTCCAGGAGACGGCGTTTCTCGCGCTGCTTTTCAATCGCCGGCGATCGCCCCTCTGCAATGGCCCGCTTGGCGTCGATGCACAGCTCTCGCGCACGAGCGAGGGACAGCCCGGCGGGGCCGTACTTGCCGAACGTGACGGTCTCGCGCCGTCCATTCATTCGGTAATCCAGCCGAAAAGTGATGGTGCCCGACGGTTTTACGAGCACATACATGCCGTCGCGGTCCGTCACCTTGTAAACTTTCTCTTTTGGCTTCAGATGTTTAAGGGCTGCATCCGTCAGCATTGGGGCGCCTCCACGAAAAAAGACCGTCAGGCCATTTTCGGGCGCCGTTTGAACAAAATCCCTTTTTCTTACAGTCTATTAGATCGAAAAAAAGACCGTCAAAGGCGCTCAGGCTTTGACGGTATCGGACGAAATCCGCTTTCGCAAGAGAGAAGCATACCGTCACCGAGTACGTCAGCCGCCATCTCTGCCGGCCGATAGTCTTCGAACGGTCCTGAACGATTTTCTTTTTTATTTCAGAGAGTTATGTCGTATTCTCGGATATCGCCGGATACGCCCGGATGGGCAAAAATTATTCCCACTCGATGGTGCCGGGGGGCTTGGAGGTCACGTCGTAGACGACGCGGTTGATGCCGCGCACCTCGTTGACGATGCGGCCGGCGACGCGGGCCAGAAATCCATGCTCGAAGGCAAAGCTCTCGGCGGTCATGCCGTCCGATGATGTCACCGCCCTCAGCGCACAGACATGGTCATAGGTCCGGGCATCCCCCATCACACCAACGCTGCGCACCGGCAGCAGCACCGCGAACGCCTGCCAGATTGCGTCGTAAAGACCCGCGAGGCGGATCTCCTCGATGAAGATCGCATCGGCGCGGCGCAGCAGTTCCGCCTTCTCCGCCGTAACCTCGCCTGGCAGGCGCACGGCGAGTCCCGGCCCTGGGAACGGATGCCGCTGCACCAGGCGGTCGGGCAGCCCCAACTCGCGGCCCAGCATCCGCACTTCGTCCTTGAACAGTTCGCGCAGCGGCTCGACCAGTTTCAGGCGCATGCGTTCGGGCAGGCCGCCGACGTTGTGGTGCGACTTGATCGTCACGCTGGGGCCGCCGGCAACGGAGACGGATTCGATGACGTCGGGATAGAGAGTGCCCTGCGCCAGGAAGTCGGCACCGCCCGCGCGCTCCGCCTCCGCTTCGAAGATGTCGATGAAGGTGGCGCCGATGATCTTTCGCTTCGCTTCCGGGTCGATGACGCCGGCTAACCGTTCGAGGAACACCGCCCCGGCATCACGGTGAACGAGCGGCATATTGTAATGGCCGCGGAATACCGAGACCACTTCTGCCGCCTCATCCCGCCGCAGCAGGCCCGTATCGATGAACACGCAGATCAACTGCTCGCCGATCGCCTCGTGCAGCAGCACCGCGGCGACAGAGCTGTCAACCCCGCCAGACAGCCCGCAGATCACCCGTCCATCGCCGACCTGCGCACGGATGCGGGCAATCGCCTGATCGCGGAAGGCAGCCATTGTCCAATCGCCCCGGCAGCCGGCAACGCGGTGAACGAAGTTGCCAAGCAGCGCGGCGCCATGCGGCGTGTGCACGACCTCAGGATGGAACTGCAAGCCGTAGAAGCGGCGCCCGTCGTCGGCAATCGCCGCGAACGGCGCCCCTTCCGACGTCGCCACGGAGCGAAAGCCGGCCGGCAACGCGGTCACCCGGTCGCCATGGCTCATCCACACCGGCTCGCGGCTGCCCTTCGCCCAGAGGCCGGCAAACAGTTCACAGTCGTCCACGACATCGACGTAGGCGCGGCCGAATTCGCGGGAATGGCCGGCTTCGACCCGTCCCCCCAGTTGCGCCACCATCGTCTGCTGGCCGTAGCAGATGCCGAGCAGCGGCACGCCGGCCGCGAAAACCGCCGGATCGGCGCGCGGTGACAATCCCTCGGTGACCGACGCCGGTCCCCCTGAAAGAATGATCGCGCGCGGCGCAAAGTCGGCGAGGAACGGTGCCGCCACGCGTGAGAAGGGATGGATCTCGCAGTACACCCCGGCCTCGCGGACACGCCGGGCGATCAGCTGCGTGACCTGGCTGCCGAAATCGACGATGAGAACCCGTTCGCCCATGGCGTCGAACCCTAGCCCACCCGCAGTCACGACGCAAAGGAAGACGGCGCCACATCATCGCCAACGACCCTGTTGCTTGGCTTCGTGAATACCGGATGACAGCGTTGTCCGCCGCACTCGATCGGGACATCATGCGTGGCGACAACGCGGCCACCATGCGCCATCGCTACCTCCCGGCGGGCGCCGCAGCCGCCATCGGGCAACGGGCATCAGCGGGAAGGCGAGACGATGGGACACAAGCACACGGAAGCAGCGGAAGCGGCGGAGGCAATCGTCGAAGGCAGCGGAAGCGACGGCAATGCCCCCACCCCGGCGGTGTCGCCCGACGATGAAGCCCTCTATCTCAACCGCGAACTCAGCCTCCTCGAATTCCAGCGGCGCGTCCTTGAAGAAGCGATGGAAGCGGACAAGCCGCTGCTGGAACGGGTCAGCTTCATTGCCATCTTCGGTTCCAACATCGACGAATTGTTCATGGTGCGCGTCGCCGCGCTGAAGCAGCAGGTGGCGGCCGGCTCGCCGAAGCGCAGCCTCGATGGGCTGACCGCGGCACAACAACTGAAGGCGATCCGCGAGGCGGTGATCGACCTCACCGCGCAAGCCTACGCCTGCTGGCATCAGCAGCTGGTGCCGGCGCTGGCAGCGGCCGACATCCACATCGTCGGCTATCCATCGCTGAGCGACGACGAGAAGGCGGCGCTGAAGGATTACTTCTCCCGCATGCTCTATCCGGTGCTGACCCCGCAGGGCGTCGATGCGGGGCGGCCGTTTCCGCACATTTCGGGCCTCAGCGTCAGTCTCGTGGCCCTGGTCAAGGATGCCCGCGGCGACGTCAAGCTGGCGCGGGTCAAGGTGCCGGAAAGCCTGCCCCAGCTGTTGACGGTTCCGGACCTGCATGGCGGCCGCAGCGGCCAGCGCTTCATCTGGATCGAGGAGGTGGTCAAGGCGCACCTCGGTGACCTGTTTCCGGGCCTTGAGATCGTCGAGACGTATCCGATCCGGGTGACCCGTGACGCGGAAGTGGCGATCAAGGAGATCGAAAGCGATGATCTTCTCTCCACCATCGCCGAAGAGATCTGGAAGCGGCGGTTCCGCGGCGCCGTGCGCCTGCAAGTGGCCGAGGATCTGCCTGACCACATGGTCTCGCTACTCGCCTCCCACCTCGACATCGACGGCGAGGACATCTACCGCTTCCAATCGCCGATGGCGTTGAAACGGCTTTGGCAAGTGGTCAGCCTCGACCGGCCCGACCTGAAGCACCCGCCATTGGCTCCGGTGGTGCCGAAGCGGCTGCGCCTTTCCGCCAAGCAGGACATTTTCGCGGCAATCCGCGAGGGCGACATCCTGCTGCATCACCCCTACGAATCGTTTCAGCCGGTGGTCGACCTGTTGCGGACCGCGGCGTTCGATCCCGATGTGCTGGCGATCAAGATGACGCTCTATCGCACCGGGCGGAAATCGCCCGTCGTCGAAGCGCTGTTCGATGCCGCCGAGGAAGGAAAACAGGTCGTCGTCCTCGTCGAGCTCAAGGCCCGCTTCGATGAGGAAAGCAACATCGACTGGGCGCGCGCCCTGGAAGCCAAGGGCGTGCATGTCGTCTATGGCATCGTCGGCCTGAAGGTCCACTGCAAGACGGCGCTGGTCGTCCGCCGCGAGGGCGATACCATGCGCAAGTACGTCCACCTCGGCACCGGCAACTACAACGCGGCGACGGCGCGCATCTACACCGACCTTGGCCTGCTCACCTGCGACGATACCATCGGCAATGACGCGGTCGCGCTGTTCGACCGCCTGACCGCCTACGAAGGCGATACCCGCTACCAAAAGCTGCTGGTGGCGCCTCGCTTCTTGCGGCCCCGCCTCGCCGAATTGATCGAACGGGAGATCGCCCACGCCGCGCAAGGCCGGCCGGCGCGGATCATCGCCAAGGCCAACGGCCTCGATCATCCGGAGATGATCACTCGGCTTTATCGGGCGAGCCAGGCGGGCGTGACCATCGACCTGCTGATCCGCGGCATCTGCTCGCTGAAGCCTGGGGTGCCGGGGGTGAGCGAGACGATCACGGTGACCAGCATCGTCGGCCGCTTCCTCGAACACAGCCGCATCTACTGGTTCGCCAACGGCGGCAATGAGGAGGTGTACGTCGGCTCGGCCGATCTGCTGCCGCGCAATCTCGATCACCGGGTCGAGGTGGTGTTCCCGATCGAAGATCCGCGCCTCGTCCGGCGCATCCGCGACGAAGTTCTGGAGATGCAGCTTCAGGACAGCGTCAACGCGCGGCGGCTGCGCGCCGACGGCCACTACGAGTTGCGCCGGCCTGAACGGGGCATGGCGCCGCTCGACAGCCACGCCCGCTTCATCGAGATCGCCGGCAGCTGACGGCGACGGCGCCAATAAAAAAGGGGCCGCCCGATGCGGGCGGCCCGAGGGAGGAGGAACTCTCGCGAACGTTAGGCGTCGCGACGGCTGCGATAACCAGCGAAGCCGAAGCCAGCGAGGGCGGCGGCGAGGATCGGCAGCGCCGCCGGCACCGGCACCGGGGTCGCCGAGATGCGGATCCCCATATCATCGTGGTTGTCGTTAGTCCCGCCATCATCGAAGAAAATGTCAACGATGAAACCGTCTTTTGCTGTGGGATTGGTCGGTTTGCCAAACTTATCGAGAAAAACGACGAAGATGCTGCAGTCAGTGCAGAAGGCCGCTGCGGCTCCTCCGTTTGGCGCCAAGCCGGTACCGCCATTTCCGCCGTTTGCCTTGAAGAAGAAATCAAGGAGGCCGTTGCTCACGCTGTAGGGATTGACGCCGATCGCTTGGCCAGCCGGGAATACCTGGTTCGAGTTGCCCGGGGTCGTCTTCAGCAAGGTGTTGTTAAAGAAGAACTGGTTCTTGTGGCCAGCTTCGGAGCCGAGGTACGACATTGTCAACTGGTGCGCACCGCCAACGATTTCGAGTCCACCGGGAAAGAACTGATTGCCTGTGGATTCTTTTCCGAAGACCCAGCCGCTGACCGTGTTACCCATCGGTGTGCCGTACAGGCCGTTGACGAGCTGATTAAACGGCGTCGTGTTTCCCGCCGTTACGGAGTAGCTCTGTGAACCGGTGAAGTTGATCTTCGCTTCCGCCGGAGCGACAATGGCGAGCACGCCGCAGAGGGCGCCGGCACCGATTGCCGTGAGGACTGCCTTCTTCATGATGATCTCCCCATCAAAAACGCAACGCGCGATCCGATGCGCGCCTGTGCCACAGCACAAAGTTGTTTCCAAATCTGCGGTACAATTAACAGTTGTTAATGTGCCAGTCTACCCCTTTTTGGGTTATTTTGCTACTTTAAGTTTAAACTTCTCATTAGCGCACCTCTTGCGGGATTCCAGGCTGCAAAGATGACGCGAAAACGGCATCTCCTAAGAGTTTTTCGTCTTTAGAGAGCATGATTGTGCGCCGCTCTCCTTAGGCCGGCATCGTCTTTTCCGTATTCGGCAAGCAGCCGGTCCAGTTGGAGACGGACCCGGCTTTCGATGCGCGGTGACAGGCGGGCTTCGGCGATCGCCGCCAACACCTCCGGCGGCGTGTTCTCGCCCTCGATCAACAGCGCGGCCAGGAAACGGCAATACGTCAATGTCGGATCGAACCGATGCGCCCGCACCGCCGCCACCAGCGCCGCGCGATCGATGCCCGCCGCCGCCGCCCGGCCTTCGGCAACGCGCACCAGCAGGGTGTAGGCCTCGATATCCCCGGGATTGCTGACCGTCGCCGCGAGCAGCAGGGCGAGCGCGTGTCGCCGCTGGCCCTTCGCCAGCAGTTCACGACCATAGGCCAGCCAGGCATAGGCGAGCGTTTCACGGCTCGCCGTCGGTGAAATGAACGCCGCCAGCCGCGCGAAGTGGCCGAACGGCTCGTTTTCCCAGACCTGTTCATACAACCGGTCGATAAGCCGCGGCGAGGCGAGCAGATCGCCCTGCAACTCGCCAAGCCATCGACATGCCGCGCCGTGCTCGACCAAATCGGCGATCGCCGGCGCAAGGCCGACGGCGCCATGCAGGTAGGGAGCGATGGAGTGAAAGGCGTTGCGCAGGCCGATCGCCCGCACCCCGGTGCCGGACAGGGCGAGCGCGCCGCGCATATCGGCCACCGCCTTTTCGCCGAACAGGCACAGCCGGTCGCCGCGCGGCGCGGCACGCAGGATCGTCGTCAGCGAACGGGCATGCGGATCCTCGCTGATCGTCCGATCCTTGGCCGCCCGCAGCATCGCGCCGCCGTTGACGCCGAGTTGCACCTCGGGGCCCATGGCCAGCGTCAAGTCGGCGCCAAGCAGCGCGCCGTAGAGGAGCGCGCCGTACGCCCCCATGCTGTTGCCGAACAACACCACCCGCGCCGGGTTCAGCGCCGCGATCTCCCCGCGCAACCGTGCCGCGATCGCCGCAACGTCGTCGCCAACCCCGGGGATCGGTCGCAGGTAATAGGCATTATCCGGACAATTGAGGAACACCTTGGCGTAGGGCAGGTCGTCCAGCACCCGGGACTGGGCGAAATGGCCGGGCGACGTGTCGATATGGCTGAACGCGACGAGGACGACCGGGTGACCCGTTGCCGTCACTTTCAGGAAGGGGCTTTCGATTCGGCTCTCCAACGGGCTGCGCTCCACCCCGCGAGGGATGGCACAGCCTATCCGCCCACGCTTGCCGGCCCGTTAAGGTCGCGGCAAGGCCGCCGACCAAGGGGCTTGCCACCACCGCCCTTCCGGCAGTAGCGAACATCCAACCGCCGGCCGCCCGACGGTGTTGCATTCAACTCGCGAGCGCGATGTTTCAGCGAACTCCCGTGAAGCGCCCCCTCCTTCTGATGCTCACCCTTGGGGTCGTGCTGTTCGTCGTCATTGTCGTCGCGCATGGGATCGACGACGTTGCAGCGGCGCTCGCCGCCGCCGGGGTCTTCGGCATCGGTATGGTGGTCATCGCCCATGCCGCGCCTCTTGCCTTCGATATCGCCGCGTGGCTCGCCGTGCTGCCGCGGCCGCACCGCCGGCCGCTTCGGCAGATCGCGCCGATGCGCTGGTATGCGGAGGCGATCAACACCCTGTTGCCGGTGGCGCAAGTGGGCGGGGAGTTCGTGCGCGCGCAGTTGCTCGCCCGCCGCGGCGTGCCGGGACCGATGGCCGGCGCCAGCGTCGTCGTCGACATGGCCGCGACAATCGTCAGCCTGATCGCGTTCACCCTGATCGGCGTTGGCTTGCTGCTGGCCCGCAGCGGCGCCGAGGATAGCGCCTTGCGTCTGGCGCTGGGCATCGCCGTGTTCGCCACCATCTGCGGCATCCTTTATCTCTGCCATCGCAGCGGATTGCTGTTGCGCCTCGGCCGCGAGCTTGAACGCAGGGTCGCGGCTTCGGGGCGGGGCGGGGCGACGCTGACGCAGATGGTCTTGCTGGACCGCTGTGTGCGCCGGCTGTTCCGGCGGCGAGGGCCGTTTGCCGCCTGCCTGATCTTGCACCTGCTGGCATGGATCAGCGGCGCTGGCGAGGTCTGGCTGGCGATGGCTGCGCTCGGTCAGCCAGTGACAGTGGTCGACGCCCTGATCATCGAAAGCCTCGGCATGGCGATCCGCACCGCCGCGTTCCCGATCCCCGGAGCCCTCGGCGTGCAGGAGGGCGGCCTGATCGTGCTTGGCGGCCTCCTCGGCATTGATCCCGCCGTCGCCCTGGCGCTGGCCCTCATCAAGCGGGTGCGCGAATTGGCCTGGGGAGTGCCGGGGGTCGTTCTCTGGCAGGCGGGAGAGGGCCGGCGGCTGCTCGCCCGGCGTCCGCCGGCGGCCCGCTGAGGGATCCGGGTACGGCGATGGGCAAGCTGCTGTGGATCGCGTCGTTTCCCAAGTCGGGCAACACCTGGATCCGGGCGTTTCTCGCCAACTATCTGACCGATAGCGAAACGCCGATCGACATCAACACGCTGCCCAACTTCGCCCTTGGCGACATGCGCAGCGAGGCTTATGAGCGCGTCGCCGGCCGGCCCGCGAGCGAACTGACGGCGGACGAGATCGATCGGCTGCGCCCTGCCGTCCACCGGGCGATCGCCGACGCCCAGCCGGGTGTCGTCTTCGTCAAGACCCACTCCATACTGGCGACGGCGGGCGGCACGCCGCTGATCACGCCTGAGGTCACCTTCGCGGCGATCTACATCGTCCGCAACCCGCTCGACGTCGCCGTCTCGTTCGCCGATCACTACGGACTGAGCCCGGCGGAGGGTGCGCGCGCGGTTTGCTTTCCCGGCCTCGCCATCGATCCGCGAGCGGGGCAGGTCAAGCAACACCTGTCCGACTGGAGCAGCCACGTCCGCAGCTGGCTCGCGGCAGAGGGCCTGAAGCGTCACGTCGTCCGTTACGAAGACCTTTTGATGGCACCGCTGCCGCATTTCAGCGATGTCATCGAGTTCCTTGGCCTTGCGCCGAACCGTGACCGCATCGGCCGCGCCGTGCGCAACGCCAGCTTTCGCGCACTCGCCCGCCAGGAACGGGAACGGGGTTTTCGCGAACGCTCGCGGCATTCGCGGCGCTTTTTTCGCTCCGGTGTCGTCGGTGGTTGGCGGAAGTGTCTGCCGCCGCAAGACGTCGATCTGATCCTGCGCAGCCACGGCCCGACGATGCGCGAGCTTGGCTATGTTGCGGCCGACGGCCAACTCACTGTCTGAATATTATCGTTTGACAGCCCTCGGTCCCGCTTCCAACGTGCGCGCTCCGGTGGGCTGGGAGCTGTCAACATGGGCGCTTCGGAACAACGCACGAAAATCGTCTGCACCATCGGCCCAGCCTCGGCCAACGCCGACATCCTTGCGGCGATGATGGATGCCGGCATGGACGTCTGCCGGCTGAATTTCGCGCATGGCAATTTCGACAGCCACGCCGCAACCATCGCCCTGATCCGCAAGACGGCAAAGGAAACCGGCCATCGCATCTCGATCCTCGCCGACCTGCCGGGACCGAAGATCCGCCTCGGTGAACTGGCCGGCGGCGCCTTCAGTCTGGAGACGGGAGCGGACGTCGTGCTGACCACCGCCGACATCGTTGGCACGCCAGAGAAACTGCCGGTCCAGTTTCCCGAACTCCCACACTCGGTGGGTCCCGGTGACGCAATCTTTCTCAACGACGGCTTTCTGCACCTTAAGGTCATCGCCGTCGCCGGTAACGAGGTCCATTGCCGTGTCGATGTTGGCGGCGGACTGCGCTCCAACAAGGGCGTCAACATCCCCGGCAAGCAACTGCCGATCAAGGTTTTCACGCCGCAGGATCATGAAGGACTGAAATTCGCGGTCGCACAGTCGTTGGACGCGGTCAGTCAGTCCTTCGTGCAAACTCCAGAGGAGCTGCGGGAGGTCCGCGCCGCAGCGCGCGAGGCCGGCGGCGAGCCGATGATCTGCGCCAAGATCGAGCGCTGCGTCGCGGTAGACAATATCGACGCCATCCTCGCGGAGGCGGACGCCATCATGGTGGCGCGCGGCGACCTCGGTGTCGAGACGCCGATCGAAGGCATCGCAATTACCCAAAAGCGATTGATCCAACACGCACGACGTGCCGGCCGGCCGGTCATTACGGCAACGCAGATGCTGGAATCGATGATTGGCAACTCGCGGCCCACCCGAGCCGAAGCGACCGACGTCGCCAACGCCATCCTCGACGGCACCGACTGCGTCATGCTGTCGGAGGAGTCGGCGATGGGTCAATATCCGGTCGAAGCGGTGAAAATGCTGGCGAACATCGCCGCTGCGACCGAGGCCGGATGGAGCGATCCGATGCTGAAGGAGGCGTTGCCCGATGCCTTCGACCGCATCGCCGTCGACCTCAGCCACCAGGATAACCCGGCGATTGAGGACATCATTGCCTACGACGTCGCGCATGCCGTCCACAAGTTGAAGGCGCGGGTTGTCCTTGCGCCGACACTCTCTGGCGAGTTGCCGGCGCTGATCGCTGCCTACCGGCTTCCGTGCTGGGTGGTGGCGATGAGCCCGAACCAGACGACATGCCAACGCCTGAACTTCGTCAGTGGCATCTTTCCCGTGGCGATGCCGGAGCACAGCCTGTCGTGGGAGCCGATTGCCGCGTCGTTTCTGAGGAAAAGCAACGTGCTCGAGGGGATCGCCGTCATCGCCCATCGCTGGTGGCGAGGGCGCTCGTTCATCACCAACCGGATCGAAGTCCTGGAAATCGGCAGCCTGCTCGAAGAAGGCCGTTGAGCGCTTGGCCACCGGGCGCCATGCCGATACCGATTTCGAGTGCGGCGGGCTGGCACTTCGCGGTATGGAATGACAAGTCACGGCGTCGAAGGGAGCCGGCGCTGCCGATCAGCAGGAGGAAGCGATGACGCGGACCCTGGAGGTGCTCGATCGGCCGGAGGTGCGCGGCGTGCTGTTCTACCCGCGACGCGAAGCGGTGGTGCCGCAACTCCAACGGGGAACCTTCCGACTGTCCTTTCCGGTCGGCGATGCCATGCGGGTCGGCGGCAAGCTGTTCGTCGCCGCACCGGAGGCGCCGACCATCCTATATTTCCATGGCAACGGCGAAATCGCCGCTGACTACGACACGATTGCCCCGTTCTATACTCGAATCGGCGTCAACCTCTGCGTCGTCGACTATCGTGGCTATGGCACCAGCGATGGTCAGCCGAGTGCGTCGGCCCTGCTGGCGGATGCCGTCGCCTGCTGGCAGCAGTTGCCATCAGTGCTGTCGGAGAAGGGGCTGAAACCGGCGTCGATTTGGGTCATGGGCCGGTCATTGGGATCGGCGGCGGCGCTGGAAATCATCGATACGGCGGCGAAAGACATGACAAGCGAAATTCAGCCAGCCGGCCTCATCATCGAAAGCGGCTTTGCCTACACGTTCGCGCTGATCGAACGGATCGGCTTCGTGCAGTTGGCCGACGCCTTCGAAAGCCGCGACGGGTTCGGCAATCTCGACAAGATCGCTGGCTGCCGGCTGCCAACGCTGATTATCCATGGCGAGCGTGACTGGATCATTCCGTTCAGCGACGCCGAGGCGCTGTTCGAGGCCTCGCCGGCGCCCATGAAAACGCTGCTGCCAATACCCGGCGCCGGCCACAACGATCTGATGATGGTCGGCCAGAAGTCCTATTTCGA
>JALOTH010000009.1 GCA_025458035.1 Rhodospirillales bacterium
CGGCCTCCTGCTCATCGGTCCACCCCCACGGAATCACAGAAGACTCAACCGATTCAATACCTTTCCGGACAGACACTAATGTCGTTGGGCTTCGTCGAAAGACTGTTTGATCAGTCCGAACAGAAAAAGCACAGCGGCGATAAAAAAGACAATCGCTGTGTAATGCATGATCCGTTCTTCGGCACCCGCCGCCATGAACAGCGCGCCCAACGCACACACACCGGCAACGAAGCCAATGATCCATCGGCTGAGATTTCGCGGCACCGCCGTTCCTCCGTCACTTCCTTGATGCAGTGCACAATTCCTTGCCGATTGCCGGGCAGAAGGCAAGGCCGTTTTCGATCCGAGATCATCCACCGTTGCGGCCTTGTCGCAAAGCCTGCATAGTCGCACTTGATAATGCGAGGCGGAATGACTGTCTGTAGCCGCCTAACGGTCATGGGAGAGCCGTCATGCGTTTTGCGACCCTTGCAATGATTGCATTAACAGGCGCCGTAGTGATGCTTCCGGTTGCCGCGGAGGCATGCTCCGGTGCGCAAAAGTCAGTGTCTCTACCGGTACAGACCGCGCAAGCCGGGGTGCCCACGCCGGCGATGTCAACCGCACCCGCTCCGTCAACCGTCGGTTCGGGTCAATAACGGCGAACGGCGCGATCGTGGTCATCGCCGCGGTCGCGCCATGCGGCGTTCCCGTCGCATATTGCGTGCATGACGGCACACGACCATGTCATCGTGAGGGAAGCGGGGAGGGTTGTCTTGGCGCCGACCAAGGCTTTCCAACTTGCCCCACCCACCTCGTTCAGGAGTGGTGACGATGAGCCGGTTCGTAACTCCGTCCTTGTTGGCAGTGGCCACGGTTGCCTTGGTTGCCTGCGGCACCCCATCCGCA
Source organism: Rhodospirillales bacterium (assembly GCA_025458035.1). Taxonomy (GTDB): domain Bacteria; phylum Pseudomonadota; class Alphaproteobacteria; order Rhodospirillales; family Defluviicoccaceae; genus Defluviicoccus. The sequence continues at coordinate 889 of JALOTH010000009.1, forward strand.
TCCCGGTATCAGGCCACTGATGTTGGTAAATCCATTCAAACGGCGCGTGGCGTCATCGTCTCCTCGCGCCCTATCGAGGTTGCGGGCGAGACCAGCCCATGGGGACCGGCGGCCGGTGGTGCGCTCGGCGGCGCCGGTGCCTACGGGGCGTTTGGATCGGGGTGGACGTCGGTCATCGGCGGTGTGCTCGGCGCCGGCATCGGCTACGCCGCTCAGGAGGCTTTGAACAGCCGCAGCGGCTATGAATACATCGTGCAGATGGACGACGGTCGCATGGTCACGGTGGCGCAGAATCGTGAGAGCAGTTCTGAAATCCCGCTGCCGCCCGGCGCGCGCGTTCTGGTGCAAACTTCCGGCAGCTACAATCGTGTCATCGCCGATCCCACTGCCGCCGCGGCACCGTCGGCGGTCGCGCCGCCACTGAATTAACGCACGGCGGGAACTCACACGCGGGTTCGTGGTGCTTTCGTCTCAGACCACTATGACTACCGGGTGATCCGAACGGGAATCCCTTTCCGTTCCGCCAATGCGCGGTCGATTGCCGCCCAGTCAAGCCGCTCGCGATCATCGCCGGCCAGCAGCAAAATGGCATCGGTCTGATCGGCAAGCGGTTCTGGCTTCGCCGTTCTCTCCAGTTCAAGCTGATCGATTTGATCGAGGGATGGGTGTACCTCGATGTAAACGTGGCCGTTGCTACGGCCGACCTTCACCGGCTCGACGACGGTCCTGACCGGCGTGCCGACCGGCACCCGGCGGTAGAGAAAAGCGATGTCTTCTGGGTACATGCGGATACAGCCGCGGCTGACGCGCCGCCCGACACCGTCCGGTTTGTGCGTGCCGTGGATCAGGTAGGTTGGCCAGCCAAGATAAACCGCGAACTCGCCGAGCGGGTTATCCGGTCCCGGCGGTACCGCCGCCGGCAGTGTCGGGTCATCGGCGCGCTTCCCGGCCGTTGGATACCAGGTCGGATCCGCCGCCTTGCGGGTGACCTTTGTGCTACCGACCGGTGTGCCGAAGCCGTCACGGCCGACACCGATGGGGAAGGTCATCGGCCCGCGCTCGGGGTCATAGTAGTAAAGGCGCAATTCGGCGAGGTTCACGACGATGCCCTGACGCGGACCGCTGGGAAGGATGTGGGCGCTCGGCAGGACGAGCTCGGTTCCCGCTCCCGGCAGCCAGGGATCGACCCCGGGATTGGCGGCGATGATCTCGATCAGTCCGAGGTTTTCGGCGCGGGCAATGTCGAGAAGGTTATCGGTTTTCCACGTCACTGTTTGCCGCAGCTCGCCAAGGATATCGCCGTGCAGCCGAGATGATCGGGGGAATGGTTCATCGCCCATCGGCGGCGATGGCGGCGACGCGCCCGGCGAGACGGGCGCCTGGGGTATCGTCGATGCCACCGCGTTGCCACCGCTCGCCGCTGTCTTCGACGCGGCCGCACGCGGCGCGGCGGTGTCCGCCGCCGGCTTTGCCGGACTCGTCTGCGGTTTGACGGCACCTGCCGGAGGCTTCGCTGCCGGTGTCGCTACGGATGCCGAAGGCGCAGAACGTGGGGCCGCGGGTGTCGGCAGCATGACCTTTGCCGGCTCTGCCAGCGCGGAAGCCGCGCCAACCACAAAGACCAGCGCGGCGGTCATCAGTCCCAGCCGGGACTGCGAAAGCTGCCGCTGGCGCCGCATCGGCGTCGCTGCCACGGGGTGCCGTGATCGATCCTGTTGAAAGCTTCCGCTCATGGCTTGCGTTGCAATCCTCTTGCCCTGGCCGTGGCGCGCTGGCGGCGTTCCGGCTGCGCGTCGTTCGATGTTAGATTTAGTGGATAACCGGACCAGTGGTAGCGACAACGTTTGGCAACGGTGCCGGACGTTGCGGCTCGCCATCGATGAGTGGTTGCAAGGCCGGCGCCAGCGATTTCAGCACCTGCGTCGGCAGCGCGCTGGTGAATTTGAACTCTCCGACCCGGTCGCCGGGGACGTGGGCGGTGACGACGCCGAAGAAGCGGCTCCCGATAAAGAAGACGAAGGCGGCGCTGCGGCTGACCTCCTTTTCGCGGGCCGCCGCCGAGCCGCGGGCGTAACGGTCGGCCATTTCGTCACCGGTTCCAGTCTTGCCACCCACCGCAACCCGCGTTCCATTGGCGCCGGTGAACGCACCGGCAATACGCCGCGCCGTGCCGTTTTCGCCGACGTCAACAAGCGCCTTGCGCAAGGTTGCCGCCACCTCGGCGGGCAGCAGGCGTTCGCCCTCGGCCGGCGCGCGCACCATGTGCGTCTCGAAGGGTGTCCGTTCCGCGAAGTGGACGGCATCAACGCGAATGGTGGGCAGTCGGACGCCATCGTTGAGGATGATGCCGATCAGTTCGGCAAGCGCTTGCGGCCTGTCGGCCGAACTGCCGATGGCGGTGGCTAGCGACGGCACCAGCGTCGGAAACGGATAGCCGAGGGCTTCCCAGGTTTGATGCAGCCGGGCGAACGCCTCCTCCTCTAGGAGGATCCGAATGCGTGAATCGGCGGCACCCTTGCGTTTGGACTTCAACAACCACGCATACACCTCCTGGCGCTCGGCAACGCTTGCCGCCATCACCTCGCCGCGGCTTGCCGCCGGCTGCCGCTGCAGATAGGCAACCAGCCACAGTTCCAGTGGATGCAGACGTGCGATGTAGCCGCGATCGTGCAGGTTGAACCGGTCGATGCCATATCCGCTGTAAAGCTTCGCCATCTCCGCGTCGCTCAAACTGGCGGCCGGCAGCCGCCGCCGCATGAAGCGGGCGAAGGCGTCGAGGCCGTCGTCCGGGCGGACCGAACGATAGACGGTGGCGAGCCGGTGCGCGGCCGGGCGCGTCCGACCGGCAAGAAGTTCGAGGCTTTCATTGGGCGTCTTGCCGCGGTAGCGGGCGTAAAACCGGCTAATGAAGACGCGCCCTTCCTTGTCGGCGAAGCGGCGCAGATAGTCCTGCCGCGCCGGGTGGTCGCCATCCTTCAAGATCTCCGTGCCCGCGCCGTCACCGGCCGCTGCCATATGATAGCGCACGATGTCACGCATCATGCGGATGAACGGCAGGTTAACGGAATACCGAAAAGCTTCCCACACTGTCATAATGCGGGTGTCGTGGGTCTTATCAAAGTTGGCGAAGGTGTGAAGACCCGATCCGGTGAAGAACGCTTCGCCTGGACTGGCTGAATATCGCCGTTCCATCGCGGCGTCAACCAATCCCTGCAAAGATCGATCGGCATTCTGCTGTAAATATTGTATGGCCCAGCGGCTAAGCGGGTCAATCGCGTCGCCGGCTGCTTCGCCCAGCTCGGCCCGGCTCATCTGTGCATAGGTTTGGTGCAGTTCCGCGATGACTTGCAGGTACGAGGTGAGCGTGCGCAGCTTTGCGGTCGACCCGAGATCGAGTTTGCCGCCTTCGTTCAGGTCGAGCGGGCGATCGAGGGTATCGGCTTGAACCCGCACATAGTTGGCATCACGCCCGCGCTCGTACAGCGTCAGGCTGTAAACGACCCCCGCGACCTGCCGCTTGTCCAACAGCCGTTCGCCGATCAGGCCGAGCTGAGCCGCCTGCTCGGGATCGTTCAATCGGCGCAGAACATCGATAACCGCCTGTTGCGTGGGCAGGTCGAGGGTCGCTTCGGCGCGGAGATCGAGCCGGTCCAGATCGTAGAACCGACGGACGCCGAGCAGCGACGATAAATGGGCACGAATCGCGTTGGCAGCTTTGCGATCGAGGAAGGAGATCTCCGTCGGCGCGGGCGGTTCTCGGCGGAACTCAAGGTCGCTGGCGATGGCGTCGTCCCGCAAATCAGTATCGATGATTCCGGCATCGGCCAACAAACGAAGGTGGGTGTCGGTCAGCAGGCGCAAGTCGTCGCGGCCCGCCAGCAGGTAGTATGAGGGACGGCGTTGCGCCAGCATCAGGCTGAGCGCCTGCTTATAGACGGTAGCACGGGCGAAGCGGTCCGCCGGTGTCCGGGCGTCCCGACCGAACAGGCGGACGACCTCGTTCAGGTCGGTGCCATACCAGGCCCACAACCCGTCACCGAGCCCGATGATTTCGCCAAAGCCCGGCCGCGCCGACAAGGGTGTTGAATTCATGTAATCGAGAACGATGCGATGGCGCGCGGCGAATGTCTCCGGTCCGTCGGCGTAGGCGCGGACGCTCGCCGACAGCATCTGCTGCAGCTTCTCCCCAGCCGAGCCGGTGCGACCCGAAGGGGAATGGCGATACTTCTCGATCTGCGTTGCCAAGGTTGAGCCGCCGAACCGATGGCTCGACAGGCTCAGCTTGTCGGAGAGAGCGTTGACGGACGCCAGCGCGAAGCGATCCCATTCGATCGCCGGGTTGCGCGTCGGGTAAGTCGCATCCAGCAACTCGCGGTTCTCGACGAACAGCAGCGTTGCGACAAACATCGGCGGAATGGCCGAGAAGCTCGGGAACAGCCTTTCCGGGTGGCGGGAGAGGTAAATCTCGCGCCCACGTTGATCATAGATGCTCAGGCCCGCTTGCGCTTTTTCAGGGAAGATCGGAAAGCCGCCGAGGTCGATAAATCGCGCCATGGCCGGCGACAACCGCGCCTGCCGATCGATGATGAAATCATCCGCCTTGAGGGCCTCGATGAACGCCGGCAGCTGACTGTAACCAAGCCGGTCGTCGTAGGGGCCGCTAGCGGGAAAGCGGGACGTCACGCTTTCGCCAGGCACCATGCTGTACTTCATCTGATCGGCGAGGCGGGAGAAAATCCGCGCTTGAACCGGCGAGGCCTCGATCTCGGCACTGATCGCCCACGCTCCGAGCAGGGCCGCGACAACCATGCCGCAGACCCCGACGCAGCTCTGCCACGAGGGCACACGCATAGGAATGCGCACTCCGCACGGCTGACCGGCGGGGCCTGAACCGCTTGGACACTTCACCGTGCGATTATGCGGGGTGAGCGTATCCGGCGAGGTGCTCCGCAATCAGCGAGATTTGGTTGTGAGTAAGTATACCTTCGTTGTCGGTTCAGCAGAAGGAGCCGGCGGGACTGGACCGCGATGCCGTTTCCTCGATGTGACAGTGCGTCAAAAAAGGTACAGTTTCATCCCGCGCGGATCGCTCCGTTCGACCATATTCAACTTTTAAGTGTTGAGAAGGCCGCCAGCGCACGGTCCCGCGCTGTGCCGTGATCGACGATCGGCGCCGGATAGTCGATACCGATTCGCACCTTTGCCGCAGCGAGCGAAAGCGGCGGCGCTAGCCAAGGCTTATGAACGAAGCGAGGTTCGATACCGGCGAGTTGCGGCAGCCAGCGTCGCACGTAGCGCCCCTGTGCATCGAACTTTTCGCCCTGCATGACGGGGTTGAAAATTCGAAAGTAGGGGGCGGCGTCGACGCCGCAGCCGGCGACCCACTGCCAGCCGCCCGCGTTGCTGGCAAGGTTGGCGTCAACGAGGGTATCCCAGAACCATCGCTCGCCGGCCTGCCAAGGCTGCAACAGGTGTTTGGTCAGGAAGGAGGCGACGATCATCCGCACCCGATTGTGCATCCAGCCGGTTTGCCAGAGTTCACGCATGCCGGCGTCGACGATGGGGTAACCGGTCTGTCCGGCGCTCCAAGCATCGATGAGCGAGGGGTCGTCCCGCCAGGGGAAGCCGGCAAACCGCGGCTGTAGCGGATCATCGGGCATCTCCGGCCGCGCCAGCAGCATCGCCGCACAAAACTCCCGCCAGCCGATTTCCCGCAAAAAGGCTTCGGCGCCGGCGGCAAAGCCGGGCTCACCAGCGCACCGCAGGTGCGTTGCGTGCCAGATCTGCCGTGCCGAGACTTCTCCCCAATGCAGGTAGGGCGACAGACGAGACGTGCCGTTGATGCCCGGATCGTTGCGCTGATCGCGATAGCGGGCAACGCCATGGTCGAGAAAGCTGGCGAGCCGCTGCTGAGCCGCCGTCTCCCCTGGCTGCCATGTGGCGGCTAGTCCGGTTGCCCAATCGGGATGGGTTGGCCGTAGCCGCCATGCCGCGAGGCTGTCTCCCGGCGGGATCGTTAAGGGAGCGCGCAACGATGGCGGCGGCGGCAGCGGCATCGCCGGTGGCGGGGCGGCGAGGCAGGCGCGCCAGAATGGCGTAAAGACGCGCGGAACTTCGCCGCTGCGCCCACGGATGGCACCGAAGGCGAACAGCAATTGTCCGTCGCAGGCATGGCCGGCAACGCCAAGGGTGGTGAGTCGTTTCTGAAGCTCCGCTTCGGCCGTCCGCCAATGGGGTTCGATGTGCCGGTTCCAGTAGACCGCTGACGCGTTGGTCTGGCGGACAATGGCCAGCACGCTGTCGACGCTGGCACCGCGCCGGAGTGTGAGATGGCCACCGCGATCCGCAAGGTCCGCTGCCAGCGAGGCTAGCGACCCGTGGAGCCACCAGCGGCTGGCTCCGCCGAGACGCCAATGGCCCGGCGTTGCGTCATCCAGGACGAAGACGGCGAGAACTGGCTGGCCAGTGGCGGCAGCGGCGGCGAGCGCCGGCTGATCCGCGGTGCGCAGATCCTGGCGAAACCAGACGATGACCGGTCGGTCGATGCTCACGGCAGGCGCGGATGCTCTATCATGTTGGCAGGTACGCGCTTAAGGTTCCTGCGGATGAGGGGCGGAAGATCACGGCTCCGCGTGTCATCACGGTGCGGCGGTTTGGCGGACCCGTCGGCTCGCGCCGGTTGCCTCGCGCCCAGCACGACGTTATGTGTCGCGAGTCGGCAGGACGCAATATCCGGCCACAATGCAAGTCTCAGGTGCCGATCTGCCAATGGATGACCGTGACGGCGACTGATCATTGATGATGGGAAGATCCGAGCAGGAGTCGTCTGCGGCGCTGGTTCTGTTTTCGGGGGGGCAGGACTCGACGACGTGTCTCGCCTGGGCGCTTGCCAGGTTTCCGAGGGTGGAAACCTTCGCGGTGGACTACGGGCAGCGCCACGCCGTCGAACTGCGGACTCGGATCCGGATTCTGTCCGAAATCCGCAACCGCTACCCCCGCTGGGCGCCGCGTTTGGGTCCTGATCATGTCGTTGCGCTGCCGGCTCTCGGCAGCCTCAGTGAAACGGCGCTGACCCGCGATGCCGAAATCCGCCTCGGGCAGAATGGCCTGCCGACGACCTACGTGCCCGGGCGCAACATCGCGCTGCTGACGTTTGCCGCTATCGTTGCCTACCGCCGAGGATTGCGCCATCTGGTGGGGGGAATGTGCGAGACCGATTATTCCGGCTATCCGGACTGTCGAGATGATGCGATCAAGGCGCTGCAAGTGGCCCTCAACATCGGCATGGATAGTGATTTCGTTATTCACACACCGCTGATGTGGCGGGACAAATCCGAGATATGGCGGCTCGCCCGCCATCTTGGTGGCGAGAAGCTGATCGCACTGATTGTCGAGCATTCCCACACCTGTTATCTCGGCGATCGCGATATCCGCCATCCCTGGGGCTCTGGCTGTGGTACGTGTCCCGCCTGCGAACTGCGGGCCGCTGGCTATCGCCGCTTTCGCGGCGACGATGGTTTGATGTCACAGGCATCCGAGCATGATGATTGACGATCGACGCAGCGGTTGCGCAGGTTCGAAGACCAGTGTCGGCCGGCGCGAGGGGTTTGTTTTTCTTACCCTCTTTACCTTGAGCATTCCGGCCGCCAACTGGCTGATCGGCAACGTCGGCACCAGCTGTGTGCCGCAGGGGCCATGCCTGATCCCGGTCGGCTTCGGGCTGATGGCACCCTCGGGGGTGATCACTATTGGGCTCGCCTTCGTTCTCCGCGACCTCGTACAGCGGCGATTGGGGGTGAATTGGGCGGTGCTGGCAATCCTCACCGGCGCGGCGTTGTCGGCGTGGCTTGCGCCGCCGGCGCTGGTTGTCGCCTCGGCCGCCGCATTCCTGTTGTCGGAGGTGGCCGACCTCGCCGTGTACACGCCATTGCAGCGGCGACGCCTTCTCGCCGCCGTAGCCGCCAGCAGTATCGTCGGCCTGATCATCGACAGCGCCGTGTTCCTGTGGCTCGCGTTCGGCTCGCTTGCCTATCTGCCGGGGCAGGTCGTTGGCAAGCTATGGATGGTGCTGCTGGCGCTGCCGTTCGTCTGGTGGCTGCGGCAACGGGACCTGCGCGTCGGCCTTGGACCCGCCTGATCGGCGATTCCTGCCGCGATCAGATGCGCTTGATCACGCCAATCACGAAGATCAACAGCATCGCGCCAACCGTTGCCGTAGCCAGATCACCGATCAGACCACCGGCGGAAACATTGAAAAAGCGCAAGAAGAATGGGCCGATATAGGCGCCGATGACGCCGACGACGAGATTGCCGATCAGCCCGAGGCCCCGGCCACGAACGATCAGCGAGGCAATCCAGCCTGCGGCGAGGCCGATAACGAGAAACAGCGCGAGGTTGACCAGGCCGATGTCGGTCATGGCGAGGCGCTTTCGGCATGGCGACCGTCGATGAACCGTCGGCGGGCAGCGGCGGCGGCGGTGCGGACGTTGGCTGGCGCGGTGCCACCCTCGGAGGTGCGGCTGGCGACCGAGGATTCGATGCCCAGCACGCCGGCGATGGTGGCGTCGATCTCCGGGGCGATGGCCTGCATGGTGGCGAGGGGCAGCGCGTCCAGCCGGCAGCCGGCAGCCTCTGCCGCCTTCACCAGCGCGCCGGTGACGTGATGGGCGCGGCGGAAGGGCATGCCCTTGACGCGAACCAGCCAGTCGGCGATGTCGGTGGCTGCGGCGAAGCCGAGATCGGCGGCCGCGCGCATCCGCCTTCGATCGAAGGTGGCCGTCGCCATCATGCCGGTCATCGCCGCGAGAGACAGCGCCAGCGTGTCGGTGGCCTCGAACACCGGCTCCTTGTCCTCCTGCATATCCTTGGCATAGGCGAGCGGCAGTCCCTTCATGACGATCAACAGGGCGTTGAGCGCGCCGATCAGCCGGCCCGCCTTGGCCCGCACCAGTTCGGCCGCGTCCGGATTGCGCTTTTGCGGCATGATGGAACTGCCGGTGGAAAACTCATCGGCCAGCCGCACGAAGGCGAACGGCTCGCAGCTCCAGATGACAATCTCTTCGCCGAGCCGCGACAGATGCACCGCGAGAATGGCGCCGGCGGCGAGGAATTCCAGCGCGAAGTCGCGGTCGGAGACGGCGTCAAGGGAGTTGGCGCAGGGCGCGCGGAAGCCGAGGGCGTCGGCGGTGGCGCGGCGGTCGATAGGAAACGACGTGCCGGCAAGGGCAGCCGCACCAAGCGGACACTCGTTAACTCGAAATCGGGCGTCGGCGAGACGGCCGCGGTCGCGTCCCAGCATCTCCACATAGGCCAGCAAGTGATGTCCCAGTGTGACCGGCTGCGCCGTCTGCAGGTGGGTGAAGCCGGGCATGATGGCGTCGGCGTAGGCCTCGGCCTTGTCGATCAGCGCGGCCTGCAGCCCGCGGATGGCGTCATCGAGGCCGTCGATGGCGTCCCGTACCCACAGCCGGAAGTCGGTTGCCACCTGATCGTTGCGCGAGCGCGCGGTATGCAGGCGCCCCGCCGGTTCGCCGATCAGTTCCGCCAGTCTCGCCTCGACGTTCATATGAACGTCCTCGAGGTCGTGCCGATAGGCCAGCGATCCCGCCGCCGCCTCGGCGCGTATCTTGGCCAGGCCATCAAGGATGGCATCCCCATCGGCTTGCGATATGATGCCCTGACGAACCAGCATTTCACAGTGAGCGCGCGAAGCGGCGATATCCTGGGCGATCAGCCGGCGATCGAAATCAACGGAGACGTTGATCGCGGCCATGATGGCGCTGGGTCCGGCGGCGAACCGTCCACCCCAAATGGGGCTAGGCTCGGCATCGCCGCGGGCGGCCGCCTCGGCGGTCATACTGGGCTTCGCGGGTTCGCTCATGGGCGAGGACAGGCTCGAAAGGGTGAGTGAGTGGGATGACCCGGTCGATCGTAATCAGCGTGGCTCTGGGCGTCATTCTGCTGATCACCGCTCCAGACGCAAGCGCCGCCGCGGCTTGCACCGCACCGCCGGCATCGCTCGGCCGCTGGCAGCCGGCGGCGGCCGGCGCCGTTGCCCCCGATCAGCCGTGGTTTGACGAGAGCGGCGGCGAACGTCGGCTTGCCGACAGCGCTGGCAAGGCGACGATCGTCAACTTCTGGGCGACATGGTGCGCGCCTTGCGTCAAGGAGATGCCGGCGCTGGATCGCTTGGCGGCGGCGGTCGCCGGCGATGGCATTGTCGTGCTGCCGCTGTCGGCGGATCGCGAGGGCGTTCCCGTCGTGCGCAAATTTTACGCGGCGAACCGCTTGCAACATCTGCCGGTTGCCGTCGACCGGATGGGACGGGTCGCCCGCGCCCTCCGCGTCGGCGGTCTTCCGACAACGATCCTCCTCGATGCCACGGGACACGAGGTTGGCCGTGTGGTTGGCGTGGCGGAATGGGACGCGGCGGACGCCATCGCCTTCCTTCGCCGCTGCCTCAAGCCCGCTGGCGGTGCGGGCTGAGGACGGTGTCGGCCAACCTCCGCGCCCTGCCGCTGCGGATCGCCACGTTCAACATGGAGAACTTCGGCGGCGTCGACGGCAACGAGACGGGAACGGCGGCGCGCACCACGCTGCAGGAACGCATCCGCTTGTTGCGCCCGCAATTGATGCGCCTGCGCGCCGATGTGCTCTGCCTGCAGGAGGTGGATGGTCAACGCCGGGGCAGCAGCCGGCGCCGGGCGCTGGATGCCCTCGATTTGCTACTCGAAGGCACCCCGTACAGCGATTTTGTACGCGCCTCCACTGTGAGTCGTACGCGCGGGACGCCGCGCGACAAGCACAACCTGGTGATCCTCAGCCGTTTCCCCATCGCCGATGAGCGGCAGATTCTGCACGAACTCGTCGCCCCGCCACGTCATACCCGTGCCGCCGGCGAGACGGTGGCGATCGAATGGGACCGACCCTTACTATGTGCGACGGTTCACCTGACACCGGCGGTGAAAGTGCACGTCATCAATGTCCATCTGCGTGCGCCGCGCGCCGCCTTTGTTCCCGGAGGCAAGACGAGCGCCCGCACGTGGCGGTCGATGGCCGATTGGGCGGAAGGTTTTTTCGTCGCTGCCGTCAAGCGCGCCGGTCAGGCGCTGGAAGCCCGCCGTCTGATTGATGGAATCATGGACGACGACGCCGGCGCCCTCATCGTCGTTTGTGGCGACTTCAATGCGGAACTCAATGAAATTCCAATACGGACGATCCGCGGTGACGAGGAGGATGCCGGCAATCCCCATCTCGCCTATCGCACGCTGGTTGCGGTCGACCGGTCGGTCGCCGATTCTCGGCGTTTCTCGGTGGTCCACCACGGCCGGCCGCAAATGCTCGATCACGTCCTCGTCTCGCGACCGCTGCTGGCGTGGTTCCGCGGCGCCGAGGTCCATAATGAGGCGCTCGGCGACGAACTGGTGACGCCGCAAGTCGTCGCCGGGTCGCCAGAGTCGTTCCACGCACCGGTGGTCGCCGAATTCCTCGTCGAAACCGGCGCCTGATCTTGTGAGGAGAATAAAAAGCCATGCGCACCAGATGTCGATGGACGGGGAGGAACGGGGCAACGGGCCAGCGGGCGGCGGCCGCGGCGAGCTTGGTGCTGCTGTTGGCGGTTATGGGATGCGCCAGCGAAACCGCCGGGGAATGGGAAAATCCGACAAAGCCGTTCGAGGCCTGGGGCAGAGATCGCGCCGAGTGCAGGCAATTGGCAACGGAACGCGCCGAGCAGGAACTGGCAAGCGCGCAGACAGAACAAGTGCCCACGAACTGGTCACGGACGGCCACCTTTGAACAATCGATGAACCGCTTCGAGGCGGGGCGGCGCCGCGACGATCTGTTCGCGCGGTGCATGACCGAGCGCGGCTACCGCCTCGTGCCTCGTGCCAATTAGGCTCAAACGCTTACGCGGAACGCGGCTGCCGGCTCTGCAGCAGCGCTGTCGCCGGGAGCTTTCGACGCTGCCAGCCGAACATCGGTGCAAGCAAACTGACGAGCGTCGTCGTGCATCGCTCGGCGGCACCGCGGATGATTGCACCCGCGGCATGATCGCGGCGTTGGCGAGCCGCCCACACCGCCGCTTCGATCTCCGCCCGCCCGGCGTTGAATGATGCTGCCGAGGTTTCCAGCACGGGGTTGTTCATCACCATCTCCTTGCGCCTTATGCCTGTGTTCTGGCACGGGAGCAATTATAGCGTGTCCCAGCCCGATCTCGGATGATAGTGTTGCATTGCACAATTGCCTTCGACGCATAACCACCCGCAATTTTCTTGCGGGAGCACGTCGGCCAACCTAGGTTGGATTGAGTGCTGTTCACCGTCCGTAAACGAGGGCACAATTCTCGCCAACCTTCAGCCCGCCCTCCCGCCCCTGGCGACCGACGCATCGAAGACGGGTGCGGGGAACCTGCCAGCGCCGGAGCGCCTAGCGGCTTTGCGGCGGGAAATGCGGCGCCTTCGCCTCGCCGGCTATGTGATTCCCCACGGTGACGAACATCAGAACGAGTATGTGCCGGCTTCGGCCGAACGATTGCGCTGGCTGACCGGTTTTTCCGGTTCGGCGGGAAGCGCCATTGTCCTGCGGGAGCGGGCGGCCGTGTTCGTCGATGGCCGGTATACCGTGCAGGCTGCGGCTGAGGTGGCTGCAAGCGCGTACGAAATCCGCCATGTCAGCCGCGAGCCGCCCGCCGACTGGATCGCCGAGCACCTGCCGGCGGGTGGGCGTCTCGGCTATGATCCCTGGTTATTCACACCCGCACAGGTCGCCGCCCTCGAAGCTGCCTGCCACGATGCGGAGGCGCGCGCCGTGGCGGTTCCCGCCAACCTGATCGACACCATCTGGCGGGACCGGCCACCGCCACCGGTGGCGCCTATGGCCGTGCACCCGTTGTCTATCGCCGGGCAATCGGCCGCGGACAAGCGCGCCCAAATCGGCGAGATGCTGCGTGAACGGCGTCAGGACGCGGCGGTGCTGAGTGCGCCCGACAGCATCGCTTGGCTGCTCAATATCCGTGGCGGTGACTTGCCGCACGTGCCCGTGACGTTGGCGTTCGCCATCATCACCGCCGACGGAAGCGTCACGCTGTTTGTCGACCCGGGCAAGGTGACGCCGGCGGTGCAATCCCACTTCGCCAGCGAGGGGGGCATTTCGCTGTCCGAACCGACCGCGTTGCCGAATGCTTTGCGGCGGCTGGGCGAGGAACGGCGGCGGGTGCGGATCGACCCGGAACGGAGCCCGGCGGCGATCAAGCAACTGCTGAAGACCGCGGGCGGCATCGTTGTCTCGGGGCCGGACCCCTGCCTTAAGCTGAAGGCGATCAAGAACCCGGTGGAACAGGACGGGATGCGCGCCGCGCACCGCCGCGATGGCGCCGCCCTAGCCGCTTTCCTGGCTTGGCTCGCACAGGCAGCGCCGTCGGGCGCGGTGTCGGAAACGACGGCGGTGGCGCGGCTGGAAGCCTGCCGCCGACGCGACCCGCTGTACCGAGGGCCGAGTTTTCCGACGATCGCCGCGGCCGGGCCGAATGGGGCTGTCGTTCACTATCGGGTCACTGCCGCCACCGACCGCCCGCTTGTTCCCGGATCGCTGTTTCTCCTCGACTCCGGGGGACAGTACGCCGACGGCACGACCGATGTCACACGCACCGTCGCTATTGGTGCGCCAACGGCGGAAATGCGCGAACGCTTAACCCTCGTTCTCAAGGGGCACATCGGCATCGCCACCTTGCGCTTTCCGAAGGGGACCACCGGCACGCAGATCGACGCGTTCGCCCGCCTCGCCCTGTGGCAGGCTGGCCTCGATTATGACCACGGCACCGGTCACGGCGTGGGGGCCTACCTCTCCGTGCACGAAGGGCCGCAGAGCATTTCGAAAATGCCCAACCGGACCGCGCTCGAGCCGGGCATGGTGCTGTCGAACGAGCCGGGGTACTACAAGACGGGTGCCTATGGCATCCGCATCGAGAACCTGGTGCTGGTCAGTGAAGCGTTCACGCCGGAAGGCGGCGAGCATGAGTTGCTCAGCTTCGAGACGCTGACGCTGGCGCCGATTGATCGCGCCCTGATCCTTGCCGAGATGCTGACGCCGGCCGAACGCGAGTGGCTCGACGCCTACCACGCGCGGGTGCGCGCGACGATGACGCCGCTGGTTGACAGGGCGACGGCCGCGTGGCTCAGCGAGGTGACCGCGCCGCTTGCCGGCTGACTGTGACGCCGCCTCAGTCGCGCCTTGCCAGTCGACCGTCTTGACCTATACTCCCGCGCTTTCAAGGCGAGCGAGGAGCGGATGACCATGGGCAGGGGCGTAAAAAAGGTCGTGCTGGCCTACTCTGGCGGCCTTGATACCTCGGTGATCTTGCGCTGGCTCCGGGATGTCTATCGCTGCGAGATCGTCACCTTCACCGCCGACATTGGCCAGGGTGAGGAGGTTGAACCAGCCCGCGCGAAAGCGGAAATGCTTGGCGTCAAAGAGATTTTCATCGAGGATCTGCGCGAAACCTTCGTCCGCGACTACGTTTTTCCGATGTTTCGAGCCAACGCGCTGTACGAGGGCGCCTACCTGCTCGGCACGTCGATTGCTCGCCCGCTCATCGCCAAGCGCCAGATCGAGATCCTCGATGCCACCGGCGCCGACGCCGTTGCTCATGGCGCCACCGGCAAGGGTAATGATCAGGTTCGTTTCGAGCTGACCTATTACGCGCTGAAACCGGACGTGCATGTGATCGCGCCGTGGCGGGAATGGGATTTGAATTCGCGCGCTGCCCTTATCGAGTACGCGCGGCAACACCAGATCCCGATTCCCGCCGACAAGGAGGGTGAGCCGCCGTACTCAATGGACGCCAACCTCCTGCACATCAGTTACGAGGGCAAGGCGCTTGAGGACCCCTGGGTGGCTCCTGACGAAGCGATGTTCCGGCTGTCCGTGGCACCGGAGGCGGCGCCGGACCAGCCGACGGAGATCGTCATTGATTTCGAACACGGCGATCCCGTTGCCGTTGACGGTGAGCGGCTGACGCCGGCGGCGCTGCTGGCACGGTTGAACCGGCTGGCGGGCGCCAACGGCATCGGCCGCCGCGACCTCGTCGAGAACCGCTTCGTCGGCATGAAATCGCGCGGCGTCTATGAAACGCCTGGGGGTACGGTTCTTCTCGAAGCGCGCCGGGCGATGGAAAGCTTGACCCTCGATCGCGGTGCCGCCCACCTGAAGGACGAGCTGATGCCCCGGTATGCGGAACTGATCTACAACGGTTTCTGGTTCACGCCGGAACGCCAGGCGCTGCAAACGTTGATCGACGGGACGCAGGAGAAGGTCACCGGCAGCGTGCGCCTGAAGTTGTACAAGGGTAACGTCATCGTCACCGGGCGCCGGTCTCCCTACAGCCTCTATGACCAGGAGATCGTCACCTTCGAAGCCGACCGCGTGTATGACCAGCGGGATGCGGAAGGCTTCATCCGCCTGAACGCGCTTCGCTTGCGCGTCGGCGCCCGCCGACGCTGAGCGTTCGTCCGGCCGGAGTCGGTGTTGGTGTTACGGCGCGTCCCGATCCAAAAGGACGGCGATTTCCTCCGCCGTAAGGTCAATCAGCGGCCCGTCGTCACCACTGGGATCGTAGGCGCCCACTGCGGTGAACAGCGGCGCCAGCGCCTCGCGCCGGCGATCGCTGCCGGAGCGCCGGTCTTCGAAGGCGCGAAATCCGTAGGGGCGCGGCGTTGCCGACGGCGGCAGCCGTTCGCCCGACTGACGACGGTCCGTCTTTCGGCGTCGGTCGGGGTGGAGTCGTCGGTCGTCAAGATAGGTGACGAGCAGGCGGTCATCGGATGGAAGGGTGTTCATGGCTGATGTCCCAACCCGGGTGACGGACGCGGCCGCCGCCGGGCTCCACATTTATCCGTTGCCGGCATTATACCGTAAAAGTGGCGTTAATGCCATAGCGCGCGCAATGCGTGCAGTCGGCTTCTTTACCAACCTCGCGAAAGGATGCGCTCCACGTACGCGGGCACCACGTCCGTTGCCGGGCCGAGGACGGTTTCGGCGAACATCGTTGAACCCGAGGTCGGTTCCAGATTGAGCTGGACGGTGTGGGCGCGCGTATACATGCGCACGTGGCTGACGAAGCCGGCTGCCGGGTAGACGTTTCCCGATGTGCCGATGGACATGAACAGGTCGCAGCGATTGAGGGCATCGTAAATGACATCCATCGCCAGCGGCATTTCCCCAAACCAGACAACGTGTGGACGCATGCGACCGACGCTGCCGCAACGTTCACACGCATCGCTCACGCTCAAATCCATCGTCCAGGAGACCACCTGCTCACAGGCGGCGCAGCGCGCCTTGTTCAACTCGCCATGCATGTGCATCAGGTTGCTGGAGCCGGCGCGTTCGTGCAGGTCATCGATATTCTGCGTCACCAGCAGCACATCACCCGGCCATTCCCGTTCCATGCGGGCAAGCGCGTGATGTCCGGCGTTGGGCACGACCGCAGGATCACCGAGCTTCGCGCGCCGGGCGTTGTAGAAATCGTGGACGAGTTCCGGATTGCGGCTGAAACCTTCCGGCGTCGCCACATCTTCGAGGTTGACGCGCGACCAGATCCCGTCAGCGCAGCGGAAGGTATCCAGCCCCGATTCCTTCGAGATGCCGGCGCCGGTCAGGATGACGATCCGCCGTTCTCCAGCGTCTCGCTGGACCATCGCTGTTGCCCCGCCTATCTGGAGTTGAAAACGGTTGTGCACCGAGGTTAATGCGGATTTGCCGGCGGTCAATGTCCTCTTCGTCTGCCTTGGCAACATTTGCCGTTCACCCACCGCGGAGGGGGTGTTCGCGGCCGCCAGCGCGCGGGCCGGCCTTGCCGGCCAAATTGGCATCGACAGCGCCGGCACCCACGTCTGGCAGGTCGGGCGGCCGCCGGAGCCACGGGCGCAAGCCATCGCGAAAGCCCGCGGCGCTGAACTCGGCCACCTGCGGGCACGGCAGGTCCGCTCCGAGGATTTTCAAACCTTTGAGTACGTCATCGCGATGGACCGGCGCAATCGCGCCGATCTGGCGGCGATATGCCCCGCCGGCTATGAGGATCGCCTGCATTTGCTGCTGGATTTCGCCGACGGAACGCCCGTGCGCGATGTTCCCGACCCCTTCGGCAATAGCGAGGCGGCCTTCGAACGGACCTTCGAGCTGATCGAGGCGGGGGTGGCGGGATTGCTCGCCCATATCCGCAACGCCCACTTCCGCCGCTGAGGGGAGAGCGCGTGACGCCGCTTGATCTGCTGATCTTCGATTGCGATGGGGTGCTTGTCGACACCGAACCCATCGCCGCCCGCGTTCTCGCCGAAGCGGCCAGCGAGCTTGGCCTTGCCCTCAGTCCCGAAGATTGCATCGCGCGCTTCACCGGCATCAGCCTCGGCGCCGTGATGCGGGCGCTGGAAACGGACCTGGGCCGCCCGCTGCCCGCCAGCTTTGCCGAGGACATCGCGGCACGCGACCGCGCAGCGTTCCGGCGGGATTTGCGCGCCGTCGCGGGTGTGCGCGAGGCGATCCTGCGGTTGCCGTGGCGGCGCTGTGTGGCGTCGTCCGGCACCCACGAAAAGATGCGCTTCACCCTTGGTCTTACCGGGCTGCTGGCAATGTTCGAGCCACATCTTTTCTCGGCGACGGAGGTCGCACACGGCAAGCCGGCGCCCGATCTCTTCCGTCATGCCGCTGCCCGCATGGGCACAACGCCCGCCACCTGCCTCGTCATCGAGGATGCGGAACCGGGAATCGCCGCGGCGCGGGCGGCCGGCATGCGCGTGTTCGGCTTCGTCGGCGGCACCCATCGCCGGGCGGGCGAGGCCGACCGGCTGTTCGCCGCCGGTGCCGAACGCGTGTTCGGCGCTATGGCCGAATTGCCGGCTCTTCTCGGCATCGACGGGCTTGGTGGTGACGTCCCAGCGCCGTAGCATGCAGATTGAGGAGCTTGGTCATGGCCGAGGCGAGGAAAGACCGGCGACATGGTGGATGACCCGGTATTGCGCATGGCGCTGGCCGCGCATACGCAATCGATCAAAGCGTTGATGGACTATGTCGATGGCCGTGACCCGGCGCTGCCGGGGTTCCTGCGCGACGACGGCTGCTGCGGCATCGAGCGCTGGCTTGACGGCGATGGCACGCGCTACGCGGCGCTGCCGTCGTATGAACGAGCACGAACGCTCCACGATCAGTTCCACCGGATCATCCGCGAGATCGTGGCCCTTCTCGACGCCGGCAAAAAGGCCGAGGCGATGGCGAGACTGCGCGGCGGCGGGCCGTTCGCCCGGCTGTCACGGCAGATGCTGATGGCCTTCGAGGAACTGTCGGAGGCGATCGCTGCGCAGCCGCCGTCCGGCTGACGCCGGCCAGCCGCTCTACAGAAAATCGCGGAGCATGGCGACGAGCGGCGTGTCGGCGGGCAGCAGCTTGTCCTGCCGCGCCAGGTCGAGGGGACGCAGCCATTTCAGCGATTGTCCCTCTGCCGGCCGCGGCGTGCCACGCCAGACCCGGCACAGGTACAGCATCATCAACAGGTGAAAATCCTCGTAGGCGTAGGACGTGAAGGTGAATGGTGCGAGGCAGCTTTCACTGATATCGATGCCCAGCTCCTCGCGGAGTTCGCGCACCACCGTCGCCTCCGGCGTCTCCCCTTGGTGAATCTTGCCGCCGGGAAACTCCCACCAGCCCGGCCACGATTTGTCGGCCGGCCGTTGCTGCAGCATTACCCGGCCGTCCGCGTCGATCAGCGCCGCCGAGGCAACGAGAACGAGCGGCAACGTCGCGTCGCGGCGTCGATCGGCAATCGCGAGACAACCGTGATCAGGAACGGTAGCTGGCATTGACGTCGATGTAGCCATGCGTCAGGTCGCAGGTCCATACCGTGGCGGCGCCGCCGCCGACGCCCACATCGACGGCGATTTCCACCTCGCGTCCCTGCATGTGGCGGCTGACCGGGGCTTCGTCGTAGCCTGGCGGCGCTCCGCCCTCGCGGGCGACGACGACGCCGCCAATCGCGATTTCCAGCCGGTTGCGGTCGATGCGTTCTCCCGCCTTGCCGACCGCCATGACGATGCGGCCCCAGTTGGCATCGGCGCCGGCGATCGCCGTCTTCACCAACGGCGAGTTGGCGATGGTCAGCGCGATGCGGCGGGCGGCGCCATCGTCCGCCGCGCCGCTCACCCGCACGGTCACGAACTTCGAGGCGCCCTCGCCATCGCGGACGATCTGCTGTGCGAGATCGAGCAGCACGCCATCGAGGGCGGCGATGAACGGACCGAGGCGGGGATCATCGGCGGTGTTGATCGGGTCATGGGGCGCGGCGCCGGTGGCGAACATCAACAGCGTGTCGTTGGTGGAGGTATCGCCATCGATGGTGATGGCGTTGAAAGAGCGATCGGCGCCGGAACGCAGCAGCGTCTGCAAGGCCGCCGGGGCGATCGCGGCATCGGTAAACACGAATGCCAGCATCGTCGCCATATCGGGGGCGATCATGCCGGCGCCCTTGGCGATGCCGCTGATGGTGACGGCAACGCCATCGATGCGGGCGGTCGCCGTCGTCCCCTTCGGAAAGGTGTCGGTGGTGGCGATCGCGGCGGCGGCCCGCCGCCAGTCGTCGCTGTCGTTCTGCTCGTCGAGGCGGTCGGCGAGGTGCGGGATGAGGTCGCAGATTCTTTGCGCCGGCAGCAGCTCGCCGATGACGCCGGTGGAGGCGACGAAGACCTCATCGGTGGCGCAGGCGAACTGCCCGGCGGCGGCGATCACCGTGCGCTCCACCGCCTGTTCGCCGGCGCGCCCGGTGAACGCATTGGCATTGCCGGCGTTGACGAGGAGGGCACGGGCGCGGCCGCGCACCAGCGCGCTGCGGCACCAGAGAACGGGCGCCGCAGCGGTCTGCGACTGGGTGAAAACGCCGGCGACGGCGGTGTTGGCAGGGAACGCGACCAGCAGCACATCGTCGCGGTCGCGGTAACGGATTTGCGCCGCGCCGGTGGCGAGGCGTACCCCGCGCACCGGCGGCATCGCCGGGAAGGCGCAGGGGGCCAGTGGCGAGACAGCGTCGGCGGCGGGCATGGCGCGTTCATCCACGGTTAAGGGACTGGCGGGGGCATGTTGCACACCCGGCCGGTGCTGGCAAGCGCCGGTGCGCGGCAGCGGCGGGTCCGACGCTGTGGCAGTTCAAACCGACCTGCACCCTTGGCGATCACGTCAGGCATCTCGAGGAGCAACACGATAGCCCGTCCGATCCGCCGTCCTTCAGCGTGGAAGGTCAAGGAGACGAGGCCGCGTCAATCGACGCGGTAACGGCCGGCGCTCTTGCCAAACGCCTTTGCTCCGCTAAAGATTGTCCGGGGAACTTCCGGACGGCGATAAGGCAGGCATAGCGGGAGGCGATAAGGATGCCGGCGATCACCCTCGACCCAAGGCTGCCCGACTTTTTCGTCGAACTGGACTGGCGCGAGCGTAAGCGGCTGGGACAGGTGTTCGATGACAATCTCGTTCGCCATTACGAGGCGGGAGATGTCATCCTCCTGAAAAATCCGCCGTTCCGCATCGCGTCGGATGTCTTCCGGCGGGTCAGTTTTCCGCCCGGCGTCGATTACAAAAAGCTGCACGCGCGCTCCCTGACGCGCCCCAAGCTGTACAAGCCGAAGGTGGTCAAGTTTCTCTATGGCGTATTTGGCGCCGATGTCGTCGGATATCTCCGCTTTCGCCGCGCCGTCCGCGATCTGACAGCGCAGCTGACGGAATTCTGCCACCAGGTTTTCCGGACGTATCGGTTTCTGCAGCATGACGTGAACTGGCGATTCACTCCCACCGGTCCGGAACCGCTCCACTTCGATCACCTGCGCAGCAAGGACGACCGGCAGTACGTGCGGGTGTTCCTCAACCTCGATGAGACGCCGCGCATCTGGCGGGTCGGCCCGCATCTGGAGGAGATGATGGAGCGCTTCTACGATGAAGCGGGCCTTGCCGACATGCAGGGCGCGCACGCCAACGAGGTCTGCTACCGAATGACCTATCAGATCCTGGAACGCTGGCAGGAGGTGGCGGACGGATCGGTGCCACGCCATCACGTGGAGTTCCAGCCGGGCGAGGTCTGGCTGTGCGAGAGCCGGATCAACAGCCACGAGATTTACTCCGGCAAGCGGGCGGCGATCACCCACTTTCATGCCGACCCGCAGAGCATGCTCAATCCGGAACTGAGCGTCGGCAATCGCGTTGCCCGTGCCCTGGCCCGCCGCCGGTTGCCGGCGAACGCTTCGCCACAGTCCGGCTTGCCACCCGTCGCCGCCTGACGGGATCGCCGGCGGCCGGCGTCGCCAGCGTCCACACCTATCAACGCCCCATTCGGGTTGCTGTCAGGCGTCAATCGCGTTACGGACAGAGGAGGGACCGGCAGCGCTGGCCCTGCGCCGCTGGCGCCATGCTGGCGGCGACGGGTGGCAACAAACCGAGGTGGAGGGCAGGGCATGCGCACGATGACGCTGACAACGCGGGTGTTGCTCATTGCTGCCATCGTCAGTTGCACCGCGGTCGAACCGGAACCGCCCGCCGTCAGCCGCACGCTCTGGCTTGACCAGAACTGGAGTGCCGAGCAGCGGCAATGGTATCATCACGCTTCGCAAGGCACGGCGACGTTCGGCATTCCCTACGAATGGTTCGTCGCCCTCGAACGGCCGTCGCTATCGCCGCTGCCGGCGGGCCTCCTCGCCGATCCGGACTACCTTTCGCAGTTCGGCTTCATCGCCAGTCCGCGCGGACCCTATAATCCGAGCGGACTGCCAGTGGGCTTCGCCCGCGGCGGCGAGAAGATCGATCCCGCCTCCGGCGAGGCGTGGCTGAATCCCGCCACCGGCGCGGCGCTGACCGATGTCGGCCTGACCTGCGCCGGCTGCCACACCGGCCGCATCGATTATGAAGGAACGGCGATCCTCATCGATGGCGGCGCGGCGATGACCGACCTTGGCGCGTTTCGCGACCGCCTCGGTTATGCCATCGGCCTGACCGAGGCGCTGCCGTTACGGTTCTCGCGCTTTGCCACCCGTGTCCTCGGTGCCGATGCCGACGCTGACGCCAGGGCGGCGTTGCGCCGGCAGCTCGCGGCGGTCGTTGAAAAGGGCAAAGCAAGCCGCGCTCTCGAAGATCAGGTGGCGGCGCAAAGCCCGGCGGAGGGGGTGGGGCGTCTCGATGCCCTCAACCGCATCGGCAACGAAGTGTTCTCGGCGCAACTGGGCGAGGCCGCCAACTTCGCGCCGAAATCGGCGCCGGTCGCCTACCCGCACATCTGGGACGTCTCCTGGTTCGACTGGGTGCAGTACAACGGCTCGATCGAACAGCCGATGGTGCGCAATGCCGGCGAGGCGCTGGGGGTGCGCGCGCTGGCAAACCTCCGCAATCCGCAACGCCCCCTGTATCAGTCGACCGTGGATGTCGAGAACCTGCACGCCATGGAGACGCTGCTGGCGGGGGATGCGCCGCCGCGCGCCACCGGGGCGTTCCGCGGACTGACGGCGCCGAAGTGGCCCGAGGACGTGCTGCCTCCCATCGACCGCGAGCGGGCGGCGCGTGGCGCCGTTCTCTACGCGGAGTTGTGCCAGGGCTGCCATCGGCCGCCGGTCGGCAGCGAAGCGTTCTGGGACGCGCGTCATTGGACGCGGCCCAACGCGGCCGGTCAGGAGTATCTGAAGATGCCGATGATTGCGTTGAGCGAAATCGGCACCGATCCGGCGGCGGCGGCGGACATGATGGCCCGCAAGGTGGCGACGCCCGCCCATCTCGCCCTCGGCACGGACGCCTACGGCCCGGCCCTCGGCATCGTCGTCGAGAGGGTGGTGAGCTACTGGTATGACACGCGCCAGCTGCCGGCGGTGGAGCGCGAACGGATGAACGGCTTTCGCGCCAACGGCATTCGCGCGCTGCCCGCCTACAAGGCGCGGCCGCTCGACGGCATCTGGGCGACACCGCCCTACCTGCACAACGGCTCGGTGCCGACCCTTTATGCCCTGCTCTCGCCGGTAGCGGAACGGCCAGCGCGATTTTCCCTCGGCAGCCGCCGGTTCGATGCCGAGGACGTCGGCTACCACTGGCGGGACTTGGAGGTTGGCTTCGTCCTCGATACCTCCATCCGCGGCAACCGCAATACCGGCCATGAGTTCCGCGATGGTCCCACCGGCGGCGGTGTCATCGGCCGCGGCCTCAGCGTCGACGAACGGCGGGCGCTTGTCGAGTACCTGAAAACCCTCTGACGCACGGTTCCACGGCGTCGCCGCATCTCGCCGCCCGCGTGTGACGGGCGGCGGCTCGCGTGCGCCCGTACGGTGGCGCGGCCGACCGGTACGGCTGCCGCTTTCGCCAGCGGCGGGGCGCGCTCGCGGGTCGGTAGGCGTGACCTATCGGCGCGCTCGCTATGGTTACATCGTCCGCAAAAATTCGTTGCTAAATTCTCTTAAAAGTAGCATATTACACGCATGGGTGGTTTACGGACTTTTGTATTCTCGGGATCGACCCCCCGCCGCGCGGCCTACACCACTATGGAGATAGTGGTGCCGGTGGCGACAACAGGAACTCGTTTGGAGGATCTGCGATGAAGGCACTGACTTTCGCCATTCTGGGGGCGACGACGGCACTGGCGCTCACCAGCGGCCCCGCGGCGGCGCATATGGCGATGATCTACGATTCAACGCCGCAGCAGCAAACCTATTCCCATATCGAGAGGTGGTCCAAGTTGACCCCCTTGAACAACTGGGTCGACGAACTCGGCGGCGGCACCGGCGCCAACAGCTTTCGCAGCGGCGGCATCGGTGTCGAGTGGGGCTTCACCAACACCGCCATTTCGAGCGTCAAGTTCACCCTCTATACGAATTTCGGCCTGTCCGGAGCGACCGTCAACAACACGTATGTCGGGTTCGCCGATCTGTTCATCGACCTCGGCAACAATGGCACGCCAGCGGCGCCCGACTTCGACTACGCCATCGATTTCAAGTCGGAGTTCCTGAACCAGACGCCGGATGGCAGTGGCCAGGCGCAAGCCAACGTCGCCAAGCTGGTCAACCTCGGCGCGCCCGGGATCGGCTATCAGACCAGCCAGCAGATCCTCGGCACCGTCAACGGCATCGAGTACGGCGGGCTCACCAACATCTGTTCCGGATCCACCGATGCCGCCTGTCAGGCGGGGTCGCGGGCGCCGGAAACCAAGGTTACCGGCAACTCAACCTATGACCTGACGGTCACCGACGCCGCCGGCAGCGTGACGCTGAACCCGCCGCCGGGTTCGACCGGTTCGCCGGAGACCTATACGTTCGCCTATTCCGTGGTTCTCAGCGGCATTGACTTCACCGGCTGGGACACGCTGCGGCTGTTCTGGGGCACCGGCTGGTGTTCCAATGACTCGGTTGAAGGCACCGCGGTGGTGCCGGTGCCGGCGGCGCTGCCGATCCTCGCTTCGGCCCTCGCTGGCTTCGGTTTCGTCGGCTTCCGGCAGCGCAAGCTCGCTGCCTGACATCCGGCAACACCACGCAGCCTTCCGCGGGCGGCCCCCTATCGGGCCGCCCGTTCGCGTGCCGGCCTGCCGCCAAACAGGCGTGTGATAGCAATTCCCACTGATCATGACGGATGGGCCCAGTCGCGGAGGCCGATGGTGATGATGTCGTATCTGGATTTCAAAACAAAGAGACGCACGAAGTCATCGTCAAAACAGGATCGGCTCGCAGCAACAGCTTGACCTGCCCCCCGATGTCCCGCCTCGGATTTTTAGGGTGTCCTGCCGCTGGTTGCATCCTCGTGGTCTGTGGAGCGACGGGGCGGGGCGCGGAGCCCCCGGTGAGCTCAGGCGACCCGCCCCGTCGCATCGCGGGGTCGCTGAGCAGGGCGTATGCGATCGGCGTCCGGTTGCCCAGGCTCCAGTGTGGGCGCGTCGCATTGTAGTCGATCCGCCAGTCGGCGATCAGCCGGCGCGCTGGCCGTCCTCACAGCCGCGTCGGGTTCGGTGCATCGCCGTACACCGCCTTGGGATCGAAAACCTTCTCGGCCTCGACGAAGCGCAGGGTGAGGTCCGCCGACGGCGGTGCGCCAACCGGCACCGTCCGATAGAAACAGGAACGATAGCCGACGTGGCAGCTGGCGCCGCCTTCGATGCGCACGCGCAGCCACAGCGCGTCCTGGTCGTCGTCGATCCGCATTTCGACCACCCGTTGAATCAGGCCGCTGGTGGCGCCCTTGTGCCACAGGCACTGCCGGCTGCGGCTCCAGTAGACCGCTTCGCCAACGGCGATGGTGCGGGCGAGCGCCTCAGCGTTCATGTAGCCGAGCATGAGGACCTCGCCGCTGTCGGCGTCGGTGGTCACCACCGGCAACAGCCCGTGCTCATCAAAGCGGGGGGCGAGTTCGCGGCCCTCCTCGACCTGCTCGACGCTGGTGCGCCGGGCGAATGCCGGCTCGGTTGGTTCGGCGCCCATCCACAATCTCCACTTGCTTTCAGCTCCAGACTTGTCATATCCCATGGCCGCAGGCGCCTCGCAAGGGACGAGGTCTGTTTATGGCCCCGGCCAGGGCCGGCAACGGCGGACTGGCCTTCGCGCCGCGCTACGGTTCACGGCGGTGCGCGTTCGATAAGGATCAAGGTGGATGGCTGTACCAAAGCGAAAAACCTCGCGCATGAAGCGGGGACAGCGCCGCGCCCACAAGGCGCTGCAAGCGCCGTCGTACATCGAGGACAAGAGCACGGGTGAGTTACGCCGACCCCATCACGTTGATCTGATCAGCGGCATGTATCGGGGCCGCCAGATCCTCGAGCCGAAGTGACCGGCTGCCGCTGACGCGACCCGCGCCGGCGCCACACATCCCCCGCATGACCGGTCAACCGTCCGAGCCGCCGGGGCCCGAGGACCTGCAGGCGCGCATCCGCAAGCTGGCCTACGCGATGTGGGAGGCGGGCGGCCGGCAGCATGGTCGCGCGCTCGAATATTGGCTGGAAGCCGAACGGCGTCTGCTGACGATGGAAAGCGACGATATCCCGCCGCCGCCGCCGCGAGGGAAGCCGTCGGATCGCCCGTAGCCTCGTGTCGTCACCGTCTTAAGGCAGCGCCACCGGCCGCGGCGCCGCATCCGCGGCCATCGCCAGCGGTCCTCGCAACAAGGCGGATCGCCGCTCCTGCAGCAGCTGCGCCGCGACATACCAGGCAAGGGTAAACCCCTGGATCGATGCCGGGGTGATCCGATCCTCATCGAGATCGGAGAACACTTTGCGGAACACCAGGAACAACTGGTTCCGCAACGCATCCAGATCGTCAAGGGTTTCAACGCGCTGTACCTGTTCTGCGAGCCCGATCACTTGCGCGTTGTAGTTGTCGGCGCGGTTCTTGCTGTGCCGGTCAGCCTTCAGCTTGATCGCCCAGACCCATGAGCCCAGCAGCAGGAGGATCGACATGCCAACGCCGATGGGCTCGGCATACTCGACGAAGAACCAAGGCCGATCGCGTTCATAATAGTCGACGGTGCCGGGGTGCATCGGCAGACCCTGGTCGAGCGGCGGCACCGCAGGCTCGGCCATGAACACCGCTGACAGATTATCGGCAATGAAGTCTTTGCGCCGTTCATGCATGATGCGCACGGTTTCATAAGCGCTGGTCGCATCAACGGCGCCATTCGAAACGAGCATCATCCGCACCGCAACCGTCGGCAGGTCCCGGGGCGGGATCGGCGGCGCACCGCGATACGTGCCCTTGGGGATTTCACTCTCTTCGAGGAATGGCGCGCCGAGGCGCAGCGCCGCCGCTTGGTCGATATCGATGAGGCTCGCCGAAGCCCTGTCGATGATGTACTGGGTGGCGCGAGCATCGAGGGCGATGACGAGGAAATAGGCGTCGATGGTGCCCCGCCGCAACGCCGCAGCGGCTTCGTGCGGCAGCAAGGTGACCACCTTCACATCATCGCGGCTCAGCCCGTAATGTTGGGCAATGGGCCAGAACAGGGCCCGCGATGTACTGCCCTCTGGCAGCAGGCCAATCGTGCGGCCGTTCAGATCGGCCATCTCCGTGATCTCCGCGCCCGGTCTCACCAGAAGGTGCACCATGTCCGGGAACAACACATCGACTACGCGCATCTCCAGAGACAACGGCACGTCTCCGGAAATGAGCGCGAGTTGCACCGTGCCGTCGGCGAGCAGTTCGCGGTTTTCCTGGGAGCCGTTCGTCTCGATGACACGCATGGTCAGTTTGTCGGAACCGGCGGCGACGAGCTGTGCCAAGCGCTGCCCGAAGGCATAGGCGTCCGTGTCCCGTGGTCCAGTGGCCAGCACCAGCACCCGTTCGCGACGTTCCGCCTCGTACCAACGCCAACCGAGGACGCCGGCACTGGCCACGCTGGCGAAGATCAGGATTGCAATCAAGAGGCGCCGGAAGACGTGCAGCATTCTCTCGTCGTGCACCAGCGGCAGAGCGATGGCTCAAATTGCAATATATCGATAATCATTTTGAATTGATGCCGACGCTAATATCTCCTCATGATTACCAAATTCTGCTTGAAATCATCCAGTGACAAAATGATTGCGCCCCTGCCGGCGTTGTCACGAAATATTCATTTCATTGACCTGCCAAAGTACCGCTGCCATGCCACCATATGGCAGGTGAAGAGGTCTCGGCGCCGTACGCCGGAACCATGGATAGGGAACACGAGCCATGGCACTGGACATTCCAGCAGATTCCCTGCCGGGTGTAACGGCAGGCACACCGGGCGCCGCCGCCGACGCCCTGACCGCGGCGATGGCCTTCCCGCCGGTGGTGCAGCACGCCAGCGAATACTGGATCGACAGTGTGCAGCGGATGATCCTGTTCTGGGATACGATCCGCGAACGGGGGAACATCTTCAACGAGCACCGGGCCAAAGGCGCGCCGCCGGTGCTCGACTTCGCCTATGATGTCATCCTTGACGGCCGCAGCCTGCCACGTCCCTGCAACTACATGCTGTTGCAGATCCGGCCGAAGCCGGGGATGACGGTCGATGCGAAAAAGCGGCCGTTCGTCATCGTTGATCCCCGTGCCGGCCACGGCGCCGGCGTCGGCGGGATGAAGGAGGACAGCCAGGTCGGCGTCTCGCTGCGCGCCGGCCATCCCACGTATTTTGTGGCCTTCACGCCAATGCCGGTGCCTGGCCAGACGCTGGCCGACATCGCCGCCGCCGAGGCGAAGTTCATTGAAACCGTTCGGCTGCGCCACCCCGAGGCCGACGGCAAGCCGGCGGTCATCGGCAACTGCCAGGCGGGTTGGGCGGTCATGTCGTTGTCGGCGGTCGAACCGGGCCTGATGGGGCCGGTGATCATCTGCGGCTCGCCCATGTCCTACTGGGCCGGCGCCGACGGCAAGAACCCCATGCGCTACATGGGCGGGCTGATCGGTGGCGCCTGGATCACTTCGCTGATGAGCGATCTGGGCGGGGGCATCTTCGACGGCGCCAACCTCGTCGCCAACTTCGAGCGACTGAACCCGGCGAACACGCTGTGGGCCAAAAACTACAACCTCTACGCCAGTATCGACACGGAGGCCGAGCGCTTCCTGGAGTTCGAGCGCTGGTGGACCGGCTTTTTCCTCATGACGAAGCCGGAAATGACCCGGATCGTCAACGAGTTGTTCGTCGGCAACAAGCTGGCGGCCGGCCGCATCCGGACGGAGAGCGGCGCCTACATCGACCTTAAGGATATCGCCGCGCCGATCGTCGTCTTTGCATCGGGTGGGGATAACATCACGCCGCCGCAGCAGGCGCTGAATTGGATCGTTGACGTCTACGGTAGCGAGGAAGAGATCAAGATTCACGGCCAGACGATCGTTTATGTTCTGCACCGGGATATTGGTCACCTCGGCATCTTCGTGTCCGGCAAGGTCGCGAAAAAAGAACATTATGAAATCAACGAGGCCATAGACTTCATAGACGTGCTGCCGCCGGGCCTTTACGAAATGGTTGTCGAAAAGATGCCGGCGGACGCAGCGGATCGTCCCGAAGATCTCTATCTGACTCGTTTCGAGGCGCGCACAATTAACGACATTCGCCGCCTTGATGACCAACAGAAAGACGTCGAGTATTTCCCATCTTCGAAGCTGGTGTCCGAGATCAATGCCAAGTTCTACGATGTGTTTGTCGGACCGTGGGTGAAGATGATGGTGACCGAGCCAGTCGCCGACGTGCTGCGCGAGTTGCACCCGCTGCGCATTCAGCACCGCATGCTCTCCGACAAGAACCCGTTCGTCATGCCGCTGAAAGGCCTTGCCGCCGCAGTGCGGGAAGCCAGGCAGCCGGCATCCCCGGACAACATGTTCGTCGCCTGCGAAAGACAGGTCTCGGAGGCCATCATTGGCATCCTTGATCACTATCGAGACGTGCGTGACCGGATGCAGGAGCAAACCTTCAAGGCGATCTACGGTCCCAAAGCGCTCGGCGCGTTTTTCTACACGGAAGACGACGTGGAGGCCGCGAAGTTCGCGCCGATCGTCCGCACGAAGCGGGAGCAGGCGGAACTGGACGCCACCATCGAACGGCTGAAGTCGCGCATCGAACGGGGCGGCTTCGTGGAAGGCTGGGCGCGCATCGTCGCGGCCTTGATGCTGGGATCGGGCGGCATCAACGAGAGGGAACTGGAGGCGGGCCGGCAGGTCCGCGAGCAGGATCCTCGCCTCAGCGGGCTGTCGGTGGCGGAACGCAAGCGGTTGCTCAAGGAGCAGGCGCACATGCTGCAGGTGGACGAGGATCGGGCACTGCGCGCGTTGCCGAAACTTCTCACATCATCGGAGGAGCGGCGTCAAGCGTGGACGATCGCCAAGCAGATCGCGCTCGGAGACGGCGTCGTCGACGACCGGCAGCGGGTGACGCTGGACCGTATCTCGAAAGCGTTGGCGCTCGACGCCGCTGCGGCAGCGGAGTAACAGGGGGGCGGTTTCTGAGGGTCGCCGCCGCCCCTCGGCGGCGGGACCAGTCGGCAATTGTCACGAAATGTTCACGGCAGCGGCGCGGCGACTGTCGGCAAGCGACGCCACCATGATCGAACGCGGTCCGGTCGCAACGTGGCTCAAGGTCCGGCATCGGCACCACCGAGTTGGCGCCGCTTGGCAATGAGCGTTCAACCAACCGTCGTGGACAGCGTGGTCACGGGCCACCTTCCCACCCATGCCCTAAGGAGGAGAGCTTTCCATGTCGCCGGTCATCGAAAACAAGACTTTCGACGAGATCGCCATCGGCGAGACGGTCAGCGTCACGCATGTGTTGTCGGCGGAGGATGTCGAGACGTGGGCGGCGGTCACGGGCAACCTGAATATCTTCGATCTCGATCCGGGCCCCGCCGATACCTCGATGTTCGCCCAGGGCGGCGGTCAGACGATGTGGGGGGCGACGTTGTTCTCGACGATCGCCGGCACCAGCCTGCCGGGACTCGGTTCGATCACCCGCGCCGTCAGCCTCGACTTCCATCAGCCCGTGCAGATTGGCGTGCCGGTCACCGCGACGATGACCGTCGCCGACAAGCTCCCGGACAACCACGTCATCGTTTTTGCCTGCCGGCTCACCGGCGTTCTCGGCACCGTGCTGATGGATGGCACGCTGCACGTCTCCGCGCCCGCTACCAAGCGGCGCTATGAACAGAAAGATCTGCCGAAGGTGCAGTTGCGGCGCGAGGATCGCTACCGGGACTTAGTCCGCATGTGCGAGGACCTGCCCACGCTCAGTTGCGCCGTCGTCCATCCGTGCAGCGATGACGCGCTGAAGGGCGCGATCGAGGCCGCGGCACTCAAGCTGATCAGGCCGATCCTCGTCGGACCGGCGAAACGGATCGAGGAAGTGGCACATGCCACGGGTCTCGACATCAGCGGCTGCGAGGTCATCGATACCGAACATTCCCACCACTCTGCGGAGGTTGGGGTCGCACTCGTGCGCAGTGGCAAAGCGCAGACCCTGATGAAGGGCAGCCTGCATACCGACGAGCTCCTCGCCGAGGTCGTCCGCAAGGAGACGGGCCTGCGCACGGAGCGCCGCTTGAGTCACTGCTTCCTCATTGCCGTGCCCACCTACCCGCGACCGATCATCGTCTCCGACGCGGCGATCAACATCCTCCCCGATCTCGCGGCGAAAGCCGACATCGTTCAGAACGCCATCGAACTGGCCAAGGCGATCGGCATCGCAGTGCCGAAGGTGGCGATCCTGTCGGCGGTGGAAACGGTCACCCCAAAGATCCCATCGACGCTGGAAGCCGCGGCGCTGTGCAAGATGGCCGACCGTGGCCAGATCAAGGGCGGTATCCTCGACGGCCCGCTCGCCTTCGACAACGCCATCGACGAGGGCGCCGCGAAAACCAAGGGCATCGTCTCGCCGGTCGCTGGCAAGGCCGATATTCTCATCGTGCCCAGCCTCGAAGCCGGCAATATGGTGGCCAAGCAGTTGACGTTCATGGCCAACGCCGAAGCGGCCGGCCTCGTCATCGGCGCCCGCGCGCCGATCGTGTTGACCAGCCGTGCCGACAGCGACACCGCGCGCCTCGCCTCCTGCGCGCTCGCCGTGCTTTTCGCCCATGCGCAAAACCAGGGCGCGGCGCTGTTGAAAGCGGCGGCGGAGTAGGGGCGATGGCGAATGCGATCCTGGTCCTGAATGCCGGCTCGTCCAGCATCAAGTTCGGTGTATTTGCCACCGGCATCGGCACCGGGGGCGAGACAGACCTGGCCTTTCGCGGCCAGATGGAAGGGATCGGCAGCGATCCGGCGTTCGCGGTGAAGGATGCTCAAGGCGCGACGATCTTCGAACATGACGAATGGCCGCGCGGCTCAACCCTCACGCACCTCGGCGCCGTCCGTTTCATTCTCGAATACCTGAAGGACCGGTGCGCGGACATGCCCATCGTCGGCGCCGGCCATCGCGTCGTCCATGGCGGTCTCGCCTATGACCGGCCGGTGGTGGTCACCCCCGAGGTGATCGAGACGTTGACCTCGCTGGTGCCGCTGGCGCCGCTGCACCAGCCGCACAACCTCGCCGCCATTCGCGCCATCGCGGAATTGGACCCGAACCTCCCGCAGGTGGCGTGCTTTGACACGGCCTTTCACAGCACGCAGCCACGCGTCGCCCAGCTGTTCGCGTTGCCCTGGCAACTGACCGACACCGGCATTCGCCGCTATGGGTTCCATGGATTATCCTATGAATACATCGCCCAACGGCTTTCCGGGTTCGATCCCAACGCCAGACGGGTGGTGGTTGCCCACCTCGGGTCCGGCGCCAGCATGTGTGCGATCCGCGATGGCAAGAGCATCGAGAGCAGCATGGGCTTCACCGCCGTCGATGGCCTGCCCATGGGCACCCGCACGGGGGCCCTCGATCCTGGCGTCCTGCTCTATCTGATGCGGGAGCGCCGCTACGACGCGGCGGCGATCGAGCGGCTTTTGTACAAGGAATCGGGACTGCTCGGCGTGTCGGGGGTTTCCAACGACATGCGCCATCTTACCAGCAGTAGCGATCCCCGCGCCGCCGAAGCCGTCGAGCTGTTCATCTACCATGTCGGCAAGTTTCTCGGAGCGCTGACGGCGGCCCTTGGCGGCATCGACGCCTTCGTGTTCACGGCCGGCATCGGCGAGAACGACCGTCGATTGCGCGCGCGGGTCTGTGAGCAGGCGGCTTGGCTGGGTATCGCCCTCGATCCGGAGGCCAATGAGTGCAACGGCCCGCGCATCTCAACGGCGGACAGCGCCGTCTCGGTATGGGTCATCCCGACCAATGAAGAGGGGATGATTGCCCAACATACCGCCAGCCTCGTGGGCTTGCCCTGAGATTTGCGCAGTGACCAAGCTTGAGCTTTTGCCGATCACCTAGACAAACGGAGCGGGTATCGTGAACGACGCCGACCTCAACACGGAAGACTTCTTTGCCAAGGTTCGTGAGCGCATCTTGGGGCCGGACGGGCCGCTCGAAGGAAAAAAAGCGTTCATTCTTGGCATCGCCAACGATCAATCCATTGCCTACGGTTGCGCGATGGCGATGAAGGCCTTCGGCGCTGAAATTGCCATGACCTATCTCAATGAAAAGACAAAAAAGTTCACGCAGGGCATCGCCGAGAAGTTAGGCGTTGCGCCGGAATTGTATCTGCCGTGCGACGTCACCCAGGAAGGCCAACTTGAGGCCGCGTTCGCCGCCATTGAAAAGCACTGGGGCAAGCTTGACATCGCCCTGCATTCCATCGCGTTTGCGCCGCGTGAGGACCTGCACGGACGCGTCATCGATTGCTCGCTCGAAGGATTTACGGTGGCGATGCAGGTCAGCTGTTATTCGTTCATCCACATGGCGCGACTGGCCGAACCGCTGATGACGGACGGCGGCGCCCTCGTCACCATGACCTACCACGGCGCCGATCGGGTCATCGATCACTATAACGTCATGGGTCCGGTGAAGGCGGCGCTGCAGTCGGCGGCACTCTACCTCGCCGCGGAACTCGGGCCTAAGGGCATCCGCGTTCACCCGATTTCCCCCGGCCCGTTGAAGACGCGCGCGGCCTCGGGCATCAGTCATTTCGACGAACTCATGGAAATGGCAGCGTCAAAGGCGCCGGCGCGGGCACTGTCGACGATCGAAGACATCGGCATGGCGACCGCCTTCCTGTGCACCGACTACGCCAGGATGATCACCGGTGATATCATGTACATCGACGGCGGCTTTCACATCGTCGGCTGAGAAGCCAACCGCCGGTGCGGCGGGCGTGCTTCGCATTGGCATCGGCGCGATCGGCTCGTTACCACCCGAGGGATCGCGCTGGTGACACGGCGGGGCAAACGCGATGGGCACCGAACTGCTGGACAACAAAGGGCTGATCTGTGGGTTCCTGCTGCCGCCGGCCGGACCCGCGATCAGCATCGGGATGGACGGCGTCGATGCGCTGGCACCGCCGTCAACGCCGGTCTGGCTCAACTTCAACATCAATGATTCGCGCGCGCGCGACTGGTTGGCGACCTGCGGCTGGCTCAACGAGGAGGGGCGCGAGACGCTGTTGTCGAAACATCACAACATCCGTTTCGAAGCCTACGGCGCCTCGCTGGCTGGCGTTCTTGCCGACGTTTATGCCGACGAACCCGACGCCTATGGCGTTTTTCACCTGTTTGCCGATGCCCACGGCCTGATCACGGCGCGGCGCCATCCGCTGACGGCGGCGGCGCGATTGCATCAGGATCTCGTCAATGGCGTGTCCGTGGACGGCAGTCGTGATGCCTTGCAGCGTCTGCTCGGTTACATCGCGGAGTCCTTTGACCGGACGGTCCTCGCCTATGCCGAGCGGATCGATGACGCCGAGGAAGCCGTTTTTGCCGGCCACATCGCCCAGTTGAACCTCGGCCAGCACCGGCGGGAGATGGCCCGCCTGCGCCGGCATGTGTTCGCCAACCGCCATGCGGTGGTCCAGGTTTCGCAGGACCTGCCGTCGGCGCAGGTGGCACCGATCGTCAAGGGCTTGCAGCGGCTCGCCGCCGCCCTGACCCAGATCAGCCAGGACCTGGAACTGGTTGAGGAGCGGGCGCGCCTGGTCAGCGAGGAGATCGACAGCCTTCTCGCCGCACGAACCAACCGCAATCTTTACTTCGTATCGCTGGCCGCCGTCGTGTTTCTGCCAATCACCGTGATCTCCGGCATCTTCGGCATGAATGTCGCGGGACTGCCGTGGACCGAGGATGAGCACGGTTTTATCAATGCGATCGTCCTGATGCTGATCGCCGTCGTTGTCGCTGGTGCGCTCATTCGCTGGCGACGAATGTGGTAACCGCGGTCCTGGCGCACCCCCGCCGGAGACGGCGCCCCGTCGTCAGCGGGCCGGCGGAGATAAGGGGTACAAGATCCCGACCATGATCACGGTGATGATCAGCGAGAGGGCGAGCAGCGGCAGGCCGACCTTGACGAAATCAACAAAGCGGTACCGGCCTGGCTCGAGTACCAGCGTGTTGACCGGCGACGACACCGGCGTGACGAACGCGCAGGATGCGGCGACGGCGACGGTTACCGCGAAAGCATGGGGCGAGACGCCCAGATCCTGGGCCGCACCGATCGCCACCGGAGCGATCAGCAGCGCCGTTACCGTGTTGGAAATGAACAGACCGACGACGGAGGTTACGAGGAACAGCACGGCCAGCATGCCGTAAGGACCGACATCGGCCAGCGCCTGCGTCAGCGCGGCCGCCATGCTCTCCGTCAGTCCGGTTTTTTCCAGCGCCGTCGCGAGGGGCAGCATGCCGGCGATCAGGACGACCGTCGACCAGCCAATGCCGCGGTAGGCGGCCTTGCCGTCCACGCAACCGGTGCCGACGACCGCGAGCGCCGCAAGGAGGACGGCGATGACGTTTGGCAGCAGGCCGAAGGTCATGATGGCGACCATGGCGGCGACAATGGCGAGCGCGACCCGCGCCTTGGTGCGCTTCGGTGCGATGGCTTTCAGTTCCTCCGGCAAGCGCAGGACGACGAACTCGCCGGCGTGTGCCTGCAGTCGCGCGATCAGATCCCAACCGCCGGCGACCAGGATCAGATCCCCGAATTTCAGCTTCGTGTCGATCAGATTGCCGCCGATCACCGTCCCCCGCCGCTTGATCGCGAGGACGGTCAGTCCCCGGCGCCTGCGAAAGGCGGCTTGCCGCAACGTCTTGCCGATCAGCGGGGCATCCGGTGCCAGCATCACCTCGGCCAGTCCAACCTCACGAACGGCGGCCAGCCTTAATCGTTCGTCGAACGCCTCTTCCATCAGGTCGTTGGCGGCAACGAAGGCATCGATGGCGGCGCACTCGGCGGTCACCGCGATCAAATCCCCGCGCCGCAACGCCATGTTGTCCAGCGCCGGCGAGACGCCGAACTCACGCCCGCGCTGACGAATGATGGCGACCAGCGTCACGCCGAAACGGGTCCGCACCTGCGCCTCGGCGACCGTCAGTCCGGCGAGCGGCGAGTCGGACCCGACGCGAAGGGCGCGAAAGGTGCCGGCCAAGCCGTAGGCTGTCGCCAGTTCGGCGACCGAAACACTTGGTGGTTCCGGCTGCGTCTCCGGCCGCGTCAGCAGGCGGCGACCCACGGTCACCATGTAGGCGATGCCGACCACGAGGATGACGATACCGATCGGTGTGAGTTCAAAGAATGCCAGCGGCTTGAAGCCCCTTTCCGCAAGCGCGCTGCTGACGACGAGGTTGGGAGCGGTTGCGATCAGCGTCATCAGCCCGCTGATCAGAGCCGCGACCGACAATGGCATCATCAGCCGGCCGCGGCTGAAACCCGTTTGAGCCACGATGCCCAGCACGACGGGGATGAAAATGGCAACGATGCCGGTGGAGCTCATGAACGATCCGACCGTCGCGACGACGACCATGAGCAGGGCGATCAACCGGACTTCGCTGCCGCGGCCGGCCTTCGCCAGCCAAGCGCCGAGGGCGGCGGCAACGCCGGTGGCGATCAGGGCTTCGCCGACGACAAACAGCCCGGCGATCATCAGCACCGAGGAGTCACTGAAGCCGGCGATCGCTTCGCCAGAGCTGACCACGCCGGACACCGCCAGTGCCAGCATGACGGCGACGGCGACGGCGTCGACACGAACCCGGTTGCTGACGAATGCGGCGATGGCCCCCGCGAGGACGGCGATGACGATCCATCCGTCTGCGCTCATCCGCCCGCTTCCCTCTCGTTACCAGTTCCTACCCGGTCCCGCACTGCCTTAGAGGAGGACGAACGGCGTGCCAAGCATGGCCGACGGCACGGCTCCATGGGGATGTCCTCCGGCCTTCGGGCCGCGGCGCGCGAATACGGCGGAATTCCTGGGCGAAGCCGGCTGTCGCCGCCGGCCTGAGCGAGACTAGCCGCCTTCGGGCAGGCCTTGCTTGCCTGCTGCTTATCGACGCCCTTGCCCGCGGGCTTGCTCCGTGGCGCCGTCTTCGTTACCGCCTGCGCCTTGGCTTTGGTCGAGGTGATGGTGGCTGCGTTTGCCTTGGCGGCGACCGCCGTGCCGGTCTTGATCTTCGCCGGCGCCTTGGTCGCGCCGATGACCATGAGTTTGCCGGCGGGAGACGGTGCCGCGCCTCTCGCCGCGAGGGATGCGAGGGTGAGCGGCTTATCCTTCGTGCGAGCGCCCGCCGTCGCCCGCTCAGCCGCCGGTTTTCTGGCGGCGGTGGACTTCGCCAGGGTCGCGGATTTCGCCTGAGCCGCGGATTTTGCCACCACCGTCTTGACCTTTGCCGTGCCAACGACGGCCGGGCCGGCTGCCGGACGGTTTGACTTCTTCGATGGCGCCACTGCCGCTGCCGCCATCGCCGCCGGCGCCTTTACCAGCGCCGCCTCGACGAACGTGCCCGTGTTCAGGGCCTCAAAGCCGCCGTCCAGCAGTGCAGTCATGATCCGTGCCCGTTCCGCTGAAGACCGCGCACCGAAAACAACGCCGACGAGGCGTCGGTTATCGCGCTTTGCCGACGCCACAAGGTTGAAGCCCGACGCGTTGATAAAGCCGGTCTTGATGCCGTCAACGCCGTCGTAGGTGGTGAGCATCCGATTATGGTTGCGGTGGGAAACGCCGCCGTACTGAAAGCTTCCCGTCGAGAAATAGGGATAATAGTGCGGGAAGCGGTGAAGCAGCGCCAGCCCCAGCGTTGCCATGTCGCGGGCCGTCGTAATCTGGCCCGTGTCCGGCAGGCCCGAGGCGTTGCGGAAATAGCTGCTGGTCATGCCAAGTGCGTGGGCGCGGGCGGTCATCCGATCGGCGAATGTGCTCTCGCTGCCGGCGATGTGCTCCGCGAGCGCGGCGGCGGCGTCGTTGGCTGACTTGGTGACCAGCGCCAAGATGGCGTTCTCAACGGAGATCTCGTCGCCGGGGTCCAAGCCGAGCTTTGACGGCGGTTGCGACGCCGCGTGATAGGAGACCCGGATGCGATCCGACGCGCCGATCCGGCCCGCATCAAGCGCCTCGAACGCCATGTACAGGGTCATCATTTTCGTCAGGGACGCGGGATAGCGCGGCTGGTCGGCATCGATGCCGTAGATCACCTCGCCATTGGCGCTGTTCACCAGGATGGCCGCATACGGGCCTGCCTGGGCGATGCCGGAAACCGCCAGCAGGACAGCCATCAATGCAGCCGCGACGGCGGTCCGCAACGGCGGTACCGCGTGCCAGACTCTCTTCAATTGCGCCTCCCCGTGCCGGTTGCCAGGCCGTATCGACCCGCTGCAGTAGCGCCGGACCCCCCAGCGCCACAGCCAATCCACACCTTGCCGGATTGTCCGCCAGCGATACCGCCCTTCGCTCCGAAAATACCTCAAGACCCTATAACAAATACTTGAGGACAGACAACTTTTTTGTCGGATCCGGCGCCGCCGCGAGAGCGACGGGGCAAGTACTTGTTTCATGGCGGCTTTAGGCGCCGCGGCGGGCACGACCCAGTGGCGGGGCAACGAACCTGCTGATAGATTTCGCCGCCAAAAGTCTCGCTGATTCGTCAAGAACCCGGAGAGGGGCCAATATGAACATCAAAACCGTCACCACCGTTCCCTATGAAGGCCAAGAACCCGGAACGTCGGGACTGCGAAAGAAGGTCAGCGTTTTCAAACAGGTCAACTATCTTGAGAACTTCGTGCAGTCGATATTCGATGCACTGGCAGGATATCAGGGGCAGACCCTGATCGTCGGTGGCGACGGACGATACTATAACCGCGAGGCCATCCAGGTGATCTTGAAGATTGCCGCCGCCAATGGCTTCGGCCGCGTCCGTGTCGGGCGGGGCGGCATTCTGTCCACACCGGCGACGTCGTGCGTGATCCGCAAGGCCAAGGCGTACGGCGGGATCGTGCTGTCGGCGAGCCATAACCCCGGCGGTCCGGACGAGGATTTCGGCATCAAGTATAATATCGGAAACGGCGGCCCGGCACCGGAGAAGGTAACGGAGGCGATCTATCAAAAAACAAAAACGATCAGCACCTACCGCATCGCCGACAGCGCCGATGTGGACATTGACAGCATTGGTGTCAGTCGCATCGGCGATATGGTGGTCGAGGTTTTCGATCCGGTGGCGGACTATGCCGAGCTGATGGCGCAGCTGTTCGACTTCGACGCCATTTCCGCGCTGTTTCGCAGCGGCAACTTTCGCATGCAGTTCGACGCCATGCATGCGGTGACCGGGCCGTACGCGTCGGCGATCATCGAGGGCATGCTCGGCGCGCCGGCCGGCACCGTCATCAATGGCGTCCCCCTCGAGGATTTCGGCCACGGCCACCCCGACCCCAACTTGACGTACGCCCATGACCTCGTCGCCGCGCTGTTCCGCGACGATGGGCCGGATTTCGGCGCCGCGTCCGATGGCGACGGCGACCGCAACATGATCCTGGGCCGCAACTTCTTCGTCACGCCCAGCGACTCGCTGGCCATCATCGCCGCCAACGCCGCGCTGGTGCCGGGGTATCGCCGCGGCCTTGCCGGCATCGCCCGCTCGATGCCCACCAGCCAGGCTGCCGACCGGGTGGCGGCGGCGATGGGGATTGCCTGTTTCGAAACGCCCACCGGCTGGAAGTTTTTCGGCAACCTGCTGGACGCCGGATCGGCGACGGTGTGCGGCGAGGAGAGTTTCGGCACCGGCTCGGACCACATCCGCGAAAAGGATGGCCTCTGGGCCGTCTTGTTCTGGCTCAACATTCTTGCCGCCCGCCGCCAGTCGGTTGCCGAAATCGTCACCGCCCACTGGCGTCAGTACGGGCGCAACTATTACTCCCGCCACGACTATGAAAATGTCGAGGCGGAACCGGCGCGCGCCTTGATCCAGCGCTTGCGGGACATGACGACGACACTGCCCGGCAGCAAGCTCGGCAGCTTCGAAGTCGCCTTCGC
This sequence comes from Rhodospirillales bacterium, assembly GCA_025458035.1. Classification (GTDB taxonomy): domain Bacteria; phylum Pseudomonadota; class Alphaproteobacteria; order Rhodospirillales; family Defluviicoccaceae; genus Defluviicoccus. Next base: position 40,730 of record JALOTH010000009.1, read on the forward strand.
CGACGACTTCGCCTACACCGACCCCGTCGACGGCAGCATCGCCAGCAAACAGGGGGTGCGCATCGGTTTCGCCGACGGCTCGCGCATCGTCTACCGGCTGTCGGGGACCGGCACCCAGGGCGCAACGCTCCGCGTCTATCTGGAGCGCTACGAGCCCGATCCGATGAAGCAAGGTCTCGACGCGCAGCAGGCTCTCGCCGACCTCATTGCCATCGCCGGCGACCTTGCGGAGATCGAGAGCCGCACCGGGCGGTCACAACCCACCGTCATCACCTGAAGCCTTTCCACGGAGTGCTGCAGCCGGCGCGCCGCCGGGCCGATTGCCGCCCGCCGGCCGCCGGGCTTGCGGTGGGTGGCCGAGGCCAGCGGAGCGAGGGGCTTGACGGGACGGCGACGGACGCTCAAGAAGAGGCGATAGGGACCAAGCCGAGAGGATGAATGACTAAGGAAGACGTGATCGAGTTCACCGGTGTCGTCACCGAATTGCTGCCGAATGCCATGTTCCGCGTCAAGCTCGATAACAATCATGAAATTCTTGCCCACACGGCGGGAAAAATGCGCAAGAACCGAATCCGGGTCCTTGCTGGCGACAAGGTCAACGTCGAGATGACGCCTTACGATCTGACCAAAGGTCGGATCACATTCCGTTACAAATAGCGGGCCGGGGCCGTGGCCGGCACGGCGGCGGACCCCGTAGATGGCGCCGTTGGGCGGAGACTTGCGCTCGTTCTCGCTTCGGCGTCGCCCCGGCGCCGCGACTTGCTGGCACAGATCGGCATCCACCCTGACGTCGTGCTGGCGACGGACATCGATGAGGCAGCGCTGGCCCGCGAGTTGCCCCGCGCTCATGCTCTGCGCCTCGCCGCCGCCAAGGCCGAGGTCGCACGCCTGCGCGTGCCCGGCGCGGTTGTTGTCGCCGCCGACACGGTGGTGGCGCGTGGCCGGCGGATCCTGCCGAAACCGACCGACGGTGACGCGGCGAAACGCTGCCTTGAGCTGTTGTCCGGCGGCCGCCACCGCGTCTATGGAGCCGTCGCCGTCATCGATGCCGAAGGGCGGTGCCGCACCCGCCTCGCGACCACCGCTGTTACGTTCAAGCGGTTGTCGCCGAGCGAGATCGACGCCTACGTCACCGGTGGCGAGTGGCGGGACAAGGCGGGCGGCTATGCCATTCAAGGCCGGGCGGCGGCGTTCATCCGCATGATCATCGGCTCGTACTCAAATGTCGTTGGGCTGCCCCTTTATGAGACGGCGGCGCTGCTCGCCGCCGCTGGTATCTCCAGCCCTCACCCGCGCGAAGACGCAGGCGTCGATGCCGGACCGTGAACTCGTCATCAGCGGCACGGCGGCAGATCGGCGCGCCGCCCTTTGCGTCGGCGGAACGCTCCTTCGCGTCGCTGTCGACGATGACGAGCGGCTACCGCGCGCGGGCGATGTCATCCTCGGCCGGGTGCGCAAGGTGAACGCCGACCTCGGCGCGGCGTTCGTCGATATTGGCGATGACCGCGATGGCCTGCTCATGCGCGCCGACTGGCACGGCGGCGCGAACGCTGGCGGGCCGGCCGTCATCGAGGGCGCCGCGCTGGTGGTGCGGGTGCTGCGAGCACGGACGTCCGGCAAGGGCGCCAAGCTGCGCAGTGTCGTGCCACCCCCGCAGATGGCCTCGTCCCTGCAACCGCCAGCGATCCTTTCGCGCGCCCCGTCGCCGGTCGACAGCCTGCTCGCAACCGCGCTGGCGACCGGCGTCGATGCGGTGATCTGCGATGATCGGGACACGGCCACGGCGTTGCGTCGCGTCGCCGGCCTGGCCGATCGGGTCACGCTGCTGCCCGCCGCTGGATCGGCTTTCCGCGCCACGGGCGTCGATGCGGAACTTGAGGCGGCCCTCGCGCCGGTGATTGCCCTGCCGAGCGGCGGGCGCGTCACCATCGCCGAGACGCCGGCGCTGATCGCCATCGACGTGGACACCGGCGGAGCCCACGGCGGCGGCGCGCCGCGCACGACGCTGATGGTGAATGCGGAAGCGGCAACGGCGATCGGCGTCGCCATCCGCCTGCGCGATCTTGCCGGCACCATCGTCATCGACTTCGTGCCGATGACCCGCGCCGATCATCGGGCCAAAATCACCGCATCGCTGCGGAGCGCCATCGGCGCCGACGATCGTCAAGTGCACGTCGCCGGTTTTACCCGGCTTGGTCTGTTCGAACTGCGCCGGCAGCGGTGCGGGCCGTCCTTGGGCGAGATCCTGCTCGACCGCTGCCCCGTCTGCGACGGCTCCGGCCGGATCGCCGCGCCGGCTGAAACCGCCCGCCGCGCCATTGCCGCCCTCGCGGACGGCATCCGCGGCCGCGCCACCGGGACGCCCCGCATCATCGCCGCGCCACCGGTCGCCAAGGCCCTGCGCACCCGCAGCCGCGCCCGGCTGCTGGCGGCCGCGGCTGCGCTCGGGCGGGAGATCGAGATCGTGGAGGACGCGGCATTGCCACCCGACGGGTTTCGCCTGGATGATGGTGCGGGTGGAGGAGGACGGGCGCCATGAGCGCGGCCGGTTCCGGCGTCCGGCGCTGTGCCATCTGCCGGCGGCCGGTGGATGCGCGCTGGCGGCCATTCTGTTCGAAGCGCTGCGCCGACATCGACCTCGGGCGCTGGCTCGGCGAAACCTATCGTATCCCGGCCGAAGACGCCCCCGGTGATGAGATGTCGGACGACGGCGGACAGGCAGAGGACGACGTGCCGCCGCGGTCGTGATCGCCCGCCATCACGCGCCGAAACGGCTCCACATCAGCCGCGCCTCGACGGCGTCCAGCAAACCGGCGGCGAGGCCGGCACCGGCCTCCTGGGCAGCCGGCGGCGTTGCATGCAAGCCGAGGCTACGGCGCCAGACGCTGCGCCGTTCGCCAATGACGACGAGCCGAACTTTCTCACCGAAGCGCTCGCGCATCACCGAGCGCAGATCACCGATGCCATCGATCAGCCCGAGCCCGACGGCGGCCTGCCCGGCCCAGAAGCGGCCCGAGAACAGCTCGCCTTCGTCGCCCTTCAGCTTGCCTTGCCGGCGCGCCCGGACCTCGGCACAGAACACCGCGTGGATGTCCGCCTGGATGGCTTTCAGGTGCTCGATCTCGTCCGGCTTTTCCGGCTGGAAGGGATCGAGACCGTCCTTGTGCGCGCCGGCGGTATAGACCCGCCGCTCGATGCCCGCCCGCTTCAGCAGGTCGGGAAAGCCAAAGCCGGCGGAAATCACCCCGATCGAGCCGATGATCGAGCTGTCATCGGCGAAGACCTCATCCCCGGCGCACAGCAGCCAGTAGCCGCCGGAGGCGGCGACATCCTCGGCGAATGTGAAGACCGGCTTTTTGTGCTCCGCCGCCAGCGCGCGGATGCGGCGGGCGATCAGCGCCGACTGTACCGGCGAGCCGCCCGGAGAGTTGACGGCGAGGGCGACGGCTTGCGCCTCGGGCATGCGAAACGCCCGCTCCAACGTCGGCGCCAGCGTCGCCAGGGTCAGTCCGGCGCGCAGGGCGCCCAGGCGGCCGATGATGCCGTGAAGGCGGACAACGGGGACGAGGGGCGGGGGATGGCGAAGGCGCTTGACCGGCATGAACGGCCGCAACCAGCTTGGGATGGTCAGCATGGTACCCTTGGCGTTGTCATCGGTATTGGCCGTTCAGATGATGGCGCGCGCTCACCACGGCAACGGCGCGGCGTGACGAAGGATCGCCTCCGCCGGTTCGGTAAAGCTGCCATCGGCCGCATGCAGCACCAGGCCTGGCAGCAGCCGCAGCGGTCCGGCGACACCCCGCCGGCCGCGCACCAGCACCCGCTTTGCCGCCTTTTCCTCGCCGCCGCCCCCCGGCCAGAACGGGTATACGGTCAGTTCGCCGAGGCGGCCATCCAGCGCCGCGAGCACCTGGTGGAGCCGGTCGGCCCGGTGAATGACTGTCACCAAGCCCTTCGGCCGCGTCATCTTGACGCAGAACTGCAACCATTCCGCCAGCAGCACGTCGCCTTCGATCGTCGATTGCGCCTTCTGCGCGGTGGCTGGCAACTGGCCCGTGCCCTCGGCCAAATGCGGCGGGTTGGTGATGACATGGTCGAAGATCCCCGGCGATAGACGCACCGGCAGCGACCTGAGGTCACAGATAAAAAACTGCGCCCGATCGCCGACACCCGTCGCCTGCGCGTTGGCGGCGGCAAGGCCGACACTGGACCGGTCCTGCTCCAAGCCGGTGACCAGCGCGCCGGCAATGCGCACGGCAACGGCCAGCGCCGCGGCGCCGACACCGGCACCGACGTCGAGCACGCGATCGCCGGCGCGGGCGGTTACCGACGCGGCCAGCAGCAGCGGATCGATGCCGACCCGGTAGCCGTCGGCGGGCTGGCGGATGACGATGCGCCCACCCAGCAGCCGGTCCTCGGTGAGCGCGGCCTCAGTCGCCACAGGCATCCGCCTCGATGCTGGCGAGCACCTGCAATGCCGCCCCGCGATCCTCATCGGCGACCATCATGCGGCTGGCAACGGCGGCGAGCGCACCCCCATATGCCGAAGCGGTATGGATATCGAAGACGAAGCAGCGGATGCCGGCGGCTTTCAGTGCGGCATCCAGGCGGGAGATCAACACCGGGTCGCTGTTGCGCAGCAATTCGAACATGGCCCTCGCATCACCCGCCGGAACCGTTGCCGGCGCACCGCCGAGCGGCAGCGGCCAATCGGCTTGACCACCGGAACCGGCCATTCCTATGCTGCGGTGGCGGCCGTGGAGCCGTCAAGATGAAGATTTCGGAGGTCTGTTTGAGCGTCGCCGTGGATGTCGTGAGCCCGTACGGCCGCAAAGCCTCCCTCGACCCCCTGATGCTGCTGGTCAGCGACGACCTTCAGGGCGTCAATCAGCTGATTCTAGAGCGGATGCAGAGCCCGGTGGCGCTCATTCCCGAACTGGCCGGGCACGTCATCGCCGCCGGCGGCAAGCGGTTGCGGCCAATGCTGACGCTGGCCTCGGCGCGGCTGTGCGGCCATGCGCAGCGCCGCCACATCGCGCTCGCGGCGTGTGTCGAGTTCATTCACACGGCCACCCTGTTGCATGACGATGTCGTTGACGATTCGGAGTTGCGCCGCGGCCACGCCTCGGCGAACACCGTGTGGGGGAACAAGGCGAGCGTCCTCGTCGGCGACTTTCTGTTCAGCCGTGCCTTCGAGTTGATGGTGGAGGACGGGTCCATCGAAGTGCTGGCCATCTTGTCGCGCGCGTCGTCGATCATCGCCGAGGGCGAAGTGATGCAGCTGATGACGACCGGCGACACGACGACCACCGAGGCGCAGTATTACGCGGTGATCCGCGCCAAGACGGCACAACTGTTCGCCGCCGCCTGCCGCATCGGCGCGGTGATCGCCGGCCGGCCGCCGGCGGAAGCGGAGGCGCTGGATGGCTACGGCCTCAACCTTGGGATCGCCTTTCAGATCGTCGACGACATTCTCGATTATTCGGCCGAGCAAGCCCGCCTCGGCAAAACCATCGGCGATGACTTTCGCGAAGGCAAGATGACGCTGCCGGTGGTGCTTGCCGTCGAGCGGGCGGACGCCGCCGATCGCGAGTTCTGGCGGCGGACGCTTGAGACGCTGGACCAGCAGCCGGGGGATTTCGAGGCGGCCATCGAGCGGATGCAGCGGACCGGCGCTTTGGCTGACGCCATGGCGAGGGCCCATCACTATGCGGGAGAGGCGGCGCGGGCGCTCGACGGGTTCCGCGACGGTGCCGAAAAGTCGGCTTTGAAAGAGGTCGCCGCCTACTGCGTCGAGCGGGTTTCGTAGCGCCTGCACTCGCCGGCTTGCCGAAACCACCCGCGCGAGATTATAAGAGCGGCTCGGTCCGGAGTGTAGCTCAGCCTGGTAGAGCACTGTCTTCGGGAGGCAGGGGCCGGTGGTTCGAATCCACTCACTCCGACCAGACCGTCAGCCTCCGCGGCGCCCGGCGGCGGCACCCCCTCCCGCCGCCCGATCGATCCTCACCCTATCCGGCTCGGATCGATCGCCTCAGCGTCGGAATGGAGCCTTACGCCGACATCATCTGAGTTGCCACGCCGAACAGTTCCGTCACCGCGCCGACCGAGTGGTCGAACATCGCCCGCTCCTCGGCATTCAACTCGATCTCGACGATGCGCTCGACGCCGCCCGCTCCAATGATCACCGGCACGCCGACGTAAAGTCCCGAGACGCCGTATTCGCCCGATAGGTACGCGGCGCAGGGCAGCAGCCGCTTCTGGTCCTTCAAGTACGCTTCGGCCATGGCGATCGACGCCGTTGCCGGGGCGTAGAAGGCCGAGCCGGTCTTCAGCAAGGCGACGATCTCGCCACCGCCGTTGCGGGTGCGCTTGACGATCTCGTCGATCCGCGCCTGCGTCGTCCATCCCATCGCGACCAGGTCCGGCAGCGGGATGCCGGCGACGGTCGAGTAGCGGACGAGCGGTACCATGGTGTCGCCGTGGCCGCCGAGCACGAAGGCGCTGACGTCCTCGACGGAAATGTTGAACTCCATCGCCAGGAAGGCGCGGAAGCGGGCGCTGTCGAGAACGCCGGCCATGCCGACGACGCGCGCCGTCGGCAGGCCGGAGACCTGCTGCAGTACCCCCACCATGGCGTCGAGCGGGTTGGTGACGACGATGACGAAGGCGTCGGGGCAATGGGTGCGGATCGCCTCGCCGACGGCGATCATCACCTTGGTGTTGATGCCGATCAGGTCGTCGCGGCTCATGCCGGGTTTGCGTGGCACGCCGGCGGTGACGATGACGACGTCGGCGCCAGCGATGTCGGCATAGTCGGCGGTGCCCTTGGCGGCGACGGTGGTGCCTGCCACTGGCGTTGACTGCAGGATGTCGAGTGCCTTGCCTTGCGGGACGCCGTCGACGATGTCGAACAGGACGATGTCGCCTAACGCCTTCAGGCTAATCAGGTGAGCGAGCGTGCCGCCGATATTTCCGGCACCGATCAGCGCAATCTTGGTACGCGCCATGGCGTGTTGTCTCCTCTCATCAAATGTGGATGGCTATCGCGGCGCCGCACTGACCCGGTTGCAGGCCGCAGCGGCGGGGCCGGGAGCGGTTTCGGCGCCGCTCCCGGAAACAACCCTGCCGCCCGGCTTCAGCCGGGCCGGCGGGCGGTCGTCACGCCGCCGGTCTGACCACGTCTTCGTGCGCCATCTCCCAAACCTCCGGCGACCGCCATAGCCGCGAGCGCAGCAGTTCGCGCTCGAAGATGAACTCCTTCGGTAACCGGTCGAAGAAGGCGTCGAACTGTTCCTCGTGGGCGTGCGCCTCGGCGGCACCGGCCGTGCGCCCCACCGCCATCAGCTCGTAGAAAGTCTCGGCCGGGTAGGCGAGGCCGGACCAGGTGATGTCCTCGTGGCGCGGCATCCAGCCGATCGGGCTTTCGACGGCGTAGCCACGGCCGTGCACGCGATCGACGATCCACTTCAGCACCCGCATGTTCTCGCCGAACCCGGGCCACATGAACTTGCCATTTTCGTCCTTGCGGAACCAGTTGACGCGGAAGATCCGCGGCGGGTTGTTGACTTTGCGCCCGACGTTGAGCCAGTGGCTGAAGTAATCCGCCATGTTGTAGCCGCAGAACGGCAGCATCGCCATCGGGTCACGGCGCATCGCCGCCTGGCCGATCGCGGCCGCCGTGCCCTCCGAGCCCATGGTCGCGGCGAGGTAGACGCCGTGGCTCCAGTTGAAGGCTTGGAAGACGAGCGGCATCTCCTTGCTCATGCGGCCGCCGAAGACGAAGGCGGCGATGGGCACACCCGCCGGGTTTTCCCACTCGGGGTCGATGCTCGGGCATTGGCTCGCCGGCGCGGTGAAGCGGGCGTTCGGATGCGCCGCCGGCCGGCCGCAGTCGGGCGTCCAGTCCTCTCCCTTCCAGTCGATCAGGTGGGCCGGCGGCTTGTCGGTCATGCCCTCCCACCAGATATCGCCGTCATCGGTCAGCGCGGCATTCGTGACGATGACGTTTTCCGTCAGGCTGAGCATGGCGTTGGGGTTCGATTGCATGTTGGTGCCGGGGCCGACGCCGAAGAACCCCGATTCCGGATTGATTGCCCGGAGTTCGCCGCCCGGTCCTTGCTTGATCCAGGCGATGTCGTCGCCGATGGTGCGGATCTTCCAGCCCTCGAAGCCCTTGGGCGGCACCAGCATGGCAAGGTTCGTCTTGCCGCAGGCGCTGGGAAAGGCAGCGGCGATGTAGGTCTTCTCGCCCTCCGGCGACTCGAGCCCCATGATCAGCATGTGCTCGGCCAGCCAGCCCTCGTCGCGGGCCATGCATGAAGCGATGCGCAGCGCCAGGCACTTCTTGCCGAGCAGGGCGTTGCCGCCGTAGCCGGACCCATAGGACCAGATCTCGTAGGTCTCGGGGAAGTGGACGATGTACTTGCGCTTGATGTCGGGCTCGCACGGCCACGGGACGTCCTTCTGCCCCGGCGCCAGCGGTGCGCCGACGGAATGCAGGCACGGGATGAAGGAGCCGTCGTCGCCGAGGACGTCGAGCACCGCCTTGCCCATGCGGGTCATGATCCGCATGTTCACGACGACGTAGGCGCTATCGGTGACCTGGATGCCGATCTTGGCGATGGGCGAGCCGAGCGGCCCCATGCTGAACGGAATGACGTACATGGTGCGGCCGCGCATGCAGCCATCGAACAGGCCGCGCAGGGTCGCCCGCATTTCGCCCGGCGGCGCCCAGTTGTTGGTGGGCCCGGCATCCTCCTTGTTGGTTGAGCAGATGAAGGTCCGGTCTTCCACCCGGCCGACGTCCGACGGATGGGAACGGGCCAGATAGGAGTTGGGCCGCTTCTTCGGGTTGAGACGGATGAAGGTTCCGCCGTCGACCATCATCTGGCAGAGGCGGTCGTATTCCTCGACGGAGCCGTCTGCCCAGACCACCCGCTCCGGCTTGCATAGGGAAACCATTTCATCAACCCAAGATAGCAGCTTGCCGTGGGTTGTTGGCGCACTCAACGTCACGTCCATTGATGTCTCCTCTCCCGGCATCGGGCCCGTGGCCCCAAATGGCCTGCCTGTTGCTGGTTCATTGAACGGCGATAGCGTGATTGGAAGAGCCACTGAAAGCGGGGCTCTGATCTCGCCCGCCAACTTCGATTTAAGCTAGACTGAGGGGCGCAAAAACGCAATATGGATTGAGGTCGTTACTGTAATTTTCCCATTTTTGGCAAAAATAGTATTTAAGAATGATCATTAAATATTTCGTATCGCCATAAATAATTATGATCGCCACGGAGGCATCGCGAGCCCGATGATCGATAGCGAAGCAATAGTAAGCATGCTTATTATTATTAAGCTTACGGACAGCGGCGACGGTGTTCGCTTGCCGCGATGGCACCATTCGCGCTGGTGCCGCGGCTTTCCTCGGCGGAGAATGGCACGATGATTATCCACGAAGAAGATAAGGGCTTCGGCTTCCTCCTCACCGATAGCGCCCGGCTTCTCAGCAAGCTCATCGACCGGCGGCTGCAGCCGTTCGGACTGACCCGGGCGCAATGGGCGGTACTCGCCATTCTCAACAGCCGCGACGGCCTGTCGCAGTCGGAGCTGGCGGACGACCTCGAAATCGAGAAGTCCACGGTCGGCCGACTGATTGACCACGTCGAGGCCAACGGTTGGATTGAGCGGCGGCCGCTGCCGTCGGATCGGCGGCTCTGGCTGGTCCATCTGACGGATCGGGCGAAACCCTTGATCGAGACGGTCACGAAGGTCATCCTCGCGACCCGCGCCGAGATGCTGCGCGGGATGACGGTGGAACAGCAAAAGCAATTGGGGCACGGCCTCGCTTCGCTGAAGGGCAATCTGCAGGCGGCGCTGGCGGCGGAAGCGCCCCGCTTGAAAGGCGGCGAGCCGGCACCAGTGCCGTCCTCTGCCCCGGATCACCCCTGAACCGGGACGCCCCTGGTCACCGGATGGGCGTGGATCGGCGGTGTCTGCGCCCCGCCCGTTCCGTCCACCTGCGCGGCGGCGCGTGGCGTTCGAGCGCCCGGCGTGCCGCTTCGACCCGCCTCTTGCCGGTCATCGCCGCCATGCCC
>JALOTH010000087.1 GCA_025458035.1 Rhodospirillales bacterium
CAGGCATGCTGGTGTTCCCGGTAGGTCGGCGTGATGACCGCGACGCGCGTTCGATCGATCAGCCGAGGCAGCCATTGGATGATCGCCTGCGTTCCCGGAGCGGCGACGACCGAGCCGGCACGGGCAACGCCGAAGTAGGCGCTCGCGCTCTCGTTCAGCCACGCATACAAACCGGTGTCCGGCAACCGGTGCCAATAGTCGCGCGCCAGTTCGGGAACCGGATACGGGTTGGGGTTGATTCCCGTCGACAGATCGATCCACTGATCGCGCGGGATTCCGTAGCGCTCCGCAGCCGCATCGACTTCGCCGCCATGCACCAGCCAGTCCGTTACCGACATTACACCCTGCTACCTACTCGAATCGAAAATGCTTGCGTACCGGAGCGCGGACATCCCATGTACACATCAAGCCTTGCGGGAACGTGACGAGATCACCCGCAGCGAAACTCACCGTCTCGCCGCCTTGCACGGTGACCTGCACGTGCCCTTCCGTTAGCAGGCACACTTCCGACTGTTCATAGTGCCAGTCAAAAACCCCGACCCCACATGACCATGTCGGACAGGCTTTCATCTCGGCATCGACCGCCGGCGACGGCTTCTCGACCTTGATTTTCGCGGGGTCAATCATCGACGTCTCCCGTTCCGATGCCACAAGACGGCGAAATCCGCCAGTGATGTAGCGGTTTTGACCGGCGCTTTCATCCATGGCCGCACCAGATACGCGATGATTGTGCGATAACGCATCTCTCACTCGGACGGCTTGCTGACTGCATGGCGGTGTCGGGCAGGTGATGACCCACGATTGGGGACAGGTTCCAACGCGCCGATCCTCGGCAACGACACGGCGCCGGTTGCTGGCGCTCGCTGCCGGTGCTGTTGCCGCGACCGCCGCACCGGCGGCTGTTTTCGCGGCATCGCCGCCGCCCGGTCGAACCCGCTTCGCGGTGCTGCGCGGCGGTTCCACCATCGGCAGCCACGTCGTCGACATCGCCGATCGCGGTGACCGGCGCGAGGTGCGCAGCACCATCGACATCGCCGCAACACTCCTCGGTGTTACGGTCTACGCGTTCAGACAGCGGACGATGGAGCTGTGGTCGCCAACGGGCCTGATCCTCTTTGAGAGTGAAACCATCGAAGACGACGCCAGTTTCTGGGTCAAGGGGCGCGCGCTTAGCGACGGCTTTGAGGTGGAGACCCGCAAGGAACGGATCCGGGTGCCGGCAGGCACCATGATCGCCACCTACTGGCGTCCGGAAATCTGCCGGCAACCGCGTTTGATCGAACCGAAACGCGGGCGACTGCGGGAACAAACGCTGCTGGCGACGCGGCAGTTGAATTTGACCGTGGCAGGGGGTGAAGTTCCTGCGGAAGAATTCCGCATTCGTGGCATTCTTGATGGGGCATGCACGTATGATGAGAGCGGCCGTTGGCTCGCTGCCTGGTTCGATAAGAAGGGGAGGGTAGACTATCGTGTCACGATGTAGTCGGCCGGCGCACAGCGCCCTGCATGGCCGCCTCGCATGTCAGACGATAGTTGCCCTCGGCGTCGTGCTCCCGCTGCTGGGCTGCGCCAGCCCGGCCGCCGACCCGGGCGAGCGGCCGGCGGCGTCGGTGCACGCCGTCGTCGTTGATCGCATCGGGACGGATCGGCCGGAGTGGCAGCGCCTGGCGCATCGGCTTCGCCGCCAACTGATTCGCGAACTGACGGCGAGCGGATCGTTTGACGATGTCGGCAAAGCCGAACCGGCGCAGGGCGGTTTCGGGCTGGTTCGCGTCGAGGGCCACATCGAGGCCGTCGATCCGGGTACGGATGTCCTCGCCATCGTCACCGGCGACTTCGGCTGGGGTGGCGCCGCGATGCGCGCGCGCTTTCGCATCATCGATGGCCGTGGCCGGCCCGATTTCCTGTTCACGGAGACGATCGGCGCGTCCCAGCCGCTCGCCGAGGCGACATGGATCGGCACCCTGTTCTCGCCGCACTTCGATCCCCTCTACGGCGATGATCTTGCGGACGCGATGGCGGTTGCGGTTGCGGAGGCGATCGCCGCCTGGGTCGCCAGACCGGCGCTCTCCGTCGGCGCCGATGGCGGGCAATAACCCGTCAGCGCTACGCCAGCGGGTTGACCAGCGACGGCTCGATCAGCAGCGGCGCCCGATCAGGCGCCGCCAACCCCGCAGCCGCACAGCGGACAGCGGACAGCGGCGAGCAGCCGCTGACGATCTTCGTCGGTCAACTCGCGCCCATCCAGCAGCGCCTGTGCCTCCGCCAGAAGCTGCTGGTGGTAGGCGTCCGGGTTGCCGCCACACGCGGCCTTGGCCGCATGATACGTCTGCGTCAGGCTGGCCGCGGGTTCGGCGTCCAGTGTTAACGCCGTTGCGGCGGTGGCGCCGCCGACCACACCGGCGGCGGCGGTTACGGCGGTGCGGATGAAATCCCTGCGGCTGGTCATGACGGGACGGGCTCCGTAAACACCTCGTTCACCGACAGATGTAGACCATCGCCCCCGTCGTCCTCGGCGCTCATCGGCTCGCGATAAAAGATGTGGCGGCCGATGCGCGTCACTCTCACCATCGATCGCGCCCACTGGGGTTTGACGTAGGTCGCGTGAAAATACAACGCGCCATGCGTCGGGTCGTGATGCTCGAAGAACAGCATCTGATAGGCGATCTCGCGCGCCTGCTGCCATGCGGCGGGATCGCGCGGCGTGTTGCTGCGACGGTCACAAGCCCACGAAAACTGACACGAACGGGTCGAGCCGCTGGCCCCCTGCCACACCACGCCGCAGATGGTGTCGGGAAACTCGGGATGAAACAGCCGGTTCAAGGTGACGGCGGCGACCGCCACCTTGCCGATCATCGGTTCGGACTTCGCCTCCCAATAGATATTGAGGGCGAGGCACTCGAACTGACGGCTGAGGTTGGGCCCGAACATGGCGGTCGTCGCCCGCGAACGGGCGCTGTCCGGCAGCGGACTGAGCGCCAGCGTCGATGGCAAGACGGTTGCCGCGGGCGCGGCAACCCATTGCTGCGGCAGGAAAATCACCGCCGACCATAACCCTGCCGCGATCGCGGCGCAACTTAGCGCTTGGCGCGTCCAGCGTCGCATTGTCCCTCCAAGGCGTTAATGGACCTCGCTCGGGTCCGCCAATGCTCCCACAAGATGTTGTGCGTCGGCCGTTCTGATGGCCGACTATTGTGCCAACGAAAGCTAAGCATTATCGCTGGTTTGTCAACCCTATTATCCAGCCATGCGCAGGAACATCGGTAAATACACTATGGTTTATTGTCGACTGTTTGATCATTACTGTTTTAGTTTGGTCTATTGCAAATGCGAAATAATTCGGCCCGACGCCAGGGCCCGATCGACGCCGCGGCACAGTGGATGGCGCGCGCAATACGAGGGAACGATTTCGCCGCCGGCCGCTCGCCGCCACCCTTGACCGCTCGCCGCGAATGTGCTGGCGATGGCCGGCAACGCCCCGGCGAAAGGCAACGGTCACGATGACGCTGCGACGTCCCTACGCGCTGTTCCTCGGCGATGCCCGCGATCGGCTCGCAGCGAAAACGGCAATTGGCATCTGGGCTTGGCGGCGCGACTGGTGTCTCGCGCAAGTTCGCCTGGGCAATTGCGCGGCCGAACTCGATCTGCCGTCGATGACCGTCGAAGAGGCCGCCGCCGCCGGTGCCCGCACGCTGATCGTCGGCGTGGCCAATGCCGGCGGCACCATTTCACCGGCTTGGCTGCCAACTTTGCGGCGGGCGCTGGCGTGCGGTCTCGACATCGCCAGTGGCTTGCACCATCGATTGACGGATCAGCCCGCGCTTGTTGCCGATGCGCAACAGTTTGGCCGGCAGTTGATCGACGTCCGCCAGCCGCAACAGGCGTTCGCCGTCGGTACCGGCGCACCGCGGATGGGCCGCCGCCTGCTCACCGTCGGCACCGACTGTTCCGTCGGCAAGATGTACGCGGCGCTGGCCATCGAACGGGAAATGCGGGCGCGCGGCCTCGCCGCCGATTTCCGCGCCACCGGCCAGACCGGCATTTTCATCGCCGGCGACGGGGTCTGCGTCGATGCGGTGATCGCCGATTTCATGTCCGGCGCCATCGAGTGGCTGACACCGGCGAACGCCGCCGACCACTGGGATGTGATCGAAGGACAGGGATCGCTGTTCCATCCCTCGTTCGCCGGCGTCAGCCTCGGGCTGCTGCACGGCGCGCAGGCCCATGCGCTGGTGATGTGCCATGAGCCGACGCGCGACCACATGCGGGGCCTGCCCGGCTGGCCATTGCCGGATGTCGGCCGCTGCATTGCCGCCAACGAGGAGTGGGCGCGGCTGACCAATCCGGCGGCACGCTGTATCGCCGTTGCCGTCAACACCAGCGGCCTCAGCACCGGCGACCGCCACCGGCAGCTCGCCGGCCTGGAAGCGGCGCTCGGGCTGCCGTGCGTCGATCCGCTCATTGACGGCGCGGCACGGATCGTCGACGCGTTGCCGTGAGCCGGCGTTCACTCACCGTCGCTGTCGAGCACTGGCCACTCAACCGGCCGTTCACCATCGCCCGTGGGACGAAGACGGAGGCGGTCGTCGTCGTCGCCACCATCACCGACCCGCCGAGTGGCGCACGCGGCCGCGGCGAATGCGTGCCTTACCCGCGTTATGGCGAAAGCGCCGACGGTGTTGCGGCGATGATCGAAGCCTCGGCGCCGGCGATCGAGGCCGGCGCCGATCGGGAAGAGGTGGGGCGGCTGCTGCCCGCCGGCGCCGCGCGCAACGCCATCGACTGTGCGCTGTGGGATTTGGAGGCGAAGCTTTGCGGCCGATCCGCCGCGGCGCTCGCCGGGCTCCCGGTCCTCGATGCCGTCATCACCGCCGAAACGATCGCCATCGACACGCCGGCGGCCATGGCCGCCGCCGCCGCCCTCGTTGCCGACCGGCCGCTGTTGAAGGTCAAGGTGGGCGGCGACGGAGTTCTGGAACGGGTCACGGCGGTTCGCGCCGCGGCTCCGCGATCGCGTCTGGTCGTCGACGCCAATGAAGGCTGGTCGGCGCCGCTGCTGATGGCGCTCATGGATCCGCTGGCCGCGCTCGGCGTCGAAATGATCGAGCAGCCGCTGCCGGCCGACGGCGACGCCGCTATCGCCGGCTTGCGGCCGCCGCTGGTCCTGTGCGCCGATGAGTCCTGCCACGGTGCCGGCGACGTCGCCGGCTTGGCCGACCGCTATCAGGCGATCAACGTCAAGCTCGACAAAGCGGGCGGATTGACCGAGGCCATGCGCACCGTCGAGGCGGCCCGCCGCCAGGGGTTGGGGCTGATGGTGGGCTGCATGGTCGCAACGTCGCTGGCCATCGCCCCGGCGTTGCTGCTGGCGGCGACGGCCGACGTCGTCGATCTCGACGGCCCGCTGTGGCTGGCGCGGGACCGCTCGCCGGGCCTCGCCTTCGATCGCGGCTGGATTCGCCCCGCCGGCCCGGCGCTGTGGGGCTGAACCCGCCGATCACGCCCGGCGCAGGAAGACCGCTCGCATCGGCTGATCGAACGACCAGGAACCATCGGCATTCTGGCGGCCATGGCGGGCGAAGCTGTCGCGAAGATCGTCTTCCCGTTCGATGAACCGCTCCCGCACCTGCGGGTTGATGGAAGTCAGGCGGTCGTGAAAGGCATCGAAGTCCTTCAGCACCACCGTATCGATGTGGGTCAGCTGCTTTTCGGCGAGCAAGCCGAATTCCGGCGCCAGTCTCAGAATATCCTGTGCCTGTCTGCGCACCTGGGTTTCGTCGTGAACCGGCTTCATGACGTCAAAGTAGTCGCCCTCGGCGAGCGGCTCGGAGACAAACAGAATGCCGCCCGGCTTCAACACGCGCGCCGCCTCGCGCATCGCCTTTGGCAAGCCGGTCTTGTCGACATGATGCAAGCTGTTGAAAAAAATGACGATATCGGCGCTGCGTGACGGCAGCGGCAGGTCCTCGGCGATGCCTTGCAGGTAATGCTCGTCACCGACGGTCGGAAACGAGCGGGCGTGCGCAAGCTGCTTCGGACTGACCTCGACGCCAGTGACGTGGGCACCCTTCGCCGTCAGCATGCGCACGAGCCAGCCGTCACCACAGCCCACATCGACCACCGTCGCTCCCTGCACGGGGAGCCATTCGCCCATCACCTCGGCGCTTGTCCGCCTGTCCATTGTCTTGCCCTCATCAAACCTGCTGGTCTCGATCCGTCTCGGTCGTTTAGTGCCGAACGTGTATGCTGCCAAGGTTTGCTTTTACCCCATCCATCGCACCTCGGAAACAGATGACGGAAACATTTGACGATATCCGTGCCGCCGTACGTGCCGTGTGTGTGCCGTTCGGCTCGGCCTACTGGCAGCAGCTCGATCGCGAGCGTGGCTATCCCGAGGCATTCGTGAAAGCGCTGACCGATGCGGGGTTCCTCGCCGCGCTGATTCCCCAGGACTATGGTGGCAGCGGTCTCGGCGTCGCCGCCGCCTGCGCCATCCTGGAAGAAATCCAGCACTCGGGTGGCAATGGCGCCGTCTGCCACGCGCAGATGTACGTGATGGGAACGCTGCTGCGCCATGGTTCGGAGGACCAGAAGCAGGCCTACTTGCCGCAGATCGCCGCCGGCACCCTGCGGCTGCAGGCGTTTGCCGTGACCGAGCCGACCAGCGGCACCGACACCAGCCGCATCCGCACGGTTGCCAGCCGCGACGGTGAGGACTGGGTGATCAACGGGCAGAAGGTGTGGACGAGCCGCGCCGAGCACTCGGATCTGATGCTGCTGCTGGCGCGCACCGCGGCGCGCCAGGACGGTGCCAAACCCCATGAAGGTCTTTCCGTTTTCCTCATCGACATGCGCGCGGCGGTGGGCCGGGGCCTGAGCATCCGGCCGATCCCGGCGATGATCAACCATCACGCCTGCGAGGTGTTCTTCGAGGACCTGCGGGTGCCGGCGGCAAGCCTGATCGGTGAGGCGGGCAGGGGCTTTCGCTACATTCTCGACGGCATGAACGCGGAGCGCATTCTGATCGCCGCCGAGTGCATCGGCGATGCCCGCTGGTTCATCGACAAGGCCGCGGCGTATGCCGGCGAGCGCCGGGTCTTCGACCGGCCGATCGGCCAGAATCAGGGGATCCAGTTTCCCATCGCCCGCGCCTTTGCCGCGACCGAGGCGGCGGCGCTGATGGTGGAGAAGGCGGCCCGGCTGTTCGACGCCGGCAAGCCCTGCGGGCCGGAGGCGAACCTCGCCAAGCTGCTCGCCGCCGATGCCTCGTGGCAGGCGGCCGACATGTGCCTGCAGACCCATGGCGGCTTTGGCTTTGCCGTCGAGTACGATGTTGAGCGCAAGTTCCGCGAGACGCGGCTGTACCAGGTGGCGCCGATTTCGACGAATCTGATCCTCGCCTATATCGCCGAGCACGTCCTTGGGCTGCCCCGATCCTACTGAGAGCATCGACGCGGTGATCGTGCTGGGGGCGGCGGTGATTGCTCCCGGAGTGCCGGGGCCGGCACTGATTCGCCGCCTGGAGCACGGCGTGGCGACGTTCCGGCGAACCGGCGCCGCCTATCTGGTGCTGTCGGGCGGCGTCGTCGCCCATCCGCCGGCGGAGGCCGAAGTGATGCGGCGGCTGGCGCTGCAACGCGGCGTGGATGAGGCGGCGCTGGTGATGGAGGACCGCGCCCGCAATACCTTCGAGAACGCCCTCTATTGCGGGCGCATCGTCCGCGATGAGGGCTGGCAGCGGCTGATCGTGGTCACCGATGCCTGGCATCTGCGACGCGCCCTGTACGTCTTCCGGCGCCTCGGCCTGACCGCGGGCGGTGCCGGGGTGCCGCGGCCGGCGCAGGTGTCGCGGCGGCAGTGGCTGCGGCTGGCGGTGGAGGACGGCGTTCGGCACGCCTGGAGCGCCTATCTGTTCTGGCGCGGCCGCCACCGGCCGCGCGTCGTCGCCGAGTGGGGGATCGACAGCCGATGAGCGGCGCCGCCGCAGTCAGTCGCGGCGGTCAGTCGTGGTCGACGATGCTGGCGAGACCGAGCAGCGCTGGCATCGGCCGGGTGATGACGTAGGTCGGCACTTTCGCCAGATAGGGACCAAAGCGTCCCTTGTCCTCGAAGCGCTTGCGAAAGCGGGAGCGGGCGAACGCGTCCACCATCTGCGGAATGATGCCGCCGGCAATGTAGACGCCGCCGAGCGCTCCCAGCGTCAGCGCCGCGTTGGCGGCGGCGGTGCCGAGCATCGCGCACATCATCTCGAGCGCCTTTGCCGAGATCGGACAACTGCCGTTGAGGGCACGCGCACTGCATTCCGGCGGCGTCATCGCCTCGTCCGCCGGCTGGCCCTCCAGCTGCGCGAGGGCCTTGTACAGATTGACGAGACCGCGGCCGGAGCAGACCCGCTCCACCGACACATGGCCAAAGCGCTTACGCAACAAGGACAGCGCCGCCGTTTCCAGGTCATCCATCGCCGCCATCGTTGCGTGTCCGCCCTCGCCGGGCACGGCGATCCAACCGCCGGCCGGGTCGGGAACCAGCGAGGCCATGCCGAGGCCGGTGCCAGGGCCGAGGGCGACGATCGGCATTCTCGGCTGCGCGGTGCCGCCGCCCACCTGCAGCCGATCGTGGTCCTGGAGATGCGGAACGCCGAGAATGAGGGCGACGAAATCGTTGACCACGTCCAGTTCGTCGAGGGCCAGCGCGGTGCGCGTTTCCTCGATGGAGAACGTCCAGTGATGGTTGGTCATCTTCACGCGATCGCCGATCACCGGTGAGGCGATGGCGAACGCGGCATGGCGCGGCCGCATCGACGGGGCGAGGCCGTCCAGGTACTGCCGGCAGGCGTCAACGAGCGTGGGATAGTCGGCGCACGGCAGCACCCGCTCGTACTCGATGTCGAGGTGGGGTTGGACAATGGCAAAGCGGGCGTTGGTGCCGCCGATGTCCGCGATGAGACCAACCATGCTGGCTGTCGCCTCCCGATCGTGTGGTATTCATTGACCGCGCCGGCGGCGCAAGGGCGCGTCCCGCGTGTGCTCAGCGGTGTAGTGGAGCGCCGCCGCCCTGGCAACGGGCTGCCCACCGGATCGGTTGCTTGCCTCCAATGAATACCCTCATAGAGAGCATATCGGCGACTCGCCCCCAGACACCGCACTACTTTTGCGAGTACAGAAGACTCGAAGCCGGCCGCCTCGGAGGTGATATCGGCCGCTTCATTCTCATGATTACTGTCGTAATGCGCTGATGAACAAAGCGTTATGCGGCGTAATGAAAAATCATTATTGAGAATATGGCCTCATATTTTCAATATATTGTTGGACGTGTATTGGCGATTATCCTTCTGGACATCGCCGATGGGCGACAACGTGGCGACAATCGTTGCAAATTTTGGTGAAATTCCGCGCAGGTCGCGGAGATTTTTATTGACCAAATGGTTAAAATCGTCGATCATACAACCATGAGTAGCTCTCACACAGCATCACACGCCAGCATGGAAAGCCGGATCCACCATGCCGATGCGCCAATCGCGAAGCAGCATGGCGCTGCGGGCACCGGCTCCGTCGACACCTTGACGACCAACACGAAGGCAGGAGGTTACTGGGTATGAACGCAATCGGTCTGAAAACCGCGAGCCTCGCGTTGGCGTTGGCGATCGGCGGCTTGTCTGTCCCCGGCACCGCGCAGGCGGCGACGGTGGGCTATGAGATCTTTATCAATGGCAATCTGGAGTCGTCGGGCACGGGCGGCCTCGTCGGCGCCGCGCTGCCGGTGCAGGTGGGCAGCGATCTGGTCTCCCTGTCGTGGATCAGCGATCCCGATCCGACCATCGACATGGGCGCCACGGTCATTGACGGCGGGGTGGCGAGCACCTTCCGCATCGCCGTGACCTTGTTCTTCGA
This sequence comes from Rhodospirillales bacterium, assembly GCA_025458035.1. Taxonomy (GTDB): domain Bacteria; phylum Pseudomonadota; class Alphaproteobacteria; order Rhodospirillales; family Defluviicoccaceae; genus Defluviicoccus. The sequence goes on from JALOTH010000087.1 coordinate 9,891, forward strand.
TCCCATCGCAAGCCCATTCAACTACTTTCTGTCCGGCAGCGTCAGCCTGACCGACGGCACGCCCAACAATACGGTGTCGATCAGCCCGTCGAACTATGCCGGCATTTTCACCCTGTTCAAGAACCAGGACCTGATCGCGTCGATCGGCGGTGCCGGCGGCCCCTTCGGCCCGGGCGGCAGCTTCGTGCATGGCCCGTTCCTCGCGGCGGGCGCCGATTGCGATGGCGTGACCGGACCGGCGGTCGGCGGCTGCACGTCGATGACGCTGGTATTCGACTTCGCCGGCACCGGTGGCGGCGACGTTTACGGCCTGACCGGCAAGGCGGTGAACAAGCCGGTGCCGGTGCCGGCGGCGCTGCCGCTGATGCTGTCGGCGATGGGAGCGGTCGGTCTCGTCGGCATGCGCCGCAAGCGCTAAGCCGCCTTCGCCATCACGGTCCTTGCGACCGGCGCGAGCCTCGTTCGGTTTGGGCGAGGCTCGCTTCGTTTTTCGACGGCACAGCACGGCGCGACCGCCGCGGCCGGCGCCGATGCGAGGGCCGAAAACACAACACGCGGGAGGCGATGCGCGGAAAAATTGTTGTCACGGCCCCGTGTCTGCGTCATAGTGCGTCGGGCTCGCAACTGCTGACAACAAGCAGGGCGGGCTTTGAAGGGGATGTGGGACGCATCAATGGCCAACCACACTGTCAATTTCAGCGCGTGGCTTTGCCGGGAGTCTGTCGGCGGTCAGGTGCTGGTCATGCCAGTGCCGGATGTTGGTCACAAAATCGGCGGTTTCGGCCGCTGTCTTAACGAACGGCGCCGACCCCGATGATAAGAAGGAGAGGGGTGATCCTCCGCCCAGGGCGGTTCCAGCGTTTCGCACGGCATGAGGGCAGGCCATGCGAAGGGGCGTATGGGGCCAAGAACACCCTGGGTATGGACAAGCCGGCGTCGGGTAAGCCCGCGGATTCGCGTTCGCGGTCGTGCTAGCTAACCGATTTTGGGATACAGGGAAGAGGTATCAGATCATGCAATTCGCAAAGACGTTGGTTTCCGCGCTGGCGGTGGCAGCGGTCGGTGGGTTCGCGTCTCTCAATTCGGCCGAAGCCGCGTCGGTCGGTTATGAAATCTTTCTTGACGGCGTCTCCGTCGCTTCACAGACCGGCTTGCCGCTGTTGGGCGGCACCGTTTACGAGGCGGATGGCAATGTTGTGTCGTTGAGCTGGGTCACCGATCCGGACCCGACCATCGACATGGGAGCGACGGTGATCGACGCCGGCGCGCCGAATGCCTTCAGCCTGTGGGTCACGCTGACCTTCGACCCCATCGAAGGGCCGATGCAGTACTTTCTGTCGGGCAGCGCCAGTCTGACCGACGGCACGCCCGCCAATACCGTCTCGATCGCACCCTCGAGCTATGATGGCGTGTTCACGCTGCTGAAGGATCAGGAGGTCATCGCCTCGATCGGCGGCGCGGCCGGCCCGTTCGGTCCCGGTGGCAGCTTCGTCTATGGCCCGTTCACCGCGGGCGGTGTGGATTGCGACGGCGTGTCCTGCACGTCGATGACATTGATTTTTGATTTCCTCGGCACCGGTGGCGGCGACGTCTATGGCCTGACCGGCAAGGCCATCAACAAGACACCGGTTCCGGTGCCGGCGGCGCTGCCGCTGATGGCGTCGGCGATCGCCGCGGTCGGACTGTTCGGCCTGCGCCGCAAGAGCTGATTTCCGATCCCGATCGATCGGATGGCGAGCCTCGCCCCACCCGGGCGAGGCTCGTTCCGTTTTTGCCGGGATCGGCGTATCGTGGCGGAGCCAACGCGAGGGCTTCCACGGCGATGAGCGGATCCAGCCACTTCGACGAGACCGGTGCCGCCCGCATGGTCGATGTATCGGCCAAGCCGGTCAGCGAGCGGACGGCCGTGGCCGCGGTCCGCGTGGTGATGGCCGCCGAAACCCTTGCCGCCGTTGCCAGCGGCCGCGTCGGCAAGGGCGACGTGCTCGGCGTGGCCCGCCTCGCCGGCATCATGGCGGCGAAGCGCACCGCCGACCTGATCCCCCTCTGTCATCCGCTGCCGCTGACGGCGGTGGACGTTGATCTGACCTGCGATAGCCAACGCTCTGCCGTCGACATCACCGCCCGCTGCCGCGTCAGTGCCCGCACCGGCGTCGAGATGGAGGCGCTGACGGCGGCGGCGGTGGCGGCGCTCACCGTCTACGACATGTGCAAGTCGATGGACCGTGGCATGCGCATCAGCGAGCTTCGCCTCCTCCACAAGGCCGGCGGCGCATCCGGCACCTTCGCCGCCGATTGAGGCGATGCTCTCGGTCGACGAGGCCCTGGCGCTGGTCACCGACGGCATCTTGCCGCTGCCCGCCGAAACCGTCGGCATCGCCGCCGCCGCCGGACGCGTGCTCGCCGCCGACGTCACCGCGCGGACGACGCAGCCGCCCGCCGATGTGTCGGCGATGGACGGCTATGCGGTGCGCGCCGCCGACTGCGCGGCCTCCGAGGTGCGCTTGCGGGTGATTGGCCAGTCGGCGGCCGGACATGGCTTTGCCGGGCCGCTGGGCGCCGGCGAGGCGGTGCGCATTTTTACCGGCGCGCCGCTCCCCGCCGGTGCCGATGCCATCGTCATTCAGGAAGATGCACAGGCGGCCGATGGCTGGGTGCGGGTCGCCAGCGCCGCCGTCGCCGGCCGATGGATTCGCCGGCGCGGTGCCGACTGGACGGCCGGCGAGGCGCTGCTCGCGGCCGGCCGGCGACTCGGCGCCCGCGATGTCGGTCTGGCGGCGGCAATGAATCTGCCCTGGCTGCCGGTGCGGCGCCGTGCCCGCGTCGCGGTGATCGCCACCGGCGATGAGGTCGTGCTGCCGGGAGAGCCGGCCAGTCCGGTGCAGATCCACGGCGGCAACGCGTTTTCCGTAGCCGCCTGCGTGCGCGCCTGGGGCGGCGACGCGATCAGTGTCGGCATCGCCCGCGACGAGATGGCCGCGCTCGATGGCCTGCTGGCGGCGGCGCGTGGTGCCGACCTGCTCGTCACCATCGGCGGCGCTTCGGTCGGCGATCATGACCTGGTCGGCGCCGCGCTCGCCCGCCGCGGCTTCACCCTCGGCTTTCACAAAGTGGCGATGCGGCCCGGCAAGCCGCTGATCTGCGGGCGGCTCGGCGATGTGCCGGTGCTCGGGCTGCCGGGAAATCCGGTCTCCGTCGGCGTCACCTCGCTGATCTTCCTCAAGCCGCTGCTCGATCGGCTGCACGGCTGCCCGGCGCCGCCGATGCCCTGCCGCCGCGCCCGGCTAAGCGTCGCTCTCGCCGCCAACGACGGGCGTCAGGATTACCTGCGCGCCGAACTCGGTCGCGACGACGACGGCGAGTTGACGGCACGGCCGTTCGCCCGTCAGGACAGCGCCCTGCTGGCGCTGTTTGCCGCCGCCGACGCGCTGGTGATTCGCCCGCCGTTCGCGCCCGCCGCCGCCGCCGGCGACATCGTCGACGTGATCGTCCTCGCGGAAGCCGTCCCCGGGTTCTGATCGCCTAGTGCACAGACCGATTTGGATGGGTCAGTCGAATGGGTCAGATGTGCACTAAAAACAATAGGTTGAGTGTAGCAACCGCGCATTTTTTGAATGCGCCGCTGCACTAGCGGCCGGGTGAATGGCGGATCAGACGGGTGACGTGCCCCATCTTGCGGCCGGGCCGAGCCTCCGCCTTGCCGTAGACATGGACCTTGGCATTGGCCTCCGCCAGCGGCGCGAGGATGCCGGCAACCTCGTCGCCGAGGAGGTTGTCCATGACCGCATCGGCGAACCGTTCCGTGACCCCCAGGGGCAGGCCACAGATTGCCCGCACCCCCTGCTCGAACTGCGAGGTTAGGCAGGCGTCGATGGTCCAGTGCCCGGAATTGTGCGGCCGCGGCGCCAACTCGTTGACCAGCAGGCGGCCATCGCGGGTCACGAACATCTCCACCGCCAGTACGCCAACGAGGTCCAGCGCCCCGGCAACGTGCCGGCCAATCGCCTCGGCGGCGGCGGCCATCTCGGCGGTGATGCGGGCGGGCGCCGTCGTTCGCCTGAGGATGTGGTTCTCGTGAAGGTTTTCCACCGGCACATAGCTGGCGAGGGTGCCGTTGGCGTGGCGGACGACGATCACCGAAACTTCCATGGCGTAATCGACCCTCGCTTCGAGGATCGCCGCGCCCGCCGCTGCCGTGCCGACGGTGCGTGACCAGGCCGCGGCAGCATCGCTCGGGGTGTCGATGGCGGTCTGCCCCTTGCCGTCGTAACCGTAGCGTGCCGCCTTGAGGATCGCCGGCCCGCCGATGCGGGCAAGCGCCGCGGGGAGGTCCGCCGCTTCCGGCACCGCCAGCCACGCCGTCGTCGCGACGCCGACGGCGTTGAGGAAGCTCTTTTCCGCCAGCCGGTCCTGACAGACGGCGAGGACGCCGGGGCTCGGCCGCAGCGGCACCCGTTCATCGAGAAAGCGGGCAGCGGCAACCGGAATGTTCTCAAACTCATAGGTGGCGACGTCGATGGCTTGCGCGAATTTCGCCAGCGCATCGCGATCTTCATAGTCGGCGACGGTGGTGCGCTCGCTGACCTGCGCTGCCGGCGCATCGTCCTCGGGGCAGAAAACGTGACAGCGATAACCCAGCGGCGCCGCCGCCAGTGCCAGCATCCGGCCCAGTTGGCCACCGCCGAGAATGCCGATGACGGAGCGGGGGGGCAGGGGAAACGTTGCCACCGGCGCCGGCCCTCAGTCGTCCGCCGAAGGCTGTTCGGCGACATCGGCCGTCTGCCGGGCGCGCCAGGCCGCGAGCGCGCCGCGGACCTGTTCGTCGGCGAGGGCGAGGACGGCGGCGGCCAGCAACGCGGCGTTGATGGCACCCGGCTTGCCGATGGCGAGCGTGCCCACCGGAATGCCCCCCGGCATCTGAACGATGGACAGCAGGCTGTCGAGGCCCTTCAGCGCCGCCGATTCCACCGGCACGCCGAAGACCGGCAGCAGCGTCATCGCCGACAGCATGCCGGGAAGGTGGGCGGCACCGCCGGCGCCGGCGATGATCACCCGCAGACCGCGCGCCGCCGCACCGTTGGCGTAGCCGTACAGCCGTTCCGGCGTGCGGTGGGCGGAGACGATTTTCGCTTCGAATGGCACGCCGAGGGCTTCCAGAGTCGCCGCCGCATGCCGCATCGTCTGCCAGTCCGACTGACTGCCCATGACGATGCCGACCACGGGTGTTCGCTCGCTCATGACTTGGGGAGACTCTTGCTGCGCCTTGGGC
>JALOTH010000195.1 GCA_025458035.1 Rhodospirillales bacterium
GCGATGTTCGACAGCGAGAAGCAAACGCCGAGCAGGGGCCACAGCAGATTGCCGCCGAAGGTCGGGAAGAAGGTCAGCGCGGCGAGCGCGGCGATTGCCGTCGCCATGGCGCCCAGATAGACATTTTCGAGCTTGATCCCGCGGCGCACCAGTCCGGTGGCGAAGAAACCCATGAACAGGAATCCGGCGAGCATGGCGGCGCTGATCCAGGTGAGCCGGACAGCGATGGCGGCAGGCTCCATGTCCTCGATGACGTTCATCCAGCGCGTCGCCCACAAGCCCTGAACTGCCATGAATCCGCCGGTCAGCCAGAAGCCGAGCGGCGCGTAGCGCCAGAAGTGACGGCTGACGAATATCTGTTTGACGCCGCTTAACTGTTCGGCAAGGCCGGCGCCCTTTCCCGCATTCGGCTTGTCCGGGACGAACCACCACAGCGCGGCGGCAACCAGCACGGTAATGACGGCCAGGGCGAGAACGATCTCGCGCCAGCCGGCGATGCCGAGCGCCAGTTCGAGCGGTTTGGCCGCGGCCAGCGCGCCGAGTCCGCCGGAAGCCATGATCCAGCCGGTCAGCGAGGCCTGGCGCTCGGGCGGAAACCATTGCGAGAAGGCTTTGAACGAAGCCATCAGGCAGGCCGAGACGCCGAGGCCGATCAGCGCGCGGCCGACCGCGAGGCCGGCGAGCGTATCGGACCAGGCGAAGGTCGCGGCGCCGGCGGCGGCGATCAGCAGTAGCGCGGCTTCGACGCGGCGCGGGCCGAAGCGGTCGAGCAGCATGCCGAGCGGCAACTGGGCGGCGCCGAAAGCGAGGAAGTAGGTGCTGGTCAGCAGGCCCAGCGCGTTGTCACCGAGGCCGAGATCGCGCGCCAGGACCGGGCCGATGACGGCATTGGCAGTCCGGTAGAGGTAGGAAAGAAAGTAGCCGGCGGCGAACGGCAAAAACAGGCGCAGCCACAACTGGCGGTTGTCGAGTGCCACTACGGGGCCTCCGGTTTCACGTGGAACGCCGGTGGCGGCGGCGCCGTCTTGTCCGGCTGTTTTTCCAGGTAGGCAAGACGGTCGACGATCTTGCGTTGCCAGCCGCCGGCGATCCCCGGCGTGGCTGCCAGTTGCCCGAGCGCTTCAAGCGCCGGCCGGTGCGCCTGCCAGAGGGTCATCGCGGCGGCGAGGGTGGCGGCGTTGGCCGCCGGTTCGACGAGATCCAGCGTCGCGTCTGGGGTTACCGTTCCCGGTTGCAGAACGCGGAAATACCAGCCGGTCAGCCGCTGCTCGGCAATGAAGGCGGCCATGCCGTCGATGCCGAAACGCTCGTCGATTTTCCAGCACGGGCTGCGCGGCTGGCAGAGCTGCAGGCGGGCCTCGCCGAGCTGGAAGATGTCGCCGATGCGCACCTGCGTTTCATCGAGTGTGGGGCTGGAAATGTTTTCGCCCAGGCTGCCGGGCTGCAGCTGATCGGCGGCATCCGGGAATCTTTCGGCGAGGCGTGCGTAGTGATTGGCCGGATAGAGATGGACGGCCTTTTCCGGCCCGCCGTGGACGCGGCGGTCGGCCTGTTCGTCGCCGCTGAAGCCTTCAAAACCGAGTTGCAACGCTGCGCTGACCGGGTGCTTGAACATGCCGGTCGGCCGCCCGCTGTCGGGTAGCGGGGCAATGGTGCCGATGAAGAGGGAGATGCGTGCCATGGTGGCGTGATTTTGCCATCAATCCCACAGCCATGCCGCGCCGCGTACCCCCGAGGAATCCCCATGTGCCGGCGGCCGGATTTTTGTGTAGAAATGGTCCGAAAAAACGTGTGGACCGCAACAGGCGGGCAGGTTGCGGTAGAGTCGCTGCAGGTTCGAGAGACCGCCGCCGAGAACGATCACCTGCGGATCGAGCAGATTGATGACGCCGGCCAGCGCGCGCCCGAGGCGCGCCTCGTAACGCTGCAGCGTCGCCTCGCAATCTACATCGCCGGCTTTGGCACGTTCATCGATTTCGGCCGGCGACAAGGTTTGTCCGTGGCGGACCGCATGGTCGCGCATCAGCGCCGGCCCGCTGAGGTAGGTTTCGATGCAGCCGTTGCGGCCGCAATAACAGGCGGGCAGGGGGAGGTCGTCAGCGGTGGGCAGGGGCAGCGGATTATGTCCCCATTCCCCGGCGATCGCGTTGACGCCGGTCAGGATATGGCCGCGAACGACGATGCCGCCGCCGACGCCAGTGCCGAGGATGACCCCGAAAACGATCTCGGCGCCACGCCCGGCGCCGTCGCTGGCTTCCGAAAGGGCGAAGCAGTTGGCGTCGTTGGCCAGGCGGACCTCGCGCCGCAGGAGGGTTTCCAAATCGCCGCACAGGGTCTGACCGATCAGGCAGGTCGAGTTGGCGTTCTTGATCCGTCCGCTGGCCAGCGATTCAGCGCCGGGAATGCCGACGCCTACCGTCCCGCGCTCGCCCAGTTCGTTTTCGACTGCCGCAACCAGCCCGGCCACGGCGCTCAGGGTTGCCGCGTAGTCGCCCTGCGGCGTGGCGACACGCCGGCGCATCCGTGCGCGGCCACCCGGCCCGAGTGCGATGACTTCGATTTTCGTGCCGCCGAGGTCGACGCCGATCCGCAGGTTGTTCACGCGTGACCCGCCCCGCGCTCAAGTGCGTCGTGCCCGAGCTCGTCATTCCCTGCCGCCAGTGGAATGGCGTTAATATGTGTAGCCATCTCCGTCGCTCCCTCGGGCCATTCTGCATGAAGCGTTGGCCCGCTGGCAACCCGGGCGCGGGCGACAGGCTAGGAGTCTTCGATGTTGGTTAAATTCGTATCGAGCGAGACCGGTGAATTGATGATGTTCGCCGAAATGGCCGGCACCCTGTTGCATGCTGTCGGCAAGGAAACGGGCCGGCGTGGCACCTTCACCCGCGAGGAGATGCTGCCGGCCGCGCAATTGTTGCGGGCGGCCGTGGCGCGAGGGGAGGCGGGCGACAGCAAGGCGAACGATAACGATGACGGCGCGGAACAGCCGGTTGCGCTCGGTCCCCGCGCCTGGCCGCTGATCGACATGCTCGAGCGGACCGCTAAGGGCGGCGCGCAGGCCAATATCGTCTGGGAAGCGGCTGCGGATTTCTAGTCGCGGGCCACGGCATTGGTGTTGCGGTAGGCTTTCAGTGCTTCTTACCGGCGTCGGCCTTCTTGCGCCAGCGGGCCGCATCTGCCGCCGTCGGTTCGGCGAATTTGCCGCCGCCGGCATTCGCCATATGAATGACGCCGCGCGCCACCTCGAGGTCGGTCAGCGTCGGGTTGCCGCCCATCGCCGGCATTTTCCGGACCCCGCGCAGCGCCGCCGGAACCAGATCGTTCAAGCCTTCGCGGACAAGCTTGCCCCAGCGCTTGCGGTCGCCGAATACGGGGGCATCATGTTTCCCGGTGCTGTGGCATTCGCTGCAGACCGTTTCGTAGACCTCGGCGCCGGTTTTTTCCTCGGCAAGCGTGGAGAGCGGAAGGCTGGCGAGCGATGCGAGAAGGATGGCGGAACGAAAGCGCATGAAATGTTTCCCGGTAGGCGGAGGCGGATGCACATTTTAATGCGATAGTTTGCGCATGAAATTTTGCCCCGCGCTCATTTTTGCCTGTTTTTTAGCGTCGACCGCGACCGCAGGGAGTGCAGGGCCAACTGCCGCCGGCCCGCCACAGGTGGAGGTCGATGTCGGCCATACGCTTGCCGAGCCGGGGGCGAGCAGCGCGCGCGGGC
>JALOTH010000196.1 GCA_025458035.1 Rhodospirillales bacterium
CACCGCGCAGCCAGCCGTCTGGCAGCAACTCGACGAAGAACTGACGCATTGGGCGCCCGAGTGCGTCGCGGTCGACTCCGGCTACAACACCAGCATGGTTTACGCCTTCGTCCAAAAGCGCCGCTGGGCGCTCGCCGTCAAGGGCCGCGCCGGCTCCGGCGTGCCGATCGTCGAGGACGAGAAAGCCCGCCGCCAGCGCCTGCGCCGACAGCGCAAGAATGGCGTCATGGTGCATCTCGTCGGCGATGACCAGGCAAAGGCGCTGATTTATTCCCGCCTGAAAATCGCCGCGCATGGCCCGGCCTACATTCACTTCCCGAACGAACCGACCTTCGATGACGAATATTTCGCGCAGCTCACCGCCGAAAAACTGGTGACGAAGATGCGCGGAACCCGCCCCTACGCCGAATGGGTCCAGACACGCCCGCGAAACGAGGCACTCGACTGCTGGAAATACGCCCTCGCCGCGCTGCGCCTGTCCGGGATCGAACTCACCGCCCGCGCCGCCGCCCGCGCCAGCCAGCCGGTCGCCGCTCCGGAGCGCAAGGTCAAGAAAACAAACTTCGTGCAGGGGTGGAAATAATGAGCGTCTGGTTTTCCGAATTCCATGTCCGCACGCTGGCAGAGCGCATCGCGCCGCGCATTGCGCCGACCGTCGAGGTAGCGCTTGTCGCCGCGATCCGTGCCGAGCTGCCGCGGCTGCTGATGGATGAGTTGCGCATCATGCTGCCGGATCACACGCCGAAGTGCGGAGCGCGAAAGGGCGAGCGCAATGCACTGATCCGCGCCCGCTACAACGGCACTAATGTCTCGGCCCTGGCGCGCGAATTTTGCCTCAACGAAAGGCAGATCTACCGCATCTTGAAAACGTGACATTTTCCGGCCTAAAAATGTCCCGCCTTGGTTGGCACACTGCAACCTGACCAATAGGGTTTGTCAATGGCCATTGCAACCACCGAACCGACCAGCGTAGTCGCCGGCGATACCGTCGCCTGGACGCGCTCCCTCGCCGACTATCCGGCGCCGACCTACGTCCTGAAGTACCGATTCCTTAACGCCGCCGGCAAGGTCGACATCACGGCCACCGCCAGCGGCACGGATCACGCCGTCAGCGTCACAGCCGCCACCACGGCAGCATGGACCGCCGGAAATTACGACTGGCTGGCCTGGGTTGAAACCGGAAGCGGACCGACCGCCGAGCGTTACAGCGTCGACGAAGGGCGCATCACCGTTGAGCCGAACCGGGCCGCGCTCACCATCTGGGACGGCCGAAGCGATGCCCGCCAGATTTACGAAGCGCTGGTCACTGCCTGGAAGTCGGCCTCGATAGGCCGTGCCTTCGTCGGCGAATACGAGATCGCCGGGCGCCGCATGAAGTTCAACAACAAGGCCGACTGGATCGTCGAGCTGGACTACTGGAAGGCGCAAGTGGCGTCAGAGGACCGCGCCGAGGCCATCGCCAACGGCATGGCCAGCGGTTCGCGCCTGCTGGTGAGGATGTAAATGGGAATTTTCGATACCGTCCGCGCCGCTGCCTTTGGCCCGCCGCCTCCCGCCGCGCCCGTGCCGCAACGCCGGCGCAGCGAGCCGCTGCGCAAGCGCGCCGTCGAAGCCGGCGAAGTCACCCGCCTGACTGCCAGTTGGCAGTCCGCCAACCTAGCCGCCGACGAAGAGATCCGCAAATCGCTTGAGCGCGTTCGCGGGCGCAGCCGCGACCTCTCCTATAACAACGAGTACGCGCGCAAGTATTTGCAGATGGTCGCCACCAACATCGCCGGCCCGCTGGGATTCACGCTGCAGAGCCTCGCCGCCGACGGACCGGCGCAGCCCGACCGCCTTGCGCGCGACGCCATCGAATCTGCCTTCGCCCGCTGGGCGCATCGCGGCATCTGCGATGCCACCGGCCGCTTCTCGTTTGCCGAGCTGCAGCGCCTGATCATCGAAACCGTCGCCCGCGATGGCGAAGCGCTCATCATGCGTCGCCGCGACAAGTCCAACGCCTTCGGCTATTCGCTCAAGCTAGTCGAAATCGACCGGCTGCCGGTCTCGCACAACCTGGTCCTAAAGAATGGCCACGTCGTCGTCATGGGCGTCGAACTGGACGGCGACGGGCGCGCCGTAGCCTACTGGATCAACCTCGGCAGCATCGAAAGCGCCGCGGCAACCGGCACCAAGCTGACGCGCATCGTTGCCGATGACATCCTCCACCTCTACCGCCCAGGCCGCCCCGAGCAGCACCGCGCCCTGCCGTGGATGCACCCGGTCATGACCGGACTGAAGATGCTCGCCGGTTTCGAAGAGGCCGCCATCGTTGCCGCCCGCGTCGGCGCCGCCAAGATGGGTTTTTTCTCCTCGCCGGATGGCGACGCCGGCCCGCTGGCCGACGACAAGGTCGACGGCGAGTTCTACACCGACGCCGAGGCCGGCGCCTTCTCGGTGTTGCCGCCCGGCTACAAGTTCGAGAGCTGGAACCCGGACTATCCGCACCAGAACTACGAAAGTTTCACAAAAGCCCGGCTGCGCAGCATTGCCTCCGGCCTCGGCATCGCCTACCACACCCTGGCCAATGACCTCTCAGACGTCAATTACAGCAGCGCCCGCGGCGGTGTGCTGGAAGAACGCGATAACTGGATCGTCCTGCAAAACTGGTTCACCGATGCCTTCCTGCGCCCCGTCTTTGCCGACTGGCTCACCGAAGCGCTGCGCATGGGCGCCATCGTGATGCCCAACGGCAGCGCGCTTCCGGCCATCAAGGCCGACAAGTTCGCCGTGCACCAGTGGCAGGGGCGGCGCTGGGCCTGGGTCGATCCGTTGAAAGACATCGAAGCCGCCCGCCTCTCCATCAAGACCGGCATCGCCAGCCCGCAAATGATCGCCGCCCAGAACGGCATCGATATCGACGACGTGCTGACCCAGATCGCGAGCTTCGAGAAAGACGTCGCCGCCAACGGTGTCACCCTGGTCGATTACGAGCTGACCGAAGCCGCGCCGGAACCCGAGCCGCCGCCCGCCCAGGACAACACTCTGCGCGACATGGCGGCCGCTTTGATGGCCCGCAGCCTCGAGCCGGCGCCGCCGCCGCAGCAGGTGCATTACCACGCGCCGACCATCGCCGTCGAGCCTGCCCAGGTGCGCATCGACAACCACATCGCCGCGCCAGAAGCCCCGGTCACACACGTCGTGAACGAGATCCACGAACGCGAGCAGGCCGCCCCGGTGGTCAACGTGGCGGCGCCCGTGGTCAATGTCGCCGCCCCGGAAGTCACCGTCGAGGTCGAGGCCATCATGCCGGCAGAAACCGAGATCCGCATCGCCGCCCTGCCGGAGCGCGTCACCACCACCGAAATCGTCCGCGACAGCAACGGCAACATCACCCAGTCCGTGCAGCGTGAAAAAGACGCATGAGTTCACCATCGACCAGAGCGAATGACCACCCACCCGATGAACAACGTCCACAAGCTCACGATCCGCGACGGCGCCCTCTACGTCGGGAATTACTTCTTCTGCTACGCGGAGACCGGAAATGAGCGCGCAAGTATTCCACCTGGCAGATTCGAGGTCATTCATGAATTCTCGCACGTCCACCGCGAACCCCTGCTCAACGCCATCGGAATCGGCTGGATTGGGGCTTCTACTGAGTGCGACATCGTTCTGGGTAGAGTGCGCGGTGTGCGTGGTGTCATTCCATC
>JALOTH010000197.1 GCA_025458035.1 Rhodospirillales bacterium
GCTGGGCAATGACCTACATTCTGGCCTTTATCGGCATCGTGGCCAGCATCGCTGCGGATGCCGCCTACCTGGTCTTGATTCCCCTCGGGGGGACCGCCTTCCTCAGCCTCCGCCGACATCCCCTCGCCGGGCTGGCGTTGGGCTTCGCCGCGGTCGCGGGCGCCTTCACCGTGAACATGTTGATCAAGCCGCTGGATGCCGTCCTCGTCGAGTTCACGAACGACGCCATCCGACTTGTCGATCCCAGCAAGACCATCGGTCTGACCTCCAATCTCTGGTTCTCCATCGCCTCCGTCATTTTCCTGACGTTCCTCATCGCGTTCATCACCGAGAGACTCGTCGAGCCCCGTCTGGGCGAATACCAGGGAGAGAAGCCCGACGAGCAGGGTGCGGAGCTTTCCGCCGACGAGGCACGTGGATTGAAATGGGCGGTGCTGGGCCTCCTGGGGGTTCTGGTTGTCTTTGGCCTGTTGGCGCTACCGCCGGGGGCCCCCTTGCGCAATCCGGACAGCGGCGTCCTGATCGGCAACTCGCCGTTCATGAACGGCTTGATCACCCTCATCACGGTCGTATTCCTGGTGAGCGGGGCCGCGTACGGCGTCGGCGCCAAGACGATGAAGAGCGCCACGGACATCATCAAGGCCATCGAGAAAGCGCTGGCCGGCATGGGCAGCCTCATCTTTCTGTTCTTGATCATCAGCCAGTTCGTGGCGTATTTCAATTACACCAACATGGGGACGATCATGGCCTTGAAGATGTCCGACGGGCTCAAGACGGCGAATATCGGGCCGTTCTGGTTGCTCATCGGCTTCATCCTCGTGGTCCTCATCGTTGATCTGCTCATCACGGGCGCCATCGCGAAATGGGCCATCTTCGCGCCGGTCTTTGTGCCCCTACTGGTAAAGCTCAGCGTGGATCCCTCCGCCGTCCTGGCGGCCTACCGGATCGGCGATTCGCCCATCAACGCGATCACGCCGCTGAACGCGTACTTCGCGCTGGTCGTCGGGTTCGCACAGAAGTACGACAAGACTTCCGGCGTCGGGACCATCGTGTCGCTGATGTTGCCGTACGTGGCGATCCTGATTGTGCTGTGGACGCTTCTCTTCGCCGTATGGTACTTGCTGGGACTTCCCTGGGGGCTGTGACGAGCAGGCGAGCATTCATCGCCCGAAGGCAGCTGCCGGCCGGCATCGGATGCGCCGGCCGGCAGGATCAATATCCCGAGGTCGATCGGTACCTCGGTACGCAGAAAGGAGCCACACCATGAGCAACACCGCCATTCCCCTGGACCTGAAGGCCGCCGAGGAACACCTGATGCGGTTCCTCTCGGTGGAAGGAGTGACCGGCCAGGAAGCGGCAATCGCCGCCGCGGTCACCGACGAACTGAAGAAGGTCGGCGTGCCCGCCTCCGCCATCCGCTTCGATACCGTCAACGAGCGCATCCCGTTGCCGACGCAGACCGGCAACCTGCTCGTCGATCTGCCCGGCACGCGCAAGGGGCCGCGGCTGCTGTTCGCCACGCACCTCGATACCGTCCAGCTCTGCGCCGGCGCAAAGCCGAAGCGCGAGGGCGATCGCATCGTCTCCGACGGCACCACCGCCCTGGGCGGCGACAACCGGACCGGCTGCGCCGTGCTGGTGACGCTGGCCGAGACGCTGCTGAAGCACAAGCTCCCGCACCCGCCGATCACGCTGCTCTTCACGGTGCGCGAAGAGAGCGGGATCCACGGGGCCCGCGAGTTGGATCCGGCGGACCTGGGCGGGGCCACGATGTGCTTCAATATTGACAGTAAGTTCGCCGCCGAGCTCATAACGGGCGCGGTGGGCCAGGAAAATTGGGAGGTGGAGATCACGGGCAAGGCCTCGCATGCGGGCGTTGCCCCCGAGAAAGGGATCTCGGCGACGCTGGTGGCGTCGATCGCGCTGACGGAGGCGCACCGCGGCGGCTGGTTCGGCAAGGTGGTCAAACCCAACGGGAAGGGCACCAGCAACCCCGGCGTCTTCAGCGGCAAGGATGGCAAGGCGGCCGGCGACGCCACCAATGTCGTTACCGATTACGTGCAGATCAAGGGCGAGGCGCGGAGCCAGGAGGCGGCCTTCGCCGCGGCCATCGCGAATGCGTACCGCGAGGCGTTCGCCAAGGCGCAAGCGGAGGTGAAGGACGCCGGCGGGGCGACTGCGGAGGTGACGTTCGAGAGCAAGCCCTCCTATCCCCCGTTCAAGGTGGCAGAGGACGCGCCGGCGGTGCGGCACGCCAAGAAGGCGGCGGAGTCGATCGGCCTGAAGCCGACCACGGTGTTGTCCAACGGCGGCCTGGACGCCAACTGGCTCGACAAGCATAGCGTGCCGACGGTGACCTTCGGCGCCGGGCAGTACGATCCCCACACGGTCAACGAGTACGTGGACCTGGCGGAGTTTGCCAACGGCTGCCGGCTGGCGGTGGCGCTGGCGACCCTGGAGGGCTAGCCTGCAGCGTTGCCGGGGCAACGCTGCAGGCTTCGTCGCGCCGCACGGCTGACGGCTAGAGGGAACGCCAAGCCAAGGACGGATTGCCGGAAGCGGAGACCGACGAGGTGTCCGATCGTGCGCACCGCCCAAACTGGCGGCCCAGGCGGCGATCCCGTAGGTTCCCCGGGTTGCGTCGCGAGCGACGCTGAGACCAAGAGGCGGGGCGGGGACACGCCCCGCAGAGGAGGAGGCAGCGAATGGCGGCACACAGACGCTCGTGCATGATACTCCTGACGGTCGCCGTGGCGAGCGCGCTCGGCGCGGCGGGCGCCGGGGCGCAGCAGCTCTTCATCTATCCGCAGCGGGGCCAGAGCCCCCAGCAACAACAACAGGATCGCTTCGAGTGCCACCAATGGGCCGTGCAGCAGACCGGCTTCGACCCCATGATGGGCACGGCGCCGCCGCCGCCGGCGCCGGCGCCGACGACCGGCGCCGTCCGGGGCGCCGCGCGCGGGGCGGCCCTCGGGGCGGTCGGCGGGGCCATCGGCGGCAACGCGGGCCGGGGCGCGGCGATCGGCGCCGGGACCGGGGCGGTGTTCGGGACGATGCGGCGCAACGACCAGATTCGCCAGGGCCAGGCGCAGCAATCGGCCCACGCCCAGCATTCGGGCCAGCAGATGGAACGATTTAACCGAGCGGTCGCCACCTGCCTGAGCGGGCGCGGCTACACGGTCAATTAATCGGCTACTGAAAAAGGCCCATCTGCGGCGTTGCCGCGTCTCGGCATTCGCTGCGGCGTACCTGGAGTACGCCTGGACCCATCTACGATGGGTACCCCGCCTGCGGCGCGGCGCCTTGCACCTGGACCTTTTTGAGCAGCCGGTCGAAAAATGGTTGATGCAGCCTCCTGCAGAACCACCAACACGGAGCGACACATGAACGCTTGGACGAAACCTGTCGTGTGCGGGATTCTCCTGACGGCGTTGGCCGGGGCGCCCGGCCTCGCCGCGGCCGGCCCCTATGACGGCGGGCGCCCCTTCCTGTGCGCCGTGACGGCGATCCTGGAATGCGGCGCCGCCGGCCAGTGCGAGCGCCACCTCGCCGACGACGAGACCGCCCCCGCCATCCTCAAGGTCGACGTGGCCGGCCA
>JALOTH010000198.1 GCA_025458035.1 Rhodospirillales bacterium
CGCGCAAAGGCCGGATCCATGCTGGGGCGGCGGGATGTCCCGGCTGTGGAAGCCGTGGCCGGCGGGATGAGAAAACGGCCGCGGATCGGGGAGAGCCGCGGCCGTGCCCATATCTTCAAGATGTCGAGAGATAGGCCGGGAAACCCCGGCGGCTTCGCCTAGCGCAGCGTCAGCGTCAGGTCGACGATCTCCGCATCGACGGCGCCCGGCAGCGCCTCCAACTGGACGGCGCGAAACTGCTGCGCCACCGCCATCCCCTGGGTGCCGGTGACGAACAGTCGCCAGGTCGCCGCCAAGGCGCTGCCGCCGCAGTCGAGCTGCAGCTGCGCCTCGCCGCCGCCGCCTGCGGCGAGCGTGTAACTGCCGCCGGTGACGGTGCAATCGGTAACGGTGGCGCCGCCGCCGGTGCCGGGATCGGTCGGGCCGCCGGCGGTGGTCCGCGTCCCCCCGGCGGCCACGGCGTAGTCGCCGTCGAGCACGATCGGCCCGCCGCCCCCGCCCCCACCGCCGGGCGGGACGACCTCCGGGTCGCCGGTGATGGTGATCTCGGTCGGCGGCGGCGTGACCACCCCTGGCTGGGAGGTGGAAACCGAACCGCCCGTGGTCCCGTTCGTGGCCTGTGCCGAGCCGCTCGCCGCAAGCATGGCCAAAACCGCAAGCGAAGCTGTCGCCTTCGCCGTTTTCATTGTGGTCATCCTTTGCATCCCCCTCTCCGCTGCGGCCGAAGCCTCGGCCAAATGTGGCGCAGGATCGCCGGCCGGCAACGTTATTGTTTAGCAGGTACGCGCTTAAGCTGAAGCCGGATCTGGGCCAAGATGTGGCACGAGCCGCTGGCGAACGAAAGCCAGTCTTGCGGCAACGGCCTCGCGATCCGCCGGATGGCTGAGTTCGCTGTCGCAGCCTTCCTTCAGCGCATCCGCCTGAGCGCGAAGGATGCGGGCGTGCGCCGGGTCGTGCAAATGCTGCGCGACCCGGGCGAAGCCATTCATCATGTGCAGCGCCGCGTTCCGATCCGTCTCGACGTACGGGCGAAGCTGGCCGTAGGCGGCTTCGACGAACTCGGCGAAGTCGATCGGCTGCGCCACGACCCGCAGGACGCCGTCCTGATCGTAACGGCAGGCGCTGGGAATAGCGCGGCTGACGAAGTGGATCATGCCGCTGGTGAGCCAATCGACGCAGGTCATGGCGGTCATCGGGTCGTTGATCCCCGGCGACAGCGCCTTGCCCGCCACCTCGACAAGCTGATCGACGAGGAACAACAGGTCCTGCGTCTCGGTTCGCTTTTTGCCGACGATGTAGCCGGTGCGCACGTTCTTCTGTGTCTTCTCATCGGCGGCGGCTGCGGGCTTGACGAACGCCAGCGGCACGGTCGGATCGACGAAGTCTCCCGGACGGGCGCTCACCCAGACAAGGATGTCCTTCCGCCGCGCCGCGCGCATCAGCACGCCGGCGTCGATATGACCCACGTATCCACGCGCGTTCGCGAGGACCGGCGCCGCGTCCTCGAGAGCGCCGCCGCCGTGGGCATACGCCGCTTCCATGGGATCCTCGTCCGGCGCCTGGCCGATTTCGGTCGGGTAGAGCTCGTCGATGAGGGTGTGCATCCGCGTACCGACCGCCGAGACCATCATCGAAATGTGAACGCTGTCCGGCACGTGCTGGAAGAAGTAGATGAGCACGGCGAGGCTGGCGATCGCGAGCAGCATGGCCAACGCGATAGAGATGTTCGGCACGAACATGCTGTCGTCCTCGCCGTCCGCGCCGCTCACGGTGCGCAGGACGATGAGGCAGAACACGAAGGTCGCGACGAAGGCCCCGAGCGTGATCTGGTTGCCCAGGTCCTGCAGGAAGTTGGTCATCAGCCGCGGCCCGAACTGGTTCGTGGCCTGGGAAACGGTGGCGATGGTGATCGAGAAGGTGACGCCGGCGACGGTCACCATCGATCCGGCGATGGCCTGGAGGATGGCCCGGGCGCCGTCCGGCTCGCTGAACAGCAGCCAGCCGAGGCCGGGAGGCCAGGCCTCCTGCCAGGTGCGGTCGATCCAGACCCCGAGGAGGGCGAGGGCCGCCGCGATAGCGGTCATTAGCCCGGGAATGAACCAGTAGCTGGCGAACACCGCGCCCGACAGGCGCACGAGGAACAGCCTCATGAGCCCGGCGCTCTTGCCGGTGCGGCTGGCGGCTCTGGAGTGGGCGGGCGGCTGTGCCGGCGCAACAGGTCCTCCTCGACGTGGCGGATCAAGGCTTCGAGCAGGACCTCTCGGGGAAAGGCGGCATGGTCGGCAAAGACCTGGGATAAGGTCGGGTAAACGCGGTTGATCGGCATCGACACCGCCCAGTGATCGGCGTTGGCGTAGCCGAGCAGCGCGCTGTTCGGAATGAGCTGATCGTAATAGAGAAGCTGGCCGTCGTTGCGCGGGTCGATCTGGCTCAGCCGGTCGTAGTTGAACCGCATCGCCAGCGAGACGTCGTCGCGCGCGGCGAAGGCGGCCATCGAATAGTAGCGGACGTGCGAAGGCAGCCGGTGCTCGGCGATCCAGCGCAGCCGCCGGTCGCGCTGCAGGCTTTCGACGGCCTCGCCGTCTCCCAGGCGGCAGCCTTCGACAGGAATCTGCCGCAAGGTCACCAGGAGCTGCCTCGGCGCGGTCTCGATCAGCGGCGAGCCGTTGACGGCGCCGGCGATGGCGATGACGGCGGCGACCCGTTCGGCGGCCGCCGGCGACGTCGCCAGGGCGTCGAGGATGTCGGGCGCGCCCTTGGAGTAGCCGATCAGGACGATCTGTTCGCCGGGCTTCAGCTTCATCGCCAGCAGGTGTTTCGCGATCAGTTGGCCGTTGTAGCCGGTGCTGGCGAGCCCGGGCACCGGCAGTTCCTCGATGGTGTAGCCAAGCTCGTTCACATGCCGAAAGGCGTAGGGCAGCAGCGGGACCAGGTCGGAGACGCACTCGGAGGCGAGGCCGCCGACGAAGACGAGGCGGAGCGCGAGCTTTGGCTTGCCGAGGTGCACCGGCTCCGGCTCGCCGGCAGGCTCGCCCTGGAGCCGCCAGAGGATCTCCTCGCACGGCCGCGCGTCGGGGAGGTCGCGCCCGTGGTCGGCGTTGACGGCGCAGAGGATCTGGCGGAAGCGGCCGCGCTGATCCTCGATGCCGGCATCGGCGCCGGCGGGCGCCAGGATCACCGGCGGCGTCTCGACGTTGAATGGCAGCAACGGCCGCTGCGCGCAGCCGCCAAGAGCTATGGCGGCCAGCGCGGCGAGGGCGCGGAGGATCGGACCGATGGCGGTGCCCCCGGCGGCGCTAGGCCGCCCGGGCCGGCTCCGAGCCGGCGGGGAGTCTAGCGGCTTGCGGTCCCGCCCGCCTTAGCGGCGACGACGGTTTCATCGAGCAGGTTCTCCTCCACATGGCGAACGATGGCTTCCAGAAGCACTTCGCGCGGGAAGGAATTCTTGTCGGCAACGAGGCTCTCGAGCAAGGGGCTCTGGTGGCTGATGGGCACCGCCGCCGCCCAGTGGTCGCTGTTGACGAAGCCGAGAAGCCGGCTGCCCGGGATGATCTGGTCGTAGTAGAGCATCTTGCCGTCGTTGCGCGGGTCGATCCGGCTGAGCTCGTCGAAGCCGGCGTGGAGGAAGCTGGAGATGTTGGCGCGCTCGGCGTAGGTGGCGACCGAGTAGTACTGCACGCTCTTCGGCAGCGTGTGGCTTGCGAACCACCGCAGCCGTGTCGACCGGCGTAGGCTTTCGACCGCGCCCATGTCGGCGCTGTAGCACTGGCCGTTGGGGAAGAGCTTCATCACCGGCAACATGAACTCCGGCGCGCCCTCGGCGAGCAGGGTGCCGCTCGACGTCGGCGATGCCCTTGGAGTAGCCGATGAGCACGACCCGCTCGTCCGGCTCCAGGTTCATGTTCAGCAGGCTGTCGCTGATGATCGAGGCGTTGTAGGTGCTGCTGCCCAGGCCGCGGATCGGGATCTCG
>JALOTH010000199.1 GCA_025458035.1 Rhodospirillales bacterium
GTGACGCCGAACCGGCGGCGCGCCGGAGAACCACACGGCCACCTCGGCGGATCGCTTCGCTGCGAACAGAGTTCAGCGTCGTCACGAATTCGTTCGCGGCGCTATCGAGCCGGTTGCGGATGACCATTTCCTGCAAGTTCGGCGCAGCGACCGCCGCCAGGACGGCGAGCACAAGGATCACGATCATCAACTCGACGATCGTGACTCCAGCGCAGCCGGCACGGCGCCCGACTCGCCTGGACGGGCAATGCAACGCGCGCTTTGCGGGAGGAGTCAACGGTGCCGTCTCGAATGGTTGATGCCCGAAACGATTCTCCCCGCTGTGATCCCTTCGGATTAGGCCGCTGAGATGGCCGGTGTTCGCGCTCCGATAAGTGGAATTCGACGTTCTGTGCACCGAACGCCGCTCTCCCGCATTCCTGCTATGCGCCTGCTGCGATGGTGAATGTTCACGACCGGCCATGCCGAATTTTCACTACTGCCTGACTGTCTCTCGACGAGAAGATCTCTCCAACGGAAAGCGCCGCGAGGAGACGATCGATGAAGGCTTCGGTTCATCTGCAACGGCGGGCGCGGCAACTCGGCACATCGCTGATCGAGACGCTGCTCGCGACGGCAATCGCCGGAGTTCTCGGGACGGCAGCGCTGCCGTCGATGTCGGGCGCCCTGACACAAGAGCGCCTTCGCGCCGGCGGCAGCGATCTCTTCGCCGCGTTCAACAAGGCACGGTCCGAGGCGATCACGCGCGGCAGCACGGTGGCCGTGGCAGCCGCCGACGAGCGCGACTGGTCCGGCGGATGGAAGGTCTTCGTCGACGCGAACGACAACGGCGTTCAGGATGCGGGCGAGGCGACGTTGCTCGAACGGCCGCCGGTCGCCGGCGGATTGACGATGCGGCCGTTCTTCGGCGCCACCTACCCGGGCCGAGTCCTGTCGTACAGCGCCACGGGCCGACTGCATCGGCCCGGCGGACAAGGGTTGGTGATCGGTCGCGTGGTGCTGACTCTGGACGGGGCGGCTCGAGCGCTGTGTTTTGCTTCGCTCGGCGTGCGCAGCGTCGCCGAAGCGACCTGCGACTGACGGGGCGGCCATGAGTTCTCTGCCACCGCCGCAGAAACGGAAATGGCGCGCCCGGCGCGACTCGAACGCACGACCCCTGCCTTCGGAGGGCAGTACTCTATCCAACTGAGCTACGGGCGCGAGGGCGGGAGTGTAGCCGCTCGCCAATCGGCCGAGCCGCATATCGGTCGGCCCCTATAATTTCGCGCTCGCCTCTCACACCACAACGCGCCCGCATAGGCGCGATCCGGGACTGCCCTGATGTCCGAACAACACAGCTCACCGATCAAGACGCCGAGGCAACTGATTACCGTCGTTGCTCTCTCCTTCGTGGTGCCGGTGCTGATCATCGTCTTGCTGGTCAAGTACGTGGTTGGAGAGAAGTCGGCCGGCGCCGGGGCCGAGGCGATGACGCCGGAGGCGATCGCCGAGCGCCTTCGCCCCGTTGGAAGCGTGGTGCTGGCACAGGCTTCGGGTCCGCGGGCGCTCCAGTCCGGCGAGGCGGTCTACAAGCTGGCCTGTGCCGCATGCCACGCCTCCGGTGCCGCCGGGGCGCCGAAGTTCGGCGATGCCGGCGCCTGGGCGCCGCGGTTGAAGCAAGGGTACGAGACGCTGGTGAAGCACTCGATCGAGGGCTTCAAGGGCATGCCCGCCAAGGGCGGCAATGCCGATCTCGACCCGATCGAAGTGGCGCGGGCGACGGTGTACTTCGCCAACCAGGCGGGAGCCAAGTTCAAGGAGCCGGAAGCGCCGGCATCAGCGGCTGCCGCAGCCCCGGACAAGCTCGGATCGCACAGCGGCGAACAGGTCGTCGCCGAGGCCTGCGGCGCATGTCACCGGGACGGTTCGGGTGGCGCGCCAAAGGTCGGCGACTGGGCGGCGTGGAAGCCGAGGGTCGAGAAGGGGCTGGACAGGCTCTACGAGTCCGCGATCACCGGACATGGAGGCATGCCGGCGCGCGGCGGCATGGCGAAGTTGACCGACCCCGAGATCAGGCGGGCGATCGAGTACATGTTCAATGTCGGCAAGGGCAGCGCGCCTGCTCCAGCCGCGGCCGTGCCGACATCGGCGGCACCGGTGCCCGCGGGCGCAGAGGCCGGCAAGAAGCTCTACGAATCCGCTTGCGTTGCCTGCCACGCCGCGGGCGTGGCTGGCGCACCCAAGCTCGGCGACAAAGCAGCCTGGTCATCTCGATCCACGGCCGGCCTCGACGCGCTGACGGCGAGCGTCATCAAGGGCAAGGGGGCAATGCCGCCGCGCGGCGCGGCAGGAACCGCGCCCGATGGCGACATCCGTGCAGCCGTCGAGTACATGCTCGCCAAGTCGAAGTAGCGCCTCGGCGACCAAACGGCAGCGGCTTTCGCCGGTGCCGACTACTACGTCCGCCGGTCATTTGCGTCGTCGCTCGTCTGCGGCCACCCGGGCAAAATCCCTCTCCGATCAGCTCCGCGGGTGACTGAAGGAAGTTCGGGCCGACTGGCGTTGGCGGGCCGCTCTCAACCGGCCGCGGTTCAGCGCCGCCGCAAGGCTTAGCAGAGCAATAGCCGCCAACGACGTCGAGGCGGGTTCAGGCACCGTGCCATTACCATCGGCGCGAAAGGCCCCCTCGATGAACACCGCCGAGTCAGTAGCTCGGTCTTGCCTGTCCGCAATCGCAAGCTTGACGGCGTACGTCTGGCCCTCGTTCAGGTCGAGCGTCACCGACAGGACCGTCGTGAGGCCGTCGTACTGAAGATCGTATGGAGGCAGCGGGTCTGGGGGGGTGTTCCCGGCAGAAAAGTTGTTGTTCCTGAAAAGATTGCAGTTGGGGCCGGTATTAGGAAGAGTCAGATCATCCCTAGACCCGTATCCGCAGTTGATGTTGTTGATGGAAACCGGGCCAGCGCCGGCGGTCGCCTTGTTGACGCCGTCGACGAACAGGCCGAAGACATCATCGAACTCCGTCGGGTCCCCCGGGTCTCCAACTTCGTTGTACTCCTCGCTGGCGAACACGAACCGGAACCGCAGAACGCCCGACTTGGTCGGCTTGAACTGGAACGTGAGCACATTGGCATCAACCGTCAATCCGCCGACCAGTGCATCGAGGTTGGTATCTCCGACAGTTCCAAGCTCCGCCGTCGTGGATCCGGAGTTATTCACCACGGCCGCGGACTCGGCGAACCCCGAGGTCATGATGATCCCACTGTCGACTCCGAGGCCTCCCGAGCCAATGCCGTTGCCGCCGGAAAACGTTCCCTGCTGCGTACCGAGCTGATCGTCGACTCCGATCAGGGCGGCGCCTGAGATCAGGAAGTCGCTGCTGCCGCTGAACAACGCGGCCATCAGGGTATTGACATCGCTTGTTCCCGTCACCGACAACAGCGCGGCCCTTGCTGGTGTCAAGACGCAAAACATCGAGGTCACCAGCCCGGCAGCAACCAACCTGGAAAAGAGCGCTTTCATCTGGCGTCCCCTAGCATGTTTGCGGTATGAATGACATATTTTTGGGCCGCAAGATCCATGCCCGGGAGCTAGCCGCCGAGGCGCGTGCGTTTTCACGGACCGAACGCCGCTGTAAAGTTTTCCGACTGGACGAGCCCACTGTGTCAGTACTCGCTTGCGCCCTGGCCAAAACTTCTGGCTCGGAGCGATCTCGAAAGCCTGCGAGCCGTCGCTGAAAGTTCGGCAGGCCGCGCAATGGGCGTCGAGTGCCGGTCGCGATTGAAAGGGTGCAGAGAGTGCGCCGGCCGTTTGGCCAGGGATGCGCTCCGAGGTCTTTCCGTCATCCAGCACCAGCACAAAGTCGCGTCCGCGCCTGACCGATTAGGTCGGATCCTCGTGCGGGAAGTCGACGAATAGCAGGGCGCGTGGTCGATTCAGGGCCGTGGCAGGTAAGTGTCGGCTCCTTTTACATGTACCCAGAGTCGGCGCAGCCCGCTTGTCCGTGACAGCAGCCGTCCAGCCGCCAGAAATGACCGCTCACGATTGAGTCCTCGATAGACAACGAGGGCGACCGCTTCCAATTC
>JALOTH010000200.1 GCA_025458035.1 Rhodospirillales bacterium
CCACTCAATCGCATTCGCGCCGCGCGACGACCTGCATGGCCGCGTCATCGACTGTTCGCGCGAGGGCTTTTCGCTTGCGATGGACATCTCGGTGCATTCGTTCCTGCGCATGATCCGCCGGGCCGAACCGTTGATGTCGCATGGCGGCACCTGCATGACGGTGTCGTTCATGGGGTCGACGCGGGTAATCTCCAACTACAACGTCATGGGACCGGTCAAGGCGGCGCTGGAGGCGGCGGTCCGCTACGCCGCCGCGGAGCTGGGGCCGAAGGGCATCTCGGTTCACGCGCTGTCGCCTGGTCCGCTCAAGACGCGGGCGGCCTCCGGAATCGCCGAGTTCGACGAACTTCTGGACGAAGCGGCGCAGCGGGCGCCAACCCATCAGCTCGCCACCATCGACGATGTCGGCGCCTACGCCGTGTTCCTCGCCAGCCGCGAGGCGCACAACGTCACCGGCGGCGTTCACCCGATCGATGGCGGCTATAACATCGTCGGATAGAGGGTACATGGACAAGATCACGCCGTTCCCGCGGCACGACAACCGGGATCTCAGGTCGCTGCTCGACGACGCCGCGAAGATACCGGCGGCCCAGGTCGCTGCGATGTCGGACACGTTCGCCGACGCCGCCGAGGCGGCTGACATGATGCTGAAATCCATGTCGCGGCGAACCGCCTCGATCGCGCAGGCGCACACGTCGCGCGCCCGCCAGTCGATGGAGGAGATGCGCGACACCGTGGATGGCGTGAACCGCCGGAGCGGCGGGGAGAACCTGGCCACGCTCTACGCCGAGTACCTGCGCGACTCAGCCGAACGCTGGCTGCTCACCCTCGATGCGTTGCGCGAACGCGGCGACATCTTCCTCGAACACGAGGCGGCGGGCTGCCCGCCTGTCCTCGCCTACGACTACGAGATCATCCGCGACGGGCAGGACCTGCCGCGGCCCTGCAATTACCAGCTTCTGCGCATCGTGCCGCCGGCCGGCGTGACGGTCCTCGACACCAAGCGCCCCTACATCATCATCGACCCGCGCGCCGGCCACGGCGGCGGGATCGGCGGCTTCAAGGTCGACAGCCAGGTGGGCGTGGCGCTGAAGGATGGCCACCCCGTCTACTTCCTCAACTTCGGCCGCGATCCCGTACCCGGTCAAACGCTCGCCGACGTCACCCGCGCCGAAGCCGAATTCGTGCGTGAGGTGATCCGCCGTCACCCCGACAGCCCCAAGCCGGTGATCGCCGGCAATTGCCAGGGCGGCTGGGCGACGCTGCTGCTCGCCGCCACCAACCCGGACCTCACCGGCCCGCTGGTGATCAATGGCGCACCGGTCGCCACCTGGTCGGGCGAGATCGGCGTCAATCCGATGCGCTACAACGCCGGGATTCTCGGCGGCACCTGGCAGCCGATGTTCTGGTCCGATCTCGGCGCCGGCCAGTTCGACGGCGCACACCTCGTGATGAATTTCGAGATGCTCAACCCGAGCCGGAACTACTTCGGCAAGTATTACGACCTTTACGCGGGGATCGACACCGGCAAGAGCCGCTTCCTTGAGTTCGAACGCTGGTGGGGCGGCTTCTTCCTGCTCAACGAAGCCGAAATCCGCTGGATCGTCGAGCAGCTGTTCGTCGGCAACAAGCTGGTCAAGAACCTCGCCCAGCTCGAACCGGGCCGGCCGGTGGATCTCAAGCGCATCCAGGCGCCGATCATCGTGTTCACCAGCCACGGCGACAACATCACGCCGCCGCAGCAGGCGCTGAACTGGATCGTCGATACGTATGCCGACGAAGAGGAAATCCGGATCCGCGGCCAGCGCATCGTCTACATGATCCACGACGCGGTGGGCCACCTCGGCATCTTCGTGTCGTCGAGCATCGCCAAGAAGGAGCACACGGAAGTCTCCTCGACGATGAAGACCATCGAGGCGCTGGCGCCCGGCCTCTATGAGATGAAGGTCGACGACGTCGTCCAGATCGACGGCCGCAGCCGCTACTTCGTCAGCTTTGTCGAGCGCACCATCAACGACCTGCGGGCGATCGACGACATGCGCGCCGAGGAGAACGCCTTCGCGGCGGTGGCGCGCGCCTCCGAGATCCAGGCGGAGATCTACGACATCTTCGTGCGCCCCGTCGTGCAGTCGGCGGTGACGAAGCCCGCCGCCGACATGATGCGGATGCTGCATCCGCTGCGGGTGCAGCGGGCGATGATGTCGTCGCTGAACCCGGCGGCCGCGGCGCTCACCGGCGCGGCCCAGTCTGTCGTCCAGGATCGCCATGCGGTCGACGACAGCAACCCGTTCCGCCGGTCCGAAAAGATCATGGCCGGCCTCGTCGAGCAGTGGCTCGACATGGGGCGGGACATTCGCGATTCGCTTTACGAACTGTCGTTTCTCACGCTGTGGGGCAACCCGTGGGCGCAGGCCTTCGGCCGGCCCAACGCCGTGCGCCGGTCGCTGAAGCAGCCGGAAGAACTGCGGGCGCTGCCCGAGGTGCAGGGCGCGCTGATGCGCGCCGCCGTGGGCGGCTTCGCAGAAGCGGTCATCCGCATGCTCGTCATTCTCGCCGAGAGCCGTGGCACCGTGCGCCGCGACCGTCTGGAGCGGTCGGCGCGTGTGTTGACGCAGGATGAACCGTTCCGCTCGCTCAGCATGCAGCAGCGCGCCATGATCATTCACGAGCAGACGCTGATCGCCAAGTTTGCCCGCGAAGACGCCATCGCAACGCTGCCGCAACTGCTGCCCCAGCGCGAGCAGCGCGAACTGGCGGCGGCTGTGGTTCAATATGTTCCCGGTCCGATCGACGAAATGGCCCCGCACACGCTGGAAACGTTGCAGCGCTTCCGCTCGGTGCTGGGACTGCCGCCGATCACCGGCGACGTGCTGGACGATCCGCTGGCAGGGCGCACCGTGGCGTCCCCGGCCGCAGCGGCGGAGTAGCGTGGGCGGTCAACCGCCGGCGTAGATCCTGACGTAGCGGCCGTCTACTTCGACGCCGACAAAGCGCTGGCCGAACGCCTCGCACACGCGGCTGGCCAGCGCCACCACACCGTTGGTGTCGTCAGTGCGGATGCGTAACAGCAGGATGGCGCGCCGGCGGCCTTCGTAGATCCCTTCCGCGTCCTGCATGGTGACCGACGGGAAGAACGACTGTGCGATTCCGGCGAGCTTCTCCCGCTCCGGTTCGCCGATTGACGCCGCCTCGGTGTTCGCCATGTAGACGAGGTGCACCGGCTGGCCGGCTTCGGCTGCAAGCAGCCGCTCGCCGTCGGTGCGGGCGGGGGCGTGCGGGCCCTCGGCGGCTTTTTCCGCCCGCAACGCCTGTTCCACACGCTCCAGTTCGCGCGCAAGCGTCCGGTCGAGGTTCGGCGCGGCGCCGGCGATGGCCTGCGCCATGCACCGCACGGTGCCGGCATACCCCAGACGCCACTCCGGCGGCCAGCCGGCCGGCGGCGAGGTCAGCAACGCCCGAAGGTTGGAGATCATGTCCGCCGCCTTCACCGTCTTGAAGGCTGCCGATTTGGCCGTGGCCGCC
>JALOTH010000088.1 GCA_025458035.1 Rhodospirillales bacterium
CTCGACGATGGCGCGGGCCGCGCCCAAGTCGCTGGCGAACAGCTCCGGCGTCGAGTCCGGCGTTTGCATCAGCATGTCCTGGTTGCGGCGGAAGCGGGTGAGCTGCAGCACCGCGGTCACCGCTGCGGCAAAGTTGTCGTAGACCGGGATGCCGTTGGCGGCGAGCGACGTGCCTGCCCCATCGGCGTCGGTGCCGAGCCAGACGGCGATGCCCGGCATCTTGGTGGCGCCGAGCGCCTCGGCCACCGCCGCCGCCGCCGCCGTCCGGTCACCGGTGGCCGTCGGGCCGAGGATGACGACGGCGACGTCGCTGCCGGCGTCATCGACCACCGCGTCGACGGCCGCGCGGAAGCGGTCGGCGCCGGCATCGGGAAAGACGTTGACGGGATTGCGGCCGCCCCAGCCCGGCGGCAGCGCGCGATCGAGGCGTTCGCCGGTCGCCGCCGACAGCGACGACAGCACGCCGCCCTGCACGCGGACGACATCGGCAACGGCGGTGGCCAGCCCGCGGCCGTTGGCAATGATGGCCAGACGGTCGCCGGCCGGCCGCCGGCGCATGCTCACCGTTCGCGTGGCGGCGATCAGATCGCTGAGCTGCGCCACCGGCAGCATGCCGGCCCGCTGAAAGGCCGCGTCGAACACGAGATCGCTGTCGATCAGCGGCTGGCCTTCGCAGTCCAGCACCGGCGTCTCGCCGATGGCCGCGGGACGGTAGACGATCACCGGCTTGATCCGCGCCAGCGCCCGCGCCGCCGACAGGAACCGGCGCGGCTGGACGATCCGCTCGACATAGAGCAGGACGGCGCGGCTGAGCGGATCGAAGGACAGGTAGTCCAGCACCTCGCCCACGTCGACGTCGGCGGCATCGCCGAGGGAGGCGGCCAGGGAAAAGCCGACGCCACTGCCCGCCGCCCAGCCGAGGACGGCATCGAGGATGCTGCCCGACTCGGTGACGAAGGCGAGATCGCCGGCGCGGCACGGGCTGGCCGCATAGGTGGCGTTGAGCCCGAGCGACGGCACGATGATGCCAAGGCACGCCGGCCCGATGATGCGAAGGCGGTGCGGCCGCGCCGCCGCCATCATCCGCTGCCGCAGCGACGCTGCCGCCGCCGCTCCCGCCGCCGCGAAGTCGGTGGCGTAGACGACGGCGGCACGGGTGCCGCGCCGGCCGAGCTGGTCGAGGAGGCCCGGCACCTCGCCCGCCGGCGATGCGATCAGCGCCAGATCGGGGGTGAGCGGCAGCGCCTCGATGCTGCGGTAGGTCAAGGTTCCCCGCAACGCCGGCGCCGACGGATGAACCGGCAGGATCGGGCCATCGAAACCGCCGTGCAGCAGGTTGCGGGCGAGTTCGCCCCCCGGCGTCCCGGCACCGGCCTCGCCACCGAAGACGGCGATGGATTTCGGCCGGAAGACGGGTCGCAGCGGGCTGTCACTCACGGGGATCGGCCCGCGCCCCGCCGGTCGCGCGCAGCAGCAGGATCAGGCCCAGGGTGGCGGACGCGATCGAGCCGGTGATCACGCCGAGGCGGATCTGTGCCGCGAAGTCGGCGTGTTCCCAGGCGAGGCCGCCGATGAACAGGCTCATCGTGAAGCCGATCCCGCACAGACAGGACATGCCGAGCAGCATCAGCCAGTTGGCACCTTCCGGCATGGCGATGATGCCGCGGCCGATCATCAGCCGCATCACGCCAAAGATGCCGATTGGCTTGCCGACGAACAGGCCGAAGAAGATCCCCAGCTGCACCGGATCGGCGAAGTTGTACAGGCCCACGTCCTTGAGCGAGACGCCGGCGTTGGCGAAGGCGAACAGCGGCAGGACGCCAAACGCCACCCACGGGTGCAGCCCGTGCTCCAGCGATCGCAGGACCGTCGTCGTCTCGCCGCTGGCGCTGCGGTTGGGAATGGTAAAGGCGATGATGACGCCGGCCAGTGTTGCGTGCACGCCCGATTTCAGCACGCAAACCCACAGCACGGCGCCGACCAGGATGTACGGCGCGGCGCGGCGGACGCCGGCGAGATTGAGGGCAACGAGGCCGGCAACGGCGACGGCGGCGAGGCTGAGGGAGGTCACCGACAGCCCCTCGGTGTAGAACAGCGCGATGACGATGATCGCCGCGAAGTCGTCGAGGGCGGCGATCGCCAGCAGCAGCACCTTGACCGACGCCGGCACCCGCTTGCCCAGAAGCGCCAGCACGCCGAGGGCGAAGGCGATGTCAGTGGCCGCCGGGATCGCCCAGCCCGCGCGGTTTTCCGGGTGGGCGATGTTGATCATCACATAGATCAGCGCCGGAACGGCGATGCCGCCGAGGGCACAGACCGCCGGCAGCATCGCCCGTTCGCGGCTCGAAAGCTCGCCTTCGAGGAACTCGCGCTTCAATTCGAGGCCGACGAGCATGAAGAAGATCGCCATCAGCCCGTCGTTGATCCACAGCAGCAGCGGCTTGTCGATGACGAAGGTACCGATCTGCGCGGTGGCGCGCAGCGACAGGAACGCGTCATACAGGCCGGCGAGCGCCGAGTTGGCGAGGATCATCGCCAGCGCGGCGGCGGCGACGAGCGCGGCACCGCCGGCGGCTTCCGACGCGAGGAAGGTGCGCATCGCCGATGACAGCGGCGGCGTTGCGGGGGAGCGCGAGGCGGGAGCGGTCATCGGCTGCGGATCCCTCGCCGCGAGGCAGGCCGTCTCGCGGCGGCAGAAAATGGCCGGACACCGCGCGGATGACGCCCGCAAGCCGCGGGCGTCCCGGAGTCCGAGACGCCTTGTGTCCGCTAAGCAGATAGCGCGGCTGGGGCCAGCGGTTCAACCACCCGCTCTGCCGGCGGCGCCAGATAGCGGCTCTTTCAGCGGCTGTAAGTCAGGGATTATCGCCGAGGCAGATGTTCAGGCGCCGCGCCACCTGCATCAGGCTGTTGTCCTCTTTCAGCGCCCGGGTCTTGCCGGCGACCGCCGAGAGCGGCACATCGGTGGTCTTGCCCTTCTGCTGGATGACGACGCGGTTGGTCTTGCCGTGGACGACCAGGTCGACGGCATGGCTGCCGAGCGCCGACGCCAGAATGCGGTCGAACGCGCACGGCGCGCCGCCGCGCTGCACGTGGCCGAGCACGGTGACCCGGGTTTCGGCGCCGGTGGCGTTGGCGATCAGGTCGGCGACCGCCTGCCCGGCGCCGGCGTGGCGGATCTCGCCGTCGACCATCGTCTGGTAAACGGCCTCGCCGGAGCACAGCTTGATGCCTTCGGCGCAGACGACGAGGGCGTGATTGTGGCCGAGGGCGTAGCGGTCCCGCAGCCGCTCGCAGATGATTTCCGGATCGAACGGGATCTCGGGCACCAGGATGACGTCGGCACCGCCGGCGATGCCGGCGGCGAGGGCGATCCAGCCGACATCGCGGCCCATCACCTCCAGCACCATCACCCGGCGGTGGCTGGCGGCGGTCGGCGCCAGCCGGTCGAGGGCATCGACGGCGGCTTCCACCGCCGTCATGTAGCCGATCGACCAGTCGGTTTCGGCGACATCGTTGTCGATGGTTTTCGGCACGCCGATGAACGGAATGCCGCCCTGCTCGGCGAGGCGGGCGAGGATGCGCAGCGATCCATCGCCACCGATGCCGATCAACGCATCGAGGTTGAGGGCGCGGAAGCCGGCGATCGCCTCCTCCGAGCGGTCGGCGACGCTGCCATCGGGCATCGGATAGGCGAAGGGATTTCCCTTGTTGACGGTCTCGAGGATGGTGCCACCGCGGCGCAACATCCGCACGTCACACGCCGACGGCTCCAGTTCGATGAAGCGCAGCGGCCGTTCCAGCAGCCCCGCCGTCGCCGCCAGGATGCCGATCACCGTCAGCCCGTGGCTGTGGGCGCGCAGCACGACGGCGCGAATGGCGGCATTGAGGCCGGCGCAGTCGCCGCCGGACGTCAGCACACCGATGCGATTGTACCGGAGCCGGTGTTCGCTCATGCCCGCTCGCCTCCCGTTGGGTTTATGTGTGGGAGCGGGCAATACCATGACCGTGATCGGACATCCAAGTTACGTTTGCGGGACGGCCGGCCAGCGCCGGCGCTCACGCGGCGGCGTCGGCAGCCGGCAGGCGGCTGCCCGGCCAGACTGCTGAGGCGTCGTCGCTTTCATGTTTGCCGTCAAAGAAATACGTGATGGAGACGCCCAGCACCTCGGCGATCGCGTACAGCTCGCTGGCTGCCGCCTCCGACTTGCCGTTTTCGATGCGCAGGATCCGCGCCGAGCGCAGCCCGCACAGCACCGCCAGTGCCGCCGCCGACAACCCGGTCGCTTCGCGCAGGCGCCGGATGCGGGCGCCGATGGTGGCGTTCAACAGGTCGGGGAAAGCCGGACGCCGCAGCGCGCCGTCTGAGGCACCCTCGATGTCGTCTTCATCCAGCCCGACGAAAAAGGCCGCCACGTCGAGGTTGAGGGCTTTCGCCAGCAGGTGCATGTCAACGGCGGAGGCTTCCTCGGCCCCCTCCTCGATGCGGGCCAGCCCCTCGGTGGACAGGCCGATGGCGGCGGCCAGTTGCGGCAGCGTCATCTGCCGCATCTGCCGGGCGACCTGAATGGCGAGGCCAACGTACCGGTTCACGCAATCGGGGCTCAACCGTGTCACCATGTCGCGCCGCCTCCCGTTCGCGCCCGCCTGGCGATCATTTGGGCTAATGTCGTCTTAGCGCCCGCAACAAAACCCGGCTACCTGCCAAAACCGGTAGGTTGACCGGTTTGCGGACGCCACCGGCTGGCGAGTCGGCGCCGCTGGAGCTGGCAACCGCCGGCCGGCGACGGCGGCGACTTGACCCGCGGTGCGGCGATGCCCCTATTAGACTGAGACCGTGCCGCTTCAAGGATTTCCACGCGATGACCGCGCCCGTCCCCACCGCCGCCGTCAGCTTCGCCGTCAGCGGCATGAGCTGCGGTAGCTGCGCGGCGCGGCTGCAGACGGTGCTGAAGGCGGTGCCCGGCGTCACCGACGCCAGCGTCAACTTCGCGCTGGCCTCCGCCCGCGTCGAACTCGGCGAAGGCGGTGACGGCGCGCGGCTGGTGGATGCCGTTCGCGGTGCCGGTTTCGAGGTGGCCACGCAGTCGGTCGCCCTCAGCATCGGCGGCATGACCTGCGCCGGCTGCGCCGCCGCCGTGGAGCGGGCGTTGAAGCGGCTGCCGCAGGTGGCGGATGCCCGCGTCAACCTTGCCCTCGCTCGCGCCGACGTCGACGTTCTCGGCAGCGACGCCGATCCGGCACCGCTGATCCCGGCGGTGACCGCCGCCGGCTTCACCGCCTCGGCCATTGGCGACGGCGACGGCGGTGGCGGGAACGCCGGCAGCGGGGACGGTGGCGGCGGGGGGAGCGCCGCGGGCGGACGGGACACCATCATGCTGGCGCTGGCGGGGCTGCTGACGCTGCCGCTGCTGGCGCAGATGCTGGCGATGGCGCAGGGCCTGCCGTGGCATCTCCCACCCTACCTCGAGTGGGCGCTGGCGACGCCGGTGCAGTTCATCGTCGGCGCCCGCTTCTATCGCGGCGCGGTGCGCGCGCTGCGCGCCGGCAGCGGCAACATGGACGTGCTGGTCAGCCTCGGCACCAGCGCCGCCTACCTCTACAGCGCCGTCCTCGTCGTCCGCCACGGCGATGCCGCCAGCGGCCACCTCTACTTCGAGGCCGCCGCCGTCGTCATCACCCTCGTCGTCTTCGGCAAATGGCTGGAGGAGCGGGCGAAGCGCTCCGCCGGCGCCGCGCTGCGGGCGCTGATGGCGCTGCGGCCGGCGACCGCCGCCGTCGAGCGGGACGGCCGCCTCGTCGAGATCGCCGCCACCGCGGTGCGGCCGGGGGATATCGTCATCGTCCGTCCCGGCGAGCGGATCGCCTGCGACGGCACCATCATCGATGGCGAGACCGAGGTGGATGTCGCGCTGATCACCGGCGAGAGCCTGCCGGTGGCGAGGGGCGTCGGCGACCCGGTGATCGGCGGCGCCGTCAATGGCACCGGCCGCCTGCGCATCGCCGTCACCGCCGCCGCCGGCGACGGCACCCTCGCCCGCATCGTGCGGCTGGTTGCCAATGCGCAGGCGGGCAAGGCGCCGGTGCAGCGGCTGGTCGACCGCATCAGCGGCATCTTCGTTCCCATCGTCGTCGCCATCGCCGCGGCGACGTTCGCCGGCTGGTGGCTGATCGGCGGCGCTATCGAGCCGGCCCTCGTCGCCGCGGTCTCGGTGCTTGTCATCGCCTGCCCGTGCGCGCTCGGTCTCGCCACGCCGACCGCCCTGCTCACCGGCACCGGCGCCGCCGCGCGCGCCGGCATCCTCGTCCGCGACATCGAGACGCTGGCGCAGGCCCACCGGGTCGATACCGTCGTCTTCGACAAGACCGGGACGCTGACCGAGGGCCGGCCGCGCGTCGCCGACGTGTTCGCCGCCGACGGCAACGCAACGGCGCTGCTGCGGCTGGCGGCGGCGGTGCAGGCGGGCAGCGAGCATCCGCTGGCGCGCGCCGTCGTCGCCGCGGCCGCTGGCCAGGCGCTGGAGCTGCCGCCGGCCAGCGAGGTGCGGGCGGTGCCCGGCGCCGGCATCCGCGGCACCGTGGACGGTACCGCCGTGCTCGTCGGATCGATGGCCTTTCTCGCCGGGCATGGGGTGACGACCGGGCGGCTGGCGGCGGCAGCCGAGCGGGCGCAGGCGCAGGCGCGCAGCGTCATCGCCGTCGCCCGCGACGGGATCGCGCTCGGCCTGATCGCCGTCGACGACCCGGTGCGCGACGGCGCGGCGCCGGCGATCGAAGCGCTGCGGCGGGCCGGCATCGAGACGGTGCTGTTGTCGGGCGACAGCGCGGCGGTGGCGGCGCGCGTCGGCGAGCGGCTGGGCATCGACCGTGTCGTCGCCGAGGTCCGGCCCGAGGGCAAGGCGGCCGCCATCGCCGAGCTGCAGGCGATGGGCCGGGTGGTGGCGATGGTGGGCGATGGCATCAACGACGCACCGGCGCTGGCACAGGCGGATGTCGGCATCGCCATGGGGTCGGGCACCGACGTTGCCATGGAGACCGCGGGCATCACCTTGATGCGGGCGGAGCCGGGCCTGGTCGCCGCGGCGCTGTCGGTATCCCGGGCGACGTGGCGCAAGATCCGCCAGAACCTGTTCTGGGCGTTCATCTACAACGTTATCGGGCTGCCGCTAGCGGCGGCGGGGCTGCTCAGCCCGGCGCTGGCGGGCGCGGCGATGGCGATGAGTTCCGTCAGCGTTGTCGTCAACGCCCTGACCCTGAAGCGGTGGCGCTTTCAGCCGGCGCCACCGCCGCACGAGCCGCCGGCCGGCATGCATTGGCGCCTTGCCGAACGTTGACAGCGGTTGCAAATAAGTATATATTCCTAGCGTTTCATGCAACCAGGTCGTGCGAATGAACGGTCTCGGCATGCGGCAGGAGGCGTTCTGCCGCCGCTTCGTGGAATGCGCCAACGCAACGCTGGCGGCCAAGATCGCCGGCTACGCCCCTGGCTCGGCGCGCAATGCCGGCTACCGGCTGCTGCGCCGGCCGCGGGTCATCGCCAGGATCGCCGCGCTGCACCGTGAGTTGGCCCAGCAGCAGTGCCGGGACGTGGACATTATGCTTGGGAAGCTGGAGACGATCTACCGGCGCGCCATCGACACGCAACAGTGTTCGGCGGCGGCCCGCGCCGTCGAATTGCAGGCCAAGCTCAGCGCCGGCGCCCTCACGCCCCCCGCCGCCAGCGGCGCCGGCCGGCAAACATCGGCGACACGGCCGGGAAATGCACCTCTGCCGGCGGCGGCCGGGATAGCACGGGCGGCGGCCAACGACGACGGCGCGTAGCCATCGGCGCCGCCGGGGCAGGGCGGACCCGGACCCCGCCGCCGGCCGGCCGCTTCAAGCGACGACGCGGTCGGCGCCCTCGTCACCCTCGCGCGCGGCGCCCGGAGGCGGTGGCGGCGTTTCCTCGCCGGCCTCGTCCTCGCTCCGTTCGAAGTTGGCCGCACGTTCGACGGGGCGCGCGGCTTCGTGCGCCGCCGCTTCCGCGTTCAGCATGCGGAAATAGTGCTCCGCGTGCTGAAAAAAGCCCTCTGCCGCAATCGGGTCACCGGCGGACGTCGCATCGCGCCCCAGCGCCAGATAACGGTCGAGAACCTGTTGCGCGGTCCCGCGGATCTTGCCGTCCGGACCATTACTTTCGAAGGTCTGGTTGCGAACCGAGGTGAAGCGCTTGCCGTTACCGCGGTTGCGCCCTCTGCGCATATTCGGATTGTGCTTCATGAGCTCCAACGACCGTGCTGTTTCCCGCTATGGCGGCGAACGGTTCGAACGTTCACACACCCATCTCAAGCTCGGCCCGGTGTGTCCGGCTTGAAGGTCTCAGGCGAGATGCTGATCAACGGTGCCATCGGGCAACGTCTTGTGACCGTGGCCCTACCGTTCCCGCAACCTAGTCTGGAACCGCTTGGCGTCCAAGCGATTTTTTCACCGGGCGAGCAGAAGGCAGCGCGGTTGCCCGCAAAGATCATGCTTGACAGCCACATCATCCCAACCGGCGCTGGCCGCGAGGCCGATGGCGCCGGCAAGGCGCGTGGCGGTGATCTCGATGACCGCCCATCCGCCGGCCGCCAAACGCTGCCCGATCGCCGGCAGCACCCGCCGATAACCCGCCAATCCGTCCATGCCGGCGGTCAGGGCGACCCGCGGTTCATAATTCACCACCTCGGGCGCCAGCGTCAACATTTCACCCTCACTGATATAGGGCGGATTGCTGACGATCACATCGAAGCGGGTGTCGGCAAGGGCCGAGTCCCAGTCGCTGCAGACGAAGGCGGCGCGGCCATCGAGGCCGAGGCGGCGGGCGTTGGCGCGCGCAACCCGCAACGCCGCCTCCGAGATATCGACGCCGATGCCGGCCGCCGCCGGCCACTCGCTGAGCAGCGCCAGCAGGAGGCAGCCGCTGCCGGTGCCGAGGTCGAGCACGCGGAGCGGCCGGCCCGCCATGGCCGCAGTCCGCTCCGCCAGCGCCGCCGCCACCAGCGTCTCCGAATCGGCGCGCGGAATCAGGGTGTCCGGGGTGACCATGAACGGCAGGCTCCAGAACTCCCGCTCGCCGCGCAGGTAGGCGATCGGCTCGCGTGACAGGCGGCGGGCGAGCAGCTCCGCAAGCCGCCGCGCCGCCGCATCGTCGATGACGCCGGCACGGCCGGTAATTAGGTCGAGGGCGTCGCAGCCGACCGCCTCGGCAATCAGCAGCCGCGCTTCCAGCATGCCTTCGGCGATGCCGGCGGCGGCGAGCCGGCGTGCGATCTGCCGCTGCACGTGCCGTGCCGGTCCGCTGCCAGTGGGGCCGCTGCCAGTGGGTCCGCTGATGGTGGCGGCGTTCACAGCGATTCGGTCAGCCGCTGCGCCTGATCGTCGGCGATCAGCGCCTCGACGAGTTCGTCGATGTCGCCTTCCAGCACGCGGTCGAGCTTATAGAGGGTCAGGTTGATGCGGTGGTCGGTGACCCGCCCCTGCGGAAAATTGTAGGTGCGGATCCGTTCCGAGCGATCACCCGAGCCCACCTGGCTGCGGCGGTCGGCGGCCCGCTCGGCGGCGAGCCGCGAACGCTCCATGTCGTAGAGCCGCGCGCGCAGGATCTTCAGCGCCTTCGCCTTGTTCTTGTGCTGCGATTTCTCGTCCTGCTGGGTGACGACGAGGCCGGTCGGCAGGTGGGTGATGCGGACGGCGCTGTCGGTGGTGTTCACCGACTGGCCGCCGGGACCGCTCGACCGGTAGACGTCGATGCGCAGGTCCTTCTCGTCGATGTGCACATCCACGTCCTCCGCTTCCGGCAGCACCGCCACCGTCGCCGCCGAGGTATGGATGCGGCCGCTCGATTCCGTCTCCGGCACCCGCTGCACCCGGTGCACGCCCGATTCATACTTCAGCCGGGCGTAGGCGCCGCGGCCGGAGATGCTGGCGGTTGCCTCCTTCAGGCCGCCGAGGCCGGTCTCGTTCAGGTTCATCACCTCGAACCGCCAGCGCTTGGCCTCGGCATGCCGCTGATACATGCGGAACAGGCTGGCGGCGAACAGCCCCGCCTCTTCGCCACCGGTGCCGGCGCGCACTTCGAGGATGGCGTTCTTCTCGTCCGTTTCGTCCCGCGGCAGCAGCAGCACGCGCACGTCGTGCAGATACTCCGGAAGCTGCCGCTTGACGGCGATCAATTCCTCGCGCGCCAGCTCGCGCACCGCTTCGTCCTGCTGTGGATCGCCGGCCATCGCCTCCAGGTCCGCCGCCTCCGCCTGCGCCCGCCGCCACCGGCCCACCGCCGCGACCACCGGACCGAGGTCGGCGTATTCCTTGGAAACCTTGGCGAACTCCGCCGCCGGCAGCGCCTCCGCCCGCGCCAGCAGGGCTTCCAATTCGCTCGCCCGGGCGACCACCGCGTCCAGTTTGTGATCGAGGCTCATTCGTCGATCTCCATGTCATCCATCCTCAGCGCGAACAGCCGGTCAAGGCACCGCTGCAGGTGTTCGAGGTCGCCGCCGCCGCCGTCGGCGCGGGCAACCGCCTTCAGCGTCTCCGTCGGTGCGTGCAGCAGCCGGTTGATCAGCAGGCGGGTCGCCTTCGCGGCATCATCGCCGGCATCGGCCAGCGCCGCGTCGCGCGCCGCCTCGAAGCAGCGGCGCAGCGCAATCACCGCGGCAACCGCATCCCGCGCGCGAATGCCGGCGGAAAACGCCGTCACATCCGCCTCGATCAGCGCCCGTGCCCGCGCGAGGTCATCGCGCCGCGCTGCCTGGCCGTCACGGGCCAGCCGCTCGAGATCGCCCAGGTCGTAGCGGAAGGCTTCCTCGATGGCGTCGATGGCGGGATCGAGGTCCCCCGGCACCGCGCAGTCGAACAGCACCATGGGCCGGCGGCGGCGGCGGCGCAGCGCGCCTTGGAGGTCCGGCGGCGTGATCGCGAAACGCCGGCCGCCGAGCGCGCTGACGACGATATCGGCGTCGGCGAGACCATCGGCAAGGCTGGCGAACGCCGCCACGTGGCAGTCGAGCGCCTCCGCCGTCTGCGCCGCCCGCACGTCCAGCGGATCGACGACAACCGCCTGCCGCAGGCCGGCGCCGATCATCGCCCGCACCACCAGTTCGGCGATCTCGCCGGAGCCGATGAGCAGCAGCCGGCAGCGCGGCAGCGGCCCGTGCACGGAGCGGGCGACATCGACGGCGGCGGCGGCAAGGGAAGCCGGCCCGGTGCCCAGGGCGGTCTGCGAGCGGACCCGCTTGGCGGCGGCGAACGCCGCCTGCAGATGGGCGTTGAAGATGCCGCCGA
Organism: Rhodospirillales bacterium; assembly: GCA_025458035.1. Taxonomy (GTDB): domain Bacteria; phylum Pseudomonadota; class Alphaproteobacteria; order Rhodospirillales; family Defluviicoccaceae; genus Defluviicoccus. The sequence continues at coordinate 11,299 of JALOTH010000088.1, forward strand.
CCATGCCCGCCTCCCGCGCCAGCCGCCAGCCCGCCTTGATCTGCCCGAGGATGTTCGGCTCGCCGACGACGAGGCTGTCGAGGGCGGCGGCAAGGGTGAACAGGTGGCGGATGGCGGCCTCGCCGTCGAGGATCAGCAGTCGGCCACGCAGCTCCGCCGGGGCGATCAGCCCGTGTCCGGCGAGCACGCCGGCGATGGCGTCGGCGGCCGGTTGCAGGTCCGTTGAGAGCGCGAAAACCTCCGTGCGCTCGCAGGTGGCGACGACCACCGCCTCTTTGAGGCCGGCGCGCCGCAGCGTGTCGAGGAGGCCGGCGACATCGGTGTCCTCGACGGCGAGGCGTTCGCGCAGGGCGAGCGGCGTCACCTGCGGCGTCGCGCCAACGACAATCAGCATCGCACCCGGCGGTGCGTCGTCTGCCATCCCGTCGCTCGCTAGGCGAGGGCGGCGAGGTGCGGCTCCAGCTGCGGCAGCGGGACCTCGCGTTGCGCGCCCGAATCCATGTCGCGGAGCATGACCGCGTCCCGGCCGAGTTCATCCGGCCCGACGATGAGCACGGCGCGGGCACCGATGCGGTTTGCCCATTTCATCCCCTTGCCGACCGTACCGGCGAGGGAGACCTCGGCACGGCGCGGGCACCGATGCGGTTTGCCCATTTCATCCCCTTGCCGACCGTACCGGCGAGGGAGACCTCGGCAACGTGACCCGCTGTGCGCAGCCGGCGGGCGATGGTCAGGGCGGCAATCCCCTGTTCGGCGGCGAACGGAATGACGGCGACCGGCCGCCGCGGTGGCGGCGCATCGGCGAGCAGCATCATCAGCCGTTCGACGCCGGCGGCCCAGCCGATGCCCGGGGTCGGCCGCCCGCCCATCTGCGCGACGAGGCCGTCGTAGCGACCACCGGCGAGGACGGTGCCCTGGGCGCCGAGCGCCTCGGTGACGAACTCGAAGGTGGTGTGGGTGTAATAGTCGAGGCCGCGCACCAGCCGCGGCGCCAGCCGATAGGGGATGGCGAGGGCATCGAGGCCTTCGCAGACACGGGCGAAGAACGCCCGCGACGGGGCGTTGAGAAACTCGCCGAGCGCCGGCGCCGCGGCCACCACCTCGCGGTCGCCGGCATCCTTGGAATCGAGGACGCGCAGCGGATTGCGTTCGAGGCGATTGAGGCTGTCGGCGGACAGACGCTCGCGCCGGGCGGACAGATAGTCCACCAGCACGTGGCGGTAGGCCTCGCGGCTGTCGGCGTCGCCGAGGCTGTTCAGTTCGACGATCACCGTCCCCTGCACGCCGAGGGCGGCCAGCAGATCGAAGCCCATGGCGATCACCTCGACGTCCGCCAGCGCGTCGGCGATGCCGAGCACCTCGATGCCGACCTGGTGGAACTGCCGCAGCCGGCCTTTCTGCGGCCGTTCGTAGCGGAACATCGGGCCGGCGTAGAACACCTTCAGCGGCAGCGCCTGGTCGAGGCCGTTGGACAGCAGGGCGCGGACGACGCCGGCGGTGTTTTCCGGGCGCAGCGTCAGCCGCTCGCCGGAGCGATCCTCGAAGGTGTACATCTCCTTCGTCACGATATCCGAGGTATCGCCAAGGGTGCGGGCGAAGACCTCGGTGAACTCGAAGATCGGCGTCGCGATCTCGCCGTAGCCGTAGCCGGCGGCGATGGCGAGCGCCGTTTCCTCGATCAGCCGCCGCCGACGGCTGTCATCGGCGAGGAAGTCGCGGGTGCCGCGCACCGGGCGCAGGGCCGACATGGGTTGCGCCTTTGCGGGAGGGTCTATTCGCCGGCGGCGGCGAGGCGGGGCGGCGGCGCGTCGTCGCCGTCGCGGGCCGGATAGCGGGCGCGCACGTAGCCTTCGAGGATCGCCTGGAAATCCTCGGCGATCGTGTTGCCGCGCAAGGTGACCGTCTTCTTGCCGTCGACGAACACCGGCGCCGCCGGTTCCTCGCCGGTGCCCGGCAGGCTGATGCCGATGTCGGCGTGCTTGCTTTCGCCGGGGCCGTTGACGATGCAGCCCATCACGGCGACGCTCATCGTCTCGACGCCGCGATACTGCCGCGCCCATTCGGGCATGCGGGCGCGGATGTAGTCCTGAATTTCACCGGCCAGCTGCTGGAAGAACGTGCTCGTCGTCCGCCCGCAGCCGGGACAGGCGGTGACCAGCGGGAAGAACGAGCGCAGCCCCATCACCTGCAGCATCTGCTGCGCCACCAGCACTTCCTGCGTCCGGTCGCCCCCCGGTTCGGGCGTCAGCGAAACGCGGATGGTATCGCCGATCCCCTGCTGCAGCAGGATCGCCATGCCGGCGGTGGAGGCGACGATCCCCTTCGAGCCCATCCCCGCCTCGGTCAGGCCGAGGTGCAGCGCGTACGAGCAGCGGGCGGCGAGCGCCGAATAGACGGCGATCAGCGCCTGCACGTCGGAGACCTTGCACGACAGGATGATGCGGTCGCCGGCCATGCCCAGTTCCTCGGCGCGTTCGGCGCTGCCGAGCGCCGACTGCACCAGCGCCTCGTGCATCACCTCGGCGGCGCTCACCGGCGTCGGCCGCTTGGCGTTGGCGTCCATCAGCTGCGCCAGCAGTTCCTGATCGAGGCTGCCCCAGTTGACGCCGATGCGCACCGGCCGCTGGTATTTCAGCGCCACCTCGATCATCGTCGCGAACTGTCTGTCCTTCTTCTCGCGAAAGCCGACGTTGCCGGGATTGATCCGGTACTTCGCCAGCGCCTCGGCGCACGCCGGGTTCTGGGTCAGCAGCTTGTGCCCGATGTAGTGAAAGTCGCCAACCAGCGGCACGCCGACGCCGTCGGCATCCAGCCGCTCGCGAATGTGCGGCACCGCCCGCGCCGCGTCCTCGCGATCGACGGTGATCCGCACCAGCTCCGAGCCGGCGCGCGCCAACGCCGTCACCTGCGCCACCGTCGCCGCCACGTCGGCGGTATCGGTGTTGGTCATCGACTGCACGACGATGGGCGCGCCGCCACCGACGACGACGTCGCCGATGCGAACCGCGAGGCTGTGGCGCCGGCGAGCGGGACCCATGCTGTTCACCCTTCTCAACGCTGTTGCGAGGCCTGATCTGGCGCGGCCGTTGTGCCCGATTAGCGGACAACGGTCAATTGCCGCCAGCGAGCCCCTGGCGCAAGGGCTCGATGTCCAGCGGCACGTTACGGCGGACCGTGCCGTCGCGGCCCAACGGCGCCATCGTCTCGCCATCGATGAGGACTTCGAGGCCGCCGGCGTTGCCGACGGTCATCAGCAACCCTGGCCGATCGGGAACCTCGAACGACTCGCCGGCCTTCAGGATCCGCGCCAGCAGCGCCGTCCGCGTCGCCGGATCGCGGATCTGCACCCAGCTGTCCGCCCTCGCCCGCAGCACGACGCGCCCGCCGGTGGCGGCTGCCGACGGCGCGGTGACGGGCGCCGTGGTCGCGGGCGGCAGCGGCGATGGCTCGGCGGCGGGCGGTGGCGGCGCGGCAGCTTGCGGCGGCGGCGGCGCAGCGGCCTCCGCCGGCGGTGGTGTCGCGATCGTCGGCGACAGCGGTTGCTCGCGCGGCGGCACCGGCACCACGACCACCGGCGTGTCGGGCGCTGCCGCCGGCGCCGATGGCGCACCGCCACCCGCCTCGCCGCCGCCGGTGGCGCCTTCGATCAGGTGGCGGAGCCGTTCCGGCACCGGCGAGACCAGCTCGACGAGGGCGTTGTCACGCACGGTATTGATGTACCAGGCGCCATAGGCGACGGCGGCGATGATCAGGCCGATGAGGATGACGGCGCCGCGCGGCGTGCCGCGTTCCGCCACCGGCGCCGGGAAGTTCAGCGACTGGGTGGCGCCGCGCTCCCCCGCCTCGTTGCGGAAGCGGCGGACGATTTCGGCGGCGTCGAGGCCGAAATACTCCGCGTACGCCTTGACGAAGCCGATGGCGTAGGTGTGCCCGGGAAGATCGCGAAAGCGGCCGTCCTCGATCGCTTCCAGGAACGTCCGGCGGATGCGCAGCTGGCGCGACAGCTCGCCGAGGTCATAGCCCGCCTTCAAGCGGTTGGCGCGCAGCAGCGCTCCCACCGCCGAGCCGTCGCCGCCCGCGTCCTCACCGGAAACTGCTAGCGCCTCGGTTCCCATGCCATCCGACCGTTGGCAGCAACCTCATCGCCGGGAACTCTAGCCGACCGCCGGCCAAGACTAAATCACGATGTCATGGTCGCGCGCATAGGCGCGCAGGATCGGCCGAAGATTGCCGTGCTGGCGGGAGGTGAGCTGGTCCAGAAACTGTTTGAGCGGCGTCAACGCGAGACTGCGCACCATTTCCTTGAGCGGTCCGACGGCGGGCGGCGCCACCGAAAGATCCTCGAAGCCGACACCCAGCAGCGCCATCGCATCCAGCGGCTGTCCGGCCATCTCACCGCACAGGCCGAGCGGCACGCCCCGCTGCCGGCAGTGCTCGGCGACGGTGCGCAGAACCGTCAGCGGCACCGGTGACAGCACGTCATAGTGATGGCTGACGCGGTAGCTGCCGCGGTCGCTGGCAAACAGGAACTGAAACAGGTCGTTGGTGCCGACCGACAGGAAATCGATGTCAGCGAGCAGCGGCTCCAGCTGGTAGAGCAGGGCCGGCACCTCCAGCATGGCGCCGCATCGCACCCGCGTCGGCAGCGGCCGGCCGCACCGGCGCTCCCGCGCCAGCGCCTGATCGAGAAGGCGGCGGCCGAAGCGGAACTCCTCGCAGGTGGCGATCATCGGGAACATCACCGACAGCTCGTGGCCCGCCGTCGCCTGCACCAGCGCCTGCAACTGCTGGCGCAACAACGCCGGACGGTCGAAGGCGACGCGAATCGCCCGCCATCCCATCGCCGGATTCTCGTCCTCCGCCTGCTCCCAGTAGGGCAGCACCTTGTCGCCGCCGATGTCGAGGGTGCGGAAAATCACCGGCTTGCCCTCCACCGCGGCGATCACCGCTTCGTACAGTTCGCGCTGACTGTCGACGTCGGGCAGGTCGGTGCGCATCATGAACGGCACTTCGGTACGGTAGAGGCCGACGCCGTCGGCGCCGAGTTCGGCGAAGTTCTGCAGGTCCACCAGCAGGCCGGCATTGACGTTGATGCTGACACGCACGCCGTCGCGGGTCGTCGGCGGCAGGTGGCGCACCGCCACATAGCGGGCGCGGCGGGCATCGCGCGCCAGCAGGCTGCGCCGGTAGATATGGCGGACATCTTCGCTCGGCCGCACCAGCACCTGGGCATGATCGCCGTCGACGATGACCAGATCGCCGGGCTCGATCCGCTGCGCCACGTCGCGCAGCTGGCCGACGATGGGCACGTCAAGGGCGCGGGCGACGATGGCGACGTGCGAGTGCGGTGCGCCTTCCTCCAGGACCACCGCCTTCAGCGGGCCGCGGTGATAATCCAGCAGCTGGG
>JALOTH010000089.1 GCA_025458035.1 Rhodospirillales bacterium
TCTGCGCTTTGCGATCCGCGAGGGCGGCCGCACCGTCGGCGCCGGCGTCGTCGCCAAGATCATCGAATAACCATCCCATCCCCCCACACAAACATACGCAGGCAGAACACGGTTCAGGCAAAGGGTCATGGAAAGTCAGAACATCCGCATCGGGCTTCGCGCCTTCGATCATCGCGTGCTGGATCAGTCGGCGCGCGAGATCGTCAACACGGCGAAGCGCACCGGCGCGCGCGTCCGCGGGCCGATTCCGCTGCCGACGCGGATCGAGAAGTTCACCGTGTTGCGCTCGCCGCACATTGACAAGAAGTCACGGGAGCAGTTCGAGATCCGCACCCACAAGCGGGTTCTCGACATCGTCGATCCGACGCCGCAGACGGTGGATGCGCTGATGAAGCTCGATCTCGCCGCCGGCGTCGACGTCGAAATTAAGCTCTAGGGAAACGGGGCAGTCATGCGAACCGGTCTGATTGCGCAGAAGGTGGGGATGTCCCGCCTGTTTCGGGACGACGGCACGCACGTGCCGGTCTCCGTGCTGCGCGTCGACGGCTGTCAGGTGGTCGCGCAGCGCACCGCGGAGCGCGACGGCTACACCGCCGTGCAGCTGGGTGTCGGCGCGGTGAAGGTCAAGAACGTCTCGAAACCGATGCGCGGTCACTTCGCCAAGGCGAGTGTCGAGCCGAAGCGGCACGTCGCCGAGTTCCGCGTCGACGCCGACATGCTGGTGGACGTTGGGGCGGAACTGAGCGTCGATCATTTCGTCGTCGGTCAACGGGTCGATGTGACCGGCGTGACCATCGGCAAGGGCTTTGCCGGCTCGATGAAGCGGCACAACTTCGGGGGTCTGCGGGCGACGCACGGCGTGTCGATCAGCCACCGCAGCCACGGCTCCACCGGCAACCGCCAGGATCCGGGCCGCGTGTTCAAGGGCAAGAAGATGGCCGGGCACATGGGCGACCGGCAGCGCACGACGCTGAACCTCGAAGTGGTCGGTACCGACGACGAGCGCGGGCTGCTGCTGCTCAAAGGAGCGGTGCCCGGCGCGAAGGGTGGCTATCTGCTGGTCCGCGACGCCGTCAAGCGGGCGGCGGCGGAGGGCCGGCCGCTGCCGGCGGCGATCCGCGCCGCGGCCTCAACCGCGGGTGGGGCGGCGCCGGAGGCCGGCGCGGCTGCCGAAGCGGCGGCAGCGGACGGCGACGCGGCGGTGAGGGAGTAAGCGGCGGTGGAATGGAGCGTCGTCAATCTGGATAGCGAGACGGTCGGCACGGTCGACCTCGCCGACGACGTGTTTGGCGTCGCCGTGCGTGCCGATATCATGGCGCGCTGCGTGAACTGGCAACTGGCGAAGCGCCGTGCCGGCACGCACAAGGTCAAGACCCGCGGCGAAGTCAACCGCACCGGCAAGAAGCCGTTCAAGCAGAAGGGGACCGGCGGCGCCCGGCAGGGCTCGCGTAAGGGACCGCACATGCGGGGCGGCGCCGTGGTGCTGGGGCCGCATCCGCGCGATCATGCCATCGAGCTGCCGAAGAAGGTGCGGCGGCTAGCGCTGAAGTCGGCGCTGTCGGCGAAGCGGGAGGCGGGCGCGCTGGTGGTTCTCGAGAGCGCCGCCCTCGATGAGGGAAAAACCAAGCGGCTTGCCGCCAGCGCCGCCAAGCTCGGCTGGCGGCGGGCGCTGGTCATCGACGGCGCGGCGGTCGATCCCGGCTTCGCGCGGGCCGCTCGCAATCTCGTGGGTGTCGACGTCCTGCCGACGGCCGGTGCCAACGTTTATGACATTCTGCGGCACGATACGCTGGTGCTGACCCGCGCGGCCGTGGAGAAGCTGGTGGAGCGGCTGGCATGATCAGGTTTCGGCGCAAGCGCCCGGCGGCCGCCGAGGCGGGCGAGGCGGAGAAGCCGCAGGTGGTGAGCCGCGAGCGACTGTATGAGGTGCTGCGGCGCCCGCTGATCACCGAAAAGGCGACGATGCTGTCGGAGTACAACCAGGTTTCGTTCCTGGTCGCCCCCGACGCGACGAAAGGGGAAATTCGTGCCGCGGTCGAGCAGTTGTTCCGCGTCAAGGTCAAGGCGGTGAACACGCTGCGCAGTGCCGGCAAGGTCAAGCGCTTTCGCGGCCGGCTGGGGCGGCGCATCGACACCAAGAAAGCGATCGTCACCCTCGCCGAGGGGCAGTCGATCGATATCACCACCGGGCTCTGACGGATCACGGCGATGGCACTGAAACAATACCGACCAACGACGCCAAGCCAGCGCGGGCTCGTCCTCATCGACCGCAGCCAGCTGTGGAAGGGTGCGCCGGTGAAGGCGCTGACCGAGGGGTTGCGCAAGTCGGGCGGGCGCAACAATCTGGGACGGGTGACCGTGCGGCACCGCGGCGGTGGCCACAAGCAGCGCTACCGGCTCATTGATTTCAAGCGCGGCAAGGTGGACGTGGCCGCGAAGGTGGAGCGGCTCGAATACGATCCCAACCGCTCGGCGTTCATCGCACTGATCACCTACGCGGACGGTGAGCAGGCCTACATCCTGGCGCCGCAGCGCCTGAACGTCGGCGATACGGTAATCGCCGGTGCCCACGCCGACATCAAGCCCGGCAATGCGCTGCCGCTGCAGAACATTCCCGTGGGTACGATCGTTCACAATGTGGAACTCAAGCGCGGCCGCGGCGGTCAGCTGGCGCGCGCTGCCGGCACCTATGTGCAGCTGATCGGCAAGGATCAGGGGTATGCGCAGCTGCGGCTGAACTCCGGCGAGCTGCGCATGGTTCGCGCCGAGTGCATGGCGACGATCGGTGCCGTCTCGAACCCCGATCGGCAGAACGTCAAGATCGGCAAAGCCGGCCGCAACCGCTGGCTGGGCTGGCGGCCAACGGTGCGCGGCGTTGCCATGAACCCCATCGATCACCCGCACGGCGGTGGCGAAGGCAAGACCTCGGGCGGCCGCCATCCGGTGACGCCGTGGGGCAAGCCGACGAAGGGCAAGCGTACCCGTAACAACAAGAAGACGGATCGGCTGATCATGCGCCGCCGTCACAACGCGAAGTAACGAGGAGGAAAGGGTGCCGCGTTCCGTATGGAAAGGGCCGTTCGTCGACGGGTATTTGCTGAAGAAGGCGGATACGGTGCGCGCGGCCAAGCGCAACGAAATCATTCGTACGTGGTCGCGCCGGTCGACGATCATTCCGCAGTTCGTCGGGCTGACCTTCGGCGTCTACAACGGCAAGAAGTTTATTCCGGTGCTGGTGACGGAAAACATGGTCGGCCACAAGTTTGGTGAGTTCTCGCCGACGCGGACCTTTCACGGGCACGCCGCCGACAAGAAAGCGAAGCGAGGCTGAGCATGGGCAAACCGGCGACCCCGCGGGCAGTGGGCGACGACGCGGCGATGGCGATCGCCCGGCAACTGCGCGTCAGCCCGCGCAAGCTGAACGATGTCGCGGTGCTGATCCGTGGCAAGAGCTGCGAGCGCGCGCTCGCCGAGCTGATGTTCTGCCGGCGGCGGATCGCCGGCGATGTGCGCAAGGTCTTGCAGTCGGCCATCGCCAATGCGGAAAACAACCATCAGCTTGACGTCGACCGGCTGTACGTGGCGGAGGCGACGGTGGGCAAGACGATGGTGATAAAGCGCTTTCACGCCCGCGCGCGCGGCCGCGTCGGCCGCATCGAGAAGGCGTTCAGCAATCTGCGCGTGGTGGTGCGCGAGCGGGAAGAGGAGTTCGCGTAGTCATGGGGCAGAAGGTCAACCCGATCGGCCTGCGGCTGGGCATCAACCGGACCTGGGATTCCCGCTGGTTCGCCGATGACAACTACGCCAAGCTGTTGTTCGAAGACTTGAAAATCCGCGAATTCCTGCATCGGCGGCTGGCCCAGGCCGGCGTCTCGCGCATTGTTATCGAACGCCCGGCGAAGAAGGCCCGCATCACCCTGCACAGTGCCCGTCCCGGCGTGGTCATCGGCAAGAAGGGTGCGGATATCGAGAAGCTGCGCGTCGAGCTGTCGAAGCTGTCGGGCGCGGAGGCGCACCTGAACATCGTCGAGATCCGCAAGCCGGAGATCGACGCCAAGCTGGTGGCGGAGAGCATTGCCCAGCAGCTGGAGCGGCGGGTATCGACGCGGCGGGCGATGAAGCGGGCGGTGCAGTCGGCGATGCGGCTGGGCGCGCAGGGCATCCGCATCAACTGTGCCGGCCGCCTCGGCGGTGCGGAGATCGCCCGTTCCGTGTGGTATCGCGAGGGCCGGGTGCCGCTGCAGACGTTGCGGGCGCATGTGGATTTCGCGACGGCGGTGGCGCGCACCACCTACGGCGTCTGCGGCGTCAAGGTGTGGATCTACAAGGGCGAGATTTTGGCGCACGACCCGATGGCGGTCGAGAAGCGGGCGCTTGAACAGCAGACGGCGCGCTGATCCGGTGCGGTCGAGGTAACGAGAGATGTTGAGTCCGAAGCGGACCAAGTTCCGCAAGCAGCACAAGGGCCGGATCCGCGGCCTCGCCAAGGGCGCCACCGAGCTGGACTATGGCGCCTATGGCTTGAAGGCGATGGAGGCCGACCGGTTGACGGCGCGGCAGATCGAGGCGGCGCGACGGGCGATCACCCGCTTCATGCGCCGCACGGGGCGGGTCTGGATCCGGATCTTTCCGGACGTCCCGGTCAGCCGCAAGCCGGCGGAGGTCCGCATGGGCGGTGGCAAGGGAGCGCCGGAGTACTGGGTGGCGCGGGTCAACGCCGGGCGGATCCTGTTCGAGGTGGATGGCGTGGCGCGCGACGTTGCCAGGGAGGCGCTGACCCTGGGCGCCGCCAAGCTGCCGATCCGCACCCGGTTTATCTCCCGGCTGACGGATGAGGGGTGACGGCGATGGATGCGGCGGAACTGCGGCACAAGTCGGCCGATGAACTGAAGGATGCCTTGCTGCAACTGCGCAAGGAGGCGTTCAATCTGCGCTTCCAGGTCGCGAGCGGTCAGCTGGAAAATACGGCGCGGCGGCGCCAGGTGCGGCGCGACATCGCGCGCATCAAGACGGTGATGAGCGAACGGCGGCGCGCCAAGCCGGCGACAGCCTGACGGAGACGAGGAATGCCGAGGCGCGAGCTGCAGGGAACGGTGGTCAGCGACAAGACCGAAAAGACGGTGGTCGTGCTGGTCGAACGGCGGGTCATGCACCCGATCTACAAGAAATTCATCAAGTCGTCGAAACGCTACATGGCGCATGACGAGCAGGATTTGGCCAAGATCGGCGATGTCGTTCGCATCCGGGAATGCCGGCCGATTTCGAAGCGCAAGCGCTGGGAAGTGCTGTGTGACGCGGGCGCCGACGCCGCCGCGGCGAAAGGGACCGACACTCGATGATTCAGCAAGAGACCAATCTGGATGTCGCCGACAACTCGGGCGCCCGGCGGGTCCAGTGCATCCGCGTGATCGGCGGGTCGTTCCGCCGCTACGCGACGGTGGGTGATACCATCGTCGTCTCGGTGAAGGACGCGATTCCGCGCGGCCGTGTCAAGAAGGGCCAGGTGATGCGGGCGGTGGTGGTGCGCACGGCGAAGGACATTCATCGCCCCGACGGCTCGGTCATTCGCTTCGATCGCAACGCGGCGGTTCTGATCGACAAGCAGGGCGAGCCGATCGGCACGCGCATCTTCGGGCCGGTGACGCGAGAGCTGCGCTCGCGGGGCTACATGAAGATCGTCTCGCTGGCGCCGGAGGTGCTGTAAACGATGGCCGCGCGCATTCGCAAGGGCGACCGGGTGGTGGTGCTGACCGGCCGCAGCAAAGGCAAGGTCGGCGAGGTGCTGAAAGTCATGCCGGACGACAACCGCGCCATCGTGCAGGGGGTCAACGTCGTCAAGCGGCACACGGCGGCGGGGCGCGGCCAGGCCGGCGGGATCATCGAGAAGGAAGGTCCCATCGATCTGTCGAACCTGGCGCACATCGACCCGAAGACGAACGAGCCGACCCGCGTTGGGTTTCGCACGCTGGACGATGGCCGCAAGGTGCGCTTCGCCAAGCGCTCCGGCGAGATCATCGACCGCTAGGACGAAGGTCAGGATCACTTCATCATGTCGCGTTTGCGTGATCACTACAACGAACGGGTGCGCGCCATTCTCGTCGAGGAGTTCAAGTATAAGAACCCGATGGAGATCCCGCGCATCACCAAGGTCGTCCTCAACATGGGCGTCGGCGAAGGCACGCAGGACCGCAAGAAGGTGGAGACGGCGGCAACGGACTTGACGCTGATCGCCGGCCAGAAAGCGGTGATCACGCGCGCCAAGAAGTCGATCGCCGCGTTCAAGCTGCGCGAGGGCATGGCGATCGGCTGCAAGGTGACGCTGCGGCGCGAGCGGATGTACGAATTCCTCGATCGCCTGATCACCATTGCGCTGCCGCGCGTCCGCGATTTCCGCGGTCTGTCGACAAAGACCTTCGACGGCCGCGGCAACTATGCGATGGGCGTGCGCGAACAGATCATCTTTCCGGAGATCAGCTACGACAAGGCTGAGCAGATCCGCGGTCTCGACATCGTGATTTGCACGACGGCGAAAAGTGACCGCGAAGCCCAGGCGTTGCTCAAGGCTTTTGACATGCCGTTCGTCAACTGAGGGCGCCGGCGGAGCAGGATCAGACATGGCGAAAAAGAGTCTCGTAGAACGGAACCGGAATCGCGAAGCGAAGGTCAATCGCTTCGCGGTGAAACGGGCAGCACTGAAGGCGATTGCGAAGGATGCGTCGGCATCACCGGAACAGCGGTTCGCGGCGCGCCTGAAACTGGCGGAACTGCCGCGCAATTCCTCGCCGACACGTCTTCGGCTGCGCTGCGCGCTGACCGGCCGGCCGCGGGGCAATTATCGGAAATTCGGGCTGTCCCGCATCGCCGTGCGCGAACTGGCGGTTTCCGGGCAGATCCCCGGCATGCTGAAGTCCAGCTGGTGAGGGGCGCACGGCGATGATGACCGACCCCCTGGGCGACATGCTGACGCGGATCCGCAATGGGCAGCGGGCGCGCAAGAGCGCGGTCGCCGCGCCGGCGTCCAACCTGCACGCCCGTGTCCTCGACGTGCTGCAGCGCGAGGGTTTCATCCGCGGCTACAGCACGATTGAATTGCGGCCGGGCCTGAAGGAACTGCGGATCGAGCTGAAGTACCACGAGGGCGAGCCGGTGATCCGGGATATCAGCCGGGTGTCGCGGCCGGGGCGTCGGGTCTATTCGAAGATCAAGGATCTGCCGCGGATTTACAGCGGCCTGGGCGTGGCCATCCTATCGACGCCGCGCGGCGTGATCTCCGACGCCGAGGCGCGTGAAGCGCATGTGGGCGGCGAGATCCTGTGCAAGGTGATGTGAGAGTGAGCGGACAGCCATGTCACGTGTAGGCAAACATCCCGTGGCCGTACCCTCGGGCGTCACGGTGGCGTTGGAGGGCGGGCAGGTCAAGGCCGAGGGCAAGCTCGGGGCGCTGTCGCTGGCCCTGACCGACAAGGTTCTGGTCACCCGCGAGGACGCGGGTGTGCTGGTGCAGCCCCGTGATCAGTCCCGCGAGGCGCGGATGATGTGGGGGACGACGCGCACGCGCATCGCCAACCTCGTCAAAGGCGTATCGGAGGGGTTCTCGCGGCGCCTGGAAATCCAGGGTGTCGGCTACAAGGCGCAGGTGCAGGGCCGTACACTGGTGCTGCAACTGGGCTACAGCCACGACATCAAGTATCCGATGCCGGAGGGCATCACCATCGAATGCCCGGACGCGACGCACATGGTGGTCAAGGGCGCCGATCGTCAGTTGGTCGGCCAGGTGGCGGCGGAGATCAAGTCGTATCGTCCGGTCGAGCCTTACAAGGGCAAAGGCATCCGCTACGCTGGGCAGTATGTTCTGCGCAAGGAAGGCAAGAAGAAGTAGACACATGGCCAATTCGCGAAACCTGTTTGATCGCCGCAAGCGGCGCGTGCGGTTTACGCTGCGTCAGCGCAGTGGCGGCCGGCCCCGCCTGTCGGTGTTCCGCTCGAACCAGCACATTTATGCGCAGGTGATCGATGATCGGCGCGGCTGCACGGTGGCGACGGCGTCGAGCATCGAGCCCGAGTTGCGGGCGGCGGCGGCCGAACTGAAGGGCGCGGCGATGGCGCAGAAGGTGGGACAGCTGGTGGCCGAGCGGGCAAAGGCGGCGGGCATCGAAGCGGTTGTCTTCGATCGTGGCGGCTACCGATACCATGGCAAGATCAAGGCCCTTGGCGACGCCGCGCGCGAAGCCGGGCTGGTGTTCTGAGGAGGACCGAAGGTGGCGCGCAGACCGGGTGGCAAGCGAGGTGAGCGGCCGGCGCAGCAGGCTGACGAGGTCGAGCTCAAGGACAAGCTCGTCCATATCAACCGGGTGGCCAAGGTGGTGAAAGGTGGCCGGCGCTTTTCCTTTGCTGCCCTCGTCGTTGTCGGTGATGGGCGCGGGCGCGTCGGCTACGGCACCGGCAAGGCCCGCGAGGTACCGGAAGCCATCCGCAAGGCCACGGACCACGCCAAGCACAACATGGTGAGGGTGCCGCTGCGCGACGGGCGCACCCTGCACCACGACATCGAAGGTCATTACGGCGCTGGTCGGGTCATTCTGCGCGCCGCGCCGGCGGGAACCGGGGTGATCGCCGGCGGACCGATGCGGGCGGTGTTCGAGACGATGGGCGTGCAGGATGTCGTTGCCAAGTCCGTGGGCAGTTCCAACGCCCACAACATGGTGAAGGCGACCTTCAGGGCGCTCGTGCGCTGCTCGTCGCCGCGGGCGGTGGCGGCGCGGCGCGGCAAGAAGGTGAGCGAGATCATCGCGCGCCGGGGCGAGACGCCGGCGGCTGAGCGGGCGCGTGGCTGAAGCGCGGGAGCGGTTCGACGATGGGCAGTGTTAAGGTTACGCAGGTGCGCAGTCCGATCGGCCGGCAATCCGACCAACGGGCGACGCTGATCGGCCTCGGCTTGAACAAGATCGGGCGCTCGCGCGAGCTGGAGGACACGCCGGCCGTGCGAGGCATGATCGCCAAGGTCGGGCATCTTATCGAAGTCGAGGAGGTCCGCTGATCCCGCGTGCGGGCACCGGCCTTGAGGATACACCGATGAAGCTGAATGAGGTTCGCGACAATCCCGGTGCGACCCGCCCACGCAAGGTGGTCGGGCGTGGCATCGGTTCCGGCATGGGCAAGACGGCAACGCGCGGCCACAAAGGCGCGAAGGCGCGCAAGGGTCGGGCGAAGCTGGTGGGTTTCGAAGGCGGGCAGATGCCCCTTTACCGCCGCCTGCCGAAGCGCGGGTTCAAGAATCCGTTTCGGCAGACCTTTGCGGTGGTGACGCTGGAACGGCTGCAGCGGGCCGTCGATGCCGGCCGTCTCGACGTCAAGGCGACCGTCGATGAGGCGGCGCTGCTGGCGGCCGGCCTGTTCAAGCGGCGGCGCGACGGGGTGCGGCTGCTGGCGACGGGAGAGATCACGGCGGCGCTGGCGATCCAGGTGACGGGCGCCTCGAAGGCGGCGGTTGCCGCGGTCGAGAAGGCCGGTGGATCGGTGGTCATCGGCGGGGCCGGCGGCGGCACGGCGGCAGCGCCCGTGGCCGACGGCAGCTAAGGGTTAGCGGAGCGTTTTGGCATGGCCTCAGCGGCCGAACAGCTTGCAGCCAATTTCAATCTCGGCGCCCTCGGCAAGGCGACGGAGCTACGCAAGCGCATCTGGTTCACCCTCGGCGCGCTGATCGTTTACCGTCTCGGCACCTACATCCCGATGCCGGGCATCGATCCGGCGGTGATCGCCGACATCTTCAACCGGCAGCAGGGCGGCATGCTGGGCATGTTCAACATGTTCGCCGGCGGCGCGCTCGAGCGGATGACCATCTTCGCCCTCAACATCATGCCCTACATCTCGGCGTCGATCATTATTCAGTTGATGACGGCGGTGATGCCGACGCTGGAGGCGTTGAAGAAGGAAGGGGAGGCGGGACGCAAGAAGCTCAACCAGTATACGCGCTATCTGACCGTCGCCATCACCGCGGCGCAGGCTTACGGTCTCGCCATCGGCCTTGAAAGCATGCAGTCGGCGATCGGCCCGGCGGTGATCGATCCGGGGCTGTTTTTCCGCTTTTCAACGGTGATCACGCTGGTTGGCGGCACCTTGTTCCTGATGTGGCTGGGTGAACAGATCACCGCCCGCGGCATCGGCAACGGCATCTCGCTGATCATTTTCGCCGGGATCGTCGCGGTGTTTCCCAGCTCGCTCGCCTCGACGTTCGAACTGGGCAGGACCGGGGCGCTGTCCGCCGGCTTCATCATCGCCCTGATGGTGCTGATCGTGGCGGTCATCGGCTTTGTCGTCTTCGTCGAGCGGGGGCAGCGGCGGATTGTCGTGCAGTATCCGAAGCGCCAGGTCGGCATGCGCATGACCGGCGGCGAAAGCACCCACCTGCCGCTGAAGGTGAATACCGCCGGCGTCATCCCGCCGATTTTCGCCTCGTCGATCCTGTTGATGCCGATGACCATCATCGGCTTTTACGCCGGTCAGGGACCGTCCTGGCTGAACACCGTTGCGGCGGTACTCGGGCATGGCCAGCCGCTCTATCTGGCGCTGTATGTGGGCCTGATCGTTTTCTTCGCATTCTTCTACACGGCGGTGGTCTTCAACCCCACGGAGACGGCCGACAATTTGAAGAAATACGGCGGGTTCATCCCCGGCATTCGGCCCGGCGCCAATACCGCGCAGTATCTCGATCGGGTGCTGACACGGCTGACGGTGGTGGGCGCGGCCTATCTGGCGATCGTTTGCATCCTGCCGGAGATTCTCATTTCGCGGTTCGCGGTGCCCTTCTATTTCGGCGGCACCAGTCTTCTCATCGTCGTCACGGTGACGATGGACACGGTTGCGCAGGTGCAGTCGCATCTGTTGGCCCACCAATATGAAGGTCTCATCAAGAAGGCGCGACTGAAAGGGAGGCGGGGATGAACCTGGTGTTGCTGGGACCGCCCGGCTGCGGCAAGGGAACGCAGGCGACGCGGCTGAAGGAGCGGTTTGGCATCGTGCATTTATCGACCGGCGACATGCTGCGCGCCGAAGTGGCGGCGGGAACCGAGGTTGGCCGGGTGGTCGACGGGTTGATGCGTGCCGGCGCGCTCGTGCCCGACGAACTGATCATCGGCATTGCCGCCTCCCACTTCGACGACGCCGAGGTGCGCCGGGGCTTTCTGCTTGACGGATTTCCGAGGACGGTGCCGCAGGCGGAGGCGCTGGACTCGATCCTCGGCGATCGCGGCATCACGCTCGATCACGTGATTTCGATCGACGTGGAAGATGAAGCCATGGTGGAACGGATCACCGGACGGTTCACCTGCGGCAAGTGTGGCGAAGGCTACCACGATACCTTCAAGTTGCCGAAGGTCGCGGGGGTCTGCGACGTCTGCGGCAGCACCGAATTCGTTCGCCGCAAGGATGATACGGCGGAAACGGTGCGCCGGCGGCTCACCGCCTACCGCAATCAGACGCAACCGCTGTTCGATTACTACGACGCGAAAGGCCTGCTGCGGCACGTCGACGGCATGAAGGATATCGACGCGGTCAGCCGCGGCATGTTCGAAGCGTTGGCAACGCAGGTAGGGGCTTGACGCCGCCAGCCGGTTGTTGGTAATGCTCGCGGTTTCCGGCGGACCGTGGGCTTTTCAGGTCACCAGAAGACGGTGAGGAGAGCAGTACGTGGCGCGAGTCGCTGGTGTTAACATTCCGACGCAAAAGCGCGTCGAAATCGCTTTGACCTATATCCACGGGATCGGTCGCAAGACGGCTCAGGAAATCTGTGCGCGGATCGGCATCGCTCCGCAGCGGCGCGTGCAGGAGCTGACGGATGCGGATGTGCTGCGCATTCGCGAACTTATTGACCGC
>JALOTH010000201.1 GCA_025458035.1 Rhodospirillales bacterium
GCGGCGTCTCGCTACCATCGCAACGCTGGGAACGCCAGTGAAAGCCGCTCCGCGCCGCCACGATCACGCGCGCGCGATGCCCTGCGCCTCCCGATCGAGGCCCAGCGCCCGCAATGCCACCTCAACGATGTGGCGGGCGTTGAGGCCAGCCTGGTCGTATTGCAGTTCCGGCTTGTCCTGATCCTGGAAGATGTCCGGCAGCGTCATCGGCCGGAAGCGCAGGCCGCCGTCGAGCAGGCCGTCGGTAGCCATGAACTGCATGACGTGCGCGGCAAAGCCGCCCACCGAGCCTTCCTCGACGGTGATCAACACGGGATGTTCCTGGGCAAGCCGCCGGATCAGATCGTGGTCGATGGGCTTGGCGAAGCGGGCGTCGGCAACGGTGGTCGAAAGGCCACGCGCGGCCAGCTCCTCCGCCGCCTTCAGCGCCTCCTTCAGGCGTGTGCCGAGGCTGACGATCGCCACCTTCGTGCCCTCGCGGATGATGCGCCCCTTGCCGATCGGCAGCACCTCGCCGATGGCCGGCATATCCACGCCAACGCCCTCGCCCCGCGGATAGCGGAAGGCGGACGGCCGGTCGTCGATCGCCGCCGCCGTTGCCACCATGTGCACCAGTTCGGCCTCGTCCGCCGCCGCCATGACGACGAAGCCGGGCAGACAGCACAGGTAGGCAAGGTCGAACGCCCCGGCGTGGGTCGGCCCGTCGGCGCCGACGAGGCCGGCACGGTCCATGGCGAAACGCACCGGCAGCGACTGCAGGGCGACGTCGTGCATGACCTGATCGTAGGCGCGCTGCAGGAAGGTCGAATAGATGGCGGCAAACGGCTTGAAGCCCTCGGCGGCGAGCCCCGCGGCGAAGGTCACCGCATGCTGCTCGGCGATGCCGACGTCAAAACAGCGGTCGGGAAAGCGCTTCTCGAACTTGTCGAGGCCGGTGCCCGCCGGCATCGCCGCGGTGATGGCGACGATGCGCTTGTCCCGCTCCGCCTCGGCGATCAATGAGCGCGCGAACACGTCGGTGTAGGTCGGCGCATTCGCCTTGACCTTGACCTGTTCTCCGGTGACGAGATCAAACTTGCCAACGCCGTGATACTTATCGGCGGACCGCTCCGCCGGCGGATAGCCGTGGCCTTTTTTGGTCACGACGTGCAGCAGTACGGGGCCCGCTTCCCGATCGTCGCGCAGGTTTTTCAGGACCGGCAGCAAGTGTTCGAGATTGTGGCCGTCGATCGGACCGACATAGAAAAAGCCCATCTCCTCGAACAGGGTGCCGCCGGTGACGAGGCCGCGCGCGTACTCCTCGGCCTTGCGCGCCGCCACCTCAAGGCCGCGCGGCAGCTTTTCCGCGATATCGGCGAGCACATGACGGATCGACCGGTAGGGCTTTGACGAGATCAGTCGCGACAGATAGGCGCTCATCGCCCCCACCGGCGGAGCGATCGACATGTCGTTGTCGTTGAGAATGACGAGCAGACGGGAGTGCATGGAGCCGGCGTTGTTCATCGCCTCATAGGCCATGCCGGCACTCATCGCGCCGTCGCCGATCACCGCGATCACGTTATGGTTGAGGCCCCGGTAGTCGCGGGCCACCGCCATGCCGAGGCCGGCGGAGATGGACGTGGACGTGTGGGCCGCGCCGAACGGGTCGTAGACACTCTCCGAGCGCTTGGTGAACCCGGACAAGCCGCCACCCTGACGCAGGGTTGGCATGCGGTCCCGCCGGCCGGTCAGAATCTTGTGGGGATAGGACTGATGGCCGACGTCCCAGATCAATCGGTCGCGGGGGGTGTCAAAGACGTAGTGCAAGGCGACGGTCAGCTCGATCACCCCGAGGCTGGCGCCCAGATGGCCGCCGGTGATGGAGACGATCCGTACCGTTTCGTTGCGCAGCTCGGCAGCCAGTTGCGGCAACTGTTCCTCCGACAACCGGCGCAGTTCGACGGGATCGTTGATCTGATCGAGTAGTGGCGTCCTGAGCGACTGGGTCACTGTCCGACCTCCTTTGGCGGCCGTTGGCCGCAACGACCGCTCATTCGCGGCCCCCGTATCCAAAAGTTCTGCTTAGCATTTTCGCTCGACCACAAACTGCGCGAAGGAGCGCAGCGGCTCGGCCTCGGTGTTGAAGATATCGAGGTGATCGATCGCCTGTTGCGCCAGCATGGTGCTCTGGTCACGTGCCCGTTCGACGCCGAGCACCGAGACAAAGGTCGCCTTGCCCGCGCTTTCGTCCTTTTTCGTGCGCTTGCCAACGATCTCCTGGTCACCCTCGACGTCAAGAAGATCATCGACGATCTGGAAGGCGAGCCCGAGATCGTGGGCATAGGCATGCAGCGCATGGCGCGCCTGATCGCCGGCTTTTCCCAACAGCGCGCCCGCATCGCAGCAAAAGGCGATCAGCGCCCCCGTTTTCATGCGCTGCATGCGGGTGATCTCGGAAATGCCGAACGGGCTCCGTTCCGCCAGCAGGTCCAGCATCTGGCCGCCGACCATGCCGTCGCTGCCGGCCGCCCGCGCCAACTCGCAGACGAGATCGGCACGCACCCGCGGGTCGGGATGGGTCGCCGCTTCGGCAATCACTTCAAAGGCGCGGGCAAGCAGGGCGTCGCCCGCGAGAATCGCCGTCGCCTCATCGAACTTGACGTGACAGGTGGGCAGCCCGCGCCGCATCTCGTCGTTGTCCATCGCCGGCAAATCGTCGTGGATCAACGAATAGCAATGCACCATTTCGATGGCGGCAGCCACCCGCAAGGCATACTGCCGGGTCACGTCGAACAACTGCGAAGACGCCACGACGAGGAAGGGACGGATGCGCTTGCCCGCCGACAGCGCCGCGTAGCGAACGGCCTCCATCAGCCGCCCCTCCGGATCGCGGCGCATCGGCAGCAGTTCATCGAGAACGGCGTCGATTTCGCGCGCATTGTCTGCGAGCGCCTGTTCGATCGGAAACACGGTACCCCTCAATCGAAACTGGCGACCCCGGTCGCAGCGCCGCTGCCATCGAGCATGACTTTCTCAACGCGCATCTCCGCCTGTTGCAACTTCGTTTCGCAATGGCGCTTCAATGCCGTTCCTCGCTCATAAGCGGCGATCGCTTCGTCCAGACGACCGGATCCTTCCTCCAGCCGGCGCACGATCGATTCCAGTTCTGCCAGCGCGTCCTCAAATGTTAATTCGCTGATCGGCAGCGGCTCGTCAGCTCCGGTCATTCACGTCCCAGCTCTTATCTCGACAGGCCCCGGGAGATGCCCCCGCGAGTGCCCCACCCTCTCGGATGGCGGCGCATAGCCTCCAAGGCAACTCCTTTTCGCGGGTTTCCCCGCACCGTGCAACAGCAATTGGCATCAATTGTTGCAGAAACAGCGCAAAGCTGGGCGATGTTACGCAAATGCGACAGCGTTCCACATGCCCGCACTCAGTGGCCCATCAGCGCCATCACGTGCACCGCGCAGGACGAGGCGAGAGCGACGAGGCGAGAGCGTGCAGATCATAGCCTCCCTCCAGCGTGGAGACGACGCGGCCATTGCAATGCTTTTCCGCAATCTCCAACAACTCGCGCGACAGCCAAGCAAAATCCTCCGTCTTCACGCGCAATTGAGCAAGTGGATCGCGCTCATGGGCATCAAACCCGGCTGAGATCAGCAGAAGATCGGGACGGAAGTCGGCGAGAGCCGGCAGGATTTTTTCGGCATAGCCCTTGCGAAATTCCGCAGAGCCGCTGCCCGGCCGCAAAGGGACGTTGCAAATGTTGTTAAAGACACCGGTTTCATGCGCCATGCCGGTG
>JALOTH010000202.1 GCA_025458035.1 Rhodospirillales bacterium
CACACGGATCAGGAGGCGAGAGGATGGGTGGCTGGGGTTGTCCGCACGAGGTTGAGGGGCGGTGTCAGCGGGTCAAGGGCCTGCCGTGTGATCCGGGAATGAAAGGCTGCATCCTGTTTGGGCGCTTCACCTGGAGCAACGAAGCGAAGAACCGCCCGCCGCGGCAGGTGCTGCGAACCCGCGTTCCGGCCCCTGAGCGCGATGACGGCAACGAAAACAAAAGCTAACCAGAGGCTATCGCCCGTTCGCGCCGGCCGACGCCGTAAGGGTCCCGATACCCAGGCCGCGGCCGACCGGGATGATGCCATCCACCGTGACGCCTGGAAGCTGCTGCCAGCGTTTGAGGATATTGAAGTCCCGGCGCCGCCAGGCATCATCGATGGCAAACGTCAGCCGCGCCGCCGCCCACGGCCAGACCAGAGGCAGCGCGCTGAAGCGGCAGTCGCCGCGCCCGCGCCCCCAGCTCGCCGGCCCATCGACGAACAGGAAATCGACGGCGCGGCCGCCGAGCGCCCGGCGCAGGAGGGTCTCGTTCGGCTCATAGCTGTAGCCGCGCCAGTTGCCGAAACGGGTCAGGCGGACGGGGGCGGTCAACACCGAGGCATAACCGTCGAGCCCGAAGGTCACCAGCAGCCGCTGGGTTCGTTCGGCGTAACGCGGACGTTCTTCCAGCGACACAACGCGCGTCGGCCGGCCGCTCTCCGCGCACAGCGCGGCAAGTAGAACCGTCGACACACCGCTGCCCAGTTCGAGAATGCGGATCGGTGCGGCCTCCATGACCAGTACGGTGAGGGCGTGCGCCGTGTCCCGGGGAATGCTCCACCCACCCGTCGGCAGGCTGCGCAAAAGCGATGCGATCGGTGCAGCGACGGCCGCCGCTGGCGCCTTCTCTCCGGGCCGGCCGAACGGCGCGCGCAGGCGCGCGAGCCAGCCAGGGCGTTGCGCCTCATCCAATGGCCGGCAACCCATATCCTGCAGGCGATCGGTGATCGTTGGACCGGGTGCGAACGCAGTGGCGGTGGAGAGTGCGGTCATCGATTGGCCTTTCGTCGGCGCGGTGGATGCGCCCCCTCTGTTTTGGGAAGTCGTGCCTTGCGCTGGGAGCCAGGCGTCATAAAAGGTAAACAGAAAGGCCGCGGGTCGCGTTCAGGTAGCAGTTCGTGAAAGGCCGGGCTTCTGTCAAGGTGGCTGGCCGCCGATTTGGGCCGCGCATCACGGCGAGGCGCGCTTACTGCGACAGGTGTTGCGCGCCGAGATAAGCCTCGCTTTGCATTTCCATCAACCGACTGACCGTGCGCTCGAACTCGAAAGCGCCGTCACCGGCGGGATAGAGTGCCTTGGCCGGCGCCGCGGCGGTGCAAATCAGCTTCACCTTGTGCTCGTACAAGGCATCGACTAGTGTCACAAAGCGCTTGGCTTCGTTCCGTTTTTCAGGACCGAGTTGGGGAATGCGAGCGAGCAGCACGACCTCGTAGCGCTCGGCGATGGCGAGATAGTCGGCAGGACCGAGAGGGGCCTCGCACAGCTCCTGAAAGGTCGCGAAGGCGATGTCATCGGCGGCCATCGGGATCACCAATCGGCGGCCCAGCACCTCGATGCTATCGGGTCCGACGCTGGCGCCATGGGTCAGACGGGCGAAATAGGCGCGCAGCTTTGCGTCCGTTGCCGGATCAGCAGGGGTGAGAAAGACATTCATCGCGCGCATGCTCTCGAGGCGGTAGTCGGTCGGCGAGTCGAGGTGGAGCAGGTCCAGTCGCTGTTCGATCAGCTCGATGAAGGGAAGAAAGTTCTCCCGCTGCAGTCCATCCTTATACAAATCGTGAGGCGGGCGATTGGACGTTGCGACCATGACAACGCCTTCATCGAAGAGTGCCTGGAACAGTCGACCGAGGATCATCGCGTCGGCAATATCGAGCACCTGCACCTCGTCGAAACACAGCAGGTGGGTGTCGGCGGCGATGTGGCGACCGACACGCGGCAGCACGTCGCCGTCGCGCGCGCGCGCGCCCGGCTTCGGCCGGCCGCCAGCGACCACTTCGGCGCGGACATCGGCAAGGCGGGCGTGGATCTCCTGCATGAAAGCATGAAAGTGGACGCGGCGCTTCTTGACCACCGGCGCCGTCCGAAAAAAGATATCCATCAGCATCGACTTGCCGCGGCCGACACCGCCGTAGATATACAGTCCTTGTGGCGGCGTGATGGTGCGCCGGCGGGCAAGGCCAAAGCGCTCCTTCCAGCCGGCCGGTCCGCTTTGCGGAGCGTAACCTGTCAGCGCGTTCGACAAGCTTTCGAGCTTCTCGGCGGCCAGAGCCTGCGCCGTATCAGGCCGCAGGTCGCCGGAACGCAAGCGGGAACGGTATTCGGTGAGGGGACCTGACTGCGGCATGGGGATTGGGCGCAAGCTTTGAACGGCGGTCGAAGCAGGTTAGAAGTCGGCCATCGCCGTGTAAAGGCGAGGCGATGACGGCCTTTCTCCTTGATCATGAGGGGTGGCTGCGGCTGGCGGCTTTTGTCGGCATGCTGATAGCGATGCTGGCGTGGGAACGGCTGCGACCGCTGCGAGCCGAGCCGAATTCCGGTCGGCCGTGGCTCGGACAGCGCCGGATCGCCAACTTTGGGCTTGCCGCGATCGATACCATCCTGCTGCGCTTGCTGCTGCCTGGGGCGGCGGTCGGTGCGGCGCTCTGGGCACAAGTGAACGGCATTGGCCTTTTTAACGGCTCGAGTTTCGTGGGTCCGGTTGCCGGCGCCGTTGCCCTGCTGCTGGCGATCGTGCTGCTCGATCTTGCCGTCTGGGTCCAGCATGTCGCCAGCCACAAGCTGCCAGTCCTGTGGCGGTTGCATCGCGTCCATCATTCCGACGTCCACTTTGACGCAACCACCGCCATACGCTTTCATCCAATCGAGATCCTCGCGTCGATGATTTACAAGATCGGCGTCGTCATCGTCCTGGGTGCGCCGGCGGCGGCGGTCATTGTTTTCGAGATCGTGTTGAATGCCTCGGCGCTGTTCAACCACGGCAATGTGCAGTTGCCAACAGCGATCGATCGGCGTCTGCGGGCGATCATCGTCACGCCTGACTTTCACCGTGTCCACCATTCGGTTCGCCGGTGCGAAACCGACAGCAACTACGGCTTTTTTCTGAGTGTCTGGGACCGGCTGTTTGGCACCTATCGTTCGCGACCGCAGGATGACCCTGTGCGCATGCCAATGGGTCTCGACGGGTGGCGGCAGGAGACGGCACAGACATTGCCGGCGCTGCTCGCGCAGCCGTTCAAGGGCAGCAAAACGACGGTTGGCCGTGTTGTACCCTGACGGTTGGGGCGGCTGCGGCCGGCCGCGGTGGAACTACCTTTAACGATCCTTGGCCGTCCCATCGCCACCGTCGGCCGCCGTGCCACCGGTATCGCCGCCACTCGCCACGCCGTCGGCGGTCGTCCCCGTTGTGGT
>JALOTH010000203.1 GCA_025458035.1 Rhodospirillales bacterium
ACCGGACGGGATGGCGGCAATGATCGATCGGCCTTGTTCGGCTGGCGGTTGGCCAGTGGGGATCGGCTTTCGCCCCCCGCATTACGCCGCGATCGTCGCCTCCCGTCCGGCGGTCGGCTTCCTCGAAGTCCATGTGGAAAACTACCTGTGCGGCGGTCCGAACCGGCGGCAGCTGGAGCGCTTGCGGTGTGACTGGCCGATCAGCCTGCATGGCGTCGGTCTGTCGTTAGGCAGCGCCGGTGGCGTTGACGCGCGCCACCTGCGCCGGTTCGTTGACCTCGTCGCCGACATAGAACCGGTGCTGATTTCGGAGCATCTGTCCTGGTCGGTGGCAGACGGGCGCTACCTCAACGACCTGCTGCCGCTCCCCTACACCGACGAAAGCCTCAGCATCGTCAGCGAGAACATCGAGCGGACGCAGCAGGCCCTGGGTCGCCGCCTGCTCATTGAAAACCCCTCCGCGTATTTGCAGTTCAAGCACTCGACGATCGCCGAGCCCGAATTCCTCGTGCAATTGGTGCGGCGAACCGGTTGTGGCATTTTGTTTGACGTCAATAATGCCTACGTCAGTTGTTGCAACCTCGGCGGCCCTGATCCCGGCTCTTGGATCGATGGACTGCCCGTCGACGCGGTTGCCGAGTTGCATCTCGCTGGCCATTCCATCAACGACGCTGACGGCGTTGCCATTCGCATTGATGATCACGGCAGCCCTGTTGCGGCGGAAGTCTGGCAGCTTTACGCGCGGGCGGTGCGCCGCTTTTCCACCGCCGCGACCCTGATCGAGTGGGATTCGGCCCTGCCCGCCCTTTCGGTGCTGCTGGATGAAGCCGAGCGAGCCAACGCGATCCGCCGCGATGTTTTGGGATCGGTGCGCGATGTCGTCGCTGCGTGACCTCCAACACCGCGTCGGTGCGGCGATCGTCAGCAACGATCTGGGGGCGGCTGCTCCTCTTGTTCGCGATGATGCGCCGGGTGCCGCCGCCCGGCTCGCGATCTACGCCAACCATTTCAGGGTCACCCTGATCGATGCGCTGGCTGCCACGTTTCCGGTGGTCCGTCGTCTCGTTGGGAACGAGTTCTTTACCGCGGCAGCGCGTTCGTTCATTCGAGACATTCCACCGGCGGCGCCCTGCCTGTTCGAGTATGGCGGCGCCTTCCCCGCCTTCCTCGATCGTCTGCCAGCCGCCGCATCGCTGCCCTGGCTTGGCGACGTAGCCTCCCTGGAATGGGCAATCAGCGAGGCCTCGCACGCGGCCGATGCCGCACCGTTGAGCGGTGAAGCCCTGAGCCGGCTTGCCGCAGGTGACGCCGCCCCCGTCGTTCTGCATCCATCCTGTCGCCTCGTGCAATCAGCGTTTCCCGTCGATCGCATCTGGCAGGCGCATCAGGCATTGGACGATGACATCGCGCCGATCGATCTTGCCAGCGGCGGCGCACGCTTGCTTGTTCACCGCCAGAACGACGAGGTCGGCTGGCTAAGCCTCGACGCTGACCCGGCCGCCGCCTTTATCGCCGCGCTGCTTGCCGGCGAGGGTCCCGCCGGCGCCATCACCATCGCCGCCGGGCATGACGCTGGCTGGGATCCGACGCCCCTGCTCGCGGCGATGATCGCTGCCGGCCTGCTCACCTCAACCCCACAGCTGAGGAGTCCCGACCAATGACTGCAATCCTGTCCGCTGAGCCGGCGACGCACCGTTCCAGCATCTTGACCGTTCTCTCGTCCGTTCGCGCGCTTCTCGAACGGTTTCCAACCTCCCTTCTCGCGCTGGCGTTTCGGATTGGCGTCGCTGCCGTGTTCTGGCGATCCGGGCTGACCAAGATTGCCACCTGGGATGCGACCGTCGCCCTGTTTGACATGGAATACATGGTGCCAATCCTGCCCGCGTCGTTTGCTGCCTTCCTGGCGACGGCAACGGAGCTGGGCGCCTCGGCGATGCTCGTGCTTGGCTTCGGCACCCGCTTCGCCGCCGCGACGCTGCTTGGCCTCACGCTCGTCATCCAGATTTTCGTGTTTCCGGAAAACTGGCCCGACCACCTTCTGTGGGGGTCCATCCTCGCCTATCTGCTGACCCGCGGCGGTGGCGGTTTGTCCGTCGATCATGTGATCGGCCGCCGCTTGGCGCAGATCAGGTAATCTGATCAGGCATCGCCGATATCGAGTCCCGCCCTTCGGATGGCAGGCATCGCGCCTGCCATCGGCTTTTCAAGCCTGCTCACGGCTGGCGTCCGGCCAACGGTGCATACGGGCTGCCCGCAAGAAGGCGCCCACCGCCGGCGAATGAGGCCGTCCGCGCACCGTGACAAGGTTGATGGTGCGCACCAACTCGGGTTCGATAAGGGGACGAACCTCGATCCCGGGGAGGGTGACGGCGTATTCGGGGAAAAAGCCGAAGCCGAAATCGGCCAGAATCATCGCCTGCACCCAGTCATCGCGGCTGCTTCGGACGACCCGTTTCACCTGAACGCCGCGCGCCCCCAGCATGCTCCCAGCGTAGGAGCCGTATTCACAGTTCGAGCGGTTGACGTAGCATTCGCCGTGCAGTTCGGCGCCGGCAACGGCGTTCAGGCGAACAAACCGGTGATTTCGCGAGACAGCGATGACGAACCGCTCCCGAAACAATGGGAGGGCGTGAAAGCCGTCGCCAACCCCTTCCGGCAGGCCGTAAATGGCGACCTCGATCGTGCCGCTCTGCAGCAGGTCACCGAGCATCGACCCCGTCGCGTCCAGCATCTCCACCTCGACGCCGGGATAGCGGTCGCGGAACGCGGCGAAAAAATCGGCAAGAATGGCCGGACCGATCGTACACATCACGCCGATCTTCAAGGTGATGTCGTCAAGCTTGGCGAAGCTCTTCGCAGCCGTTTTCGCCGCCTCGGCTTGGCGCCAGACCTGCTCAAAATAGGGGTGCATTAACCGCCCCAGCTCGGTCAGGTGCGTGTGCTGCCGCTCACGGTGAAACAACGGGCCGCCGAATTCACCTTCGAGGTTCTGGATGGCGCGGGTCAGGCTAGGCTGCGTAACGTTACACTTTTCGGCGGCGCGCGTGAAATTCAGGGTCTCACTGAGTGCCAGAAAGTATCTGACCTGATAGAGTTCCATCCTTCACCCCCGCCGTCCGTTGCGGCGTCGCCGTGCGCCGGTTACGGTCGCGCAAGAGCGGAATCTACCACGGACGGGAAACCGTTTCGACGTCCCTCCCGGCGAGGGCTCCGCATCAGGCCGTGTCTTGCCTCAGTCGCCGTGACTTTCGCTGCCGGTGATCAGACGCATGCTGCGATTGAAGGTCAGGTAGGACCAGAACCAGTCGAACATCACGGCGATGCGCGAGCGTACGTCGACGAGAAAGGCGAGGTGGACAAGCCCCCACAGCCACCAAGCCAAGCTGCCGGTCAGGTGCAGGAACGGCAGATCGGCCACCGCCGCCTTGCGCCCGATCGTCGCCAT
>JALOTH010000090.1 GCA_025458035.1 Rhodospirillales bacterium
ACGTTTGCCGCCAGCGTGTAGCTGACCGAGCTTTCGGCGCGATCCAAACCGCCGCCTGCCGCCTCGATGATCGTGTCGGTCTCCGAGTCGACGATGTAGGTATCGTTATCGCTGCCTCCCGCCATCGTGTCGTCGCCGGTGCCGCCATCCAGCCTGTCGCTGCCGGCGCCGCCGTCGAGGCTGTCATTGCCCTCTTCGCCGTTGAGTACGTCGTTGCCACTACCGCCGCGGATCGTGTCGTTATCGGCGCCACCCACCAGCGTATCGTTGCCGTTGCCGCCGTCGAGGCTGTCGTCGCCGTCTTCACCGAAGAGTTGGTCGTTGTCATCGCCGCCCTTGAGCGTGTCGTTGCCGGCGCCGCCGTCGAGGGTGTCATTGCCCTTGCCGCCGTCGAGACTGTCATTGCCAGCCTCGCCGTACATTTCGTCGTTGCCGTCGCCGCCGGTGAGGGTGTCGTTGCCCTCGTCGCCAAGAAGGAGGTCGTCGCCGGTGCCGCCGGTCAGCTTGTCGTTGCCGATGCCGCCGTCGAGGCTGTCATCGCCGGCGCCGCCGTCGAGGCTGTCGTTGCCGTCTTCACCGTAGAGCTCGTCAATGCCATCGCCGCCGCGCAGCGTGTCATTGCCCAAGCCCCCGAACAGAAGGTCATCCCCCGCCTTGCCGTCGAGGATGTTGTTGCCGGTATTGCCTTCAATGACGTTGTCCAGCTCGTTGCCGGTGCCGTTGATGTTGCCGGCGCCGGTCAGCGTCAGGTTTTCAACGAAAGCGGGCAGCGTGTAGGTGACCGAGCTTTCGATCACGTCCGTGCCGCCGTTCGCCACCTCGAAGACCTTATCGCCGGTGGCATCGACGATGTAGGCATCGTCGCCGCCGCCGCCGTACATGCTGTCGCTGCCGGTGCCGCCGTCGAGTAGGTCGTTGCCGAAGCCGCCGACGAGCGTATCATTGCCGGCAAGACCGGAAAGCTGGTCCTTGCCGGCGCCGCCGATCAGCAGGTCGGCCTTGGCGTCACCCGAAACCGTCTCGCCGCCGTCTCCCGCCTGCTTGGTCAGTCCGGCGATGGCGAGCGTCTTCAGGCCGGCAAAGCTGGTCGTGTCCAGCGTTGATCCGTCGACGCCGTCCAGCAGTACCGAACCGTTCTTGCCGAAATCCAGCAACGCGCCGTCTTTCGTCTGGATCAATGCGCCCAGCACCTGCGCGATGTTCAGGTTCAACGCCTTGACGTCGATCTTGTCCTCGCCGTCCTTGAAGTCGGTGACGACATCGTTGCCCATCGACGTCGTCATGACAAAAGTATCGTTGCCATCGCCGCCGGTGATCGTGTCATTGCCGCCGGCGCCGGTGATGGTGTTGGCGCCGCTGTTGCCGACGATGATGTTCGCCAGCGCATTGCCACTAGCCGCGACGGCGAAGCTGCCAAGGATTTCGAGGTTTTCCACCTCGTTGGCGAGGGTGAACGTCTTGCCGGCGGTGAACGAGGTGATTTGGACGAGGTCGGTGCCGGCATTCTTGCTTTCCACCACCTTGTCGCCCGAGGAATCGACAATGTAGGTGTCGTCGCCCTTGCCGCCGGTCATCGTGTCGCTGCCGAGGCCGCCGTCGAGGATGTTGTCGAAGTCGTCGCCGGTCAGGTTGTCGTTGCCGAGCCCGCCTTCGACGTTCTCAAAGCCGCTGACCGTATCCTTGCCGACGTCCTTGCCGGTGACCGTGCCGGTTTTCAGGTTGGCGGTCACTGCCGCGGTGAACGGCGCGAACGACAGCCAGTCCTCGCCCTTGCCGCCGATCAGCGAGTCGTTCCCCGACCCGCCGATGATGGTGTCATCGCCGTCACTGCCGTCGACGGTGTTGTTGCCGTTGAAGACGAGCAGGCTGTCGTCACCGCTGGTGCCGGTGTAGGTCTCGCCGAATGCTGCTGGCGCCTTCGTCAACTGGAAGGTGAGGCCGACGAAGCCATCGGCCGTCGCCGTCTCGGTGAAGCCGACCTTGAACAGGTTCTGCTCGAACTTGCCGGCGAGCGTGATCGCGATATCCTCGCCACCGTTCTTGTCGATATCGATGGACAGGACCGTCTGCCCGTCTTTGTAGGCGGCGCCGAGCAGGGCATTGGCGGGTACTGCGGGTTTGTTGGCCTTCGCCGTCCACACGCGGACGACGTCGCCGGTGGCGAAATCGACGATCAGGCTGTCCTCGCCAACGTCGAAAAACTCTGCCTTCGTCGTCTGGAAATCAAAGATGTCATTGCCGGCGCCGCCGCGCAGCGTATCGTCGCCGTAGCCGGCGATGATCGTGTCGTTGCCGGCGCCACCGTCGATCGAGTCCGCCGTGTTGCCGGATGGGGCACCCTCTTCAAGCGTGAAATCGGCGCCTTGCAACCGGTCGTTGCCGTCGCCGCCGCGCAGCGTGTCGTTGCCGGCGCCACCATTGATCGCATCGTTGCCGGCGCCGCCGTCGATGACATCATCGCCGCCGCCGCCGTCGAGCAGGTCGTTGCCGCCGCCGCCGTTGACCGTATCGTTGCCGGCATCGCCGGAAATGGTGTCGGCGCCATCGCCGCCCGACAGCAGATCGTCACCGACGCCGCCGAACATCTCGTCGTTGCCGGCGCCGCCGTCCATGGTGTCGTTGCCGGCACCGTCAAACATGCGGTCGTTGCCGGCGTCGCCCTTGATGGAGTCGTTGCCCTCGCCGCCCGACAGCAGATCGTTGCCGCCGCCGCCGGCAATCGTGTCGTCGCCGCCACCGCCGTCATACTGGTCGCGACCGCCGGTGCCGGTGAACCCCTCGGTGCCGCCAGTGCCCTGTTTGCCGACGAAGATGATGGTCGATTTCAGCACCGTCTCGTCATCGCCCAGATCGGAGATCGGCACGACGATGAACGTGTCGTTGAAGGTGCCTTTCAGTGTCAGCTTGCCGTCGACAATGCCGTTGCTGTCGGCGTCGATGCTGAGTTCGGGGTCGGTTGCCCCGCTCACGCTCACCTTACTCTGTGAGAACAGGGCGTTCTGGAAGATCAGCAGTTCGTCGGCGGCGAAATCGGTAATGGTGTCGCCATTAAAATCGTTGGCGAAATAGAAGTAATCGTCGCCCTTGCCGCCGGTCATCGTGTCCTTGCCGGCACCGCCGAACACCACGTCGTTGCCGTCGCCGCCGATCAGCGAGTCGTCGCCGTTATCGCCGAACAGGAAGTCGTTGCCGGTGCCGCCATCCAGCGTGTCGTTCCCGTCGCGGCCATAGATCAGATCATCGCCGACGCCAGCGAGCAGGCTGTCGTTGCCGCCGCCGCCGTTGATGGTGTCGTTGCCGGCGCCGCCGTCGATGGTGTCGTCGCCACTGGGGTCCAGTTCCGAGGCGGAATCGCCGAACAGCAGGTCGTTGCCATTACCGCCAAGGATTTTATCGTTATCGGCGTTACCGAACACCGTGTCGTTGCCATCACCGCCCTCGACGGTGTCCTTGCCGCCGGCGGCTTCGATGTAGTCGTTGCCGCCGAGGCCGAGGATACTGTCATCGGCATCCGTGGGAAGCGGCACGATGCTGACCGGGTTGTTGCCAATCGGCGTAATGACATCGTTGCCCTTGGTGCCGGTAATATTCGCCATTTTTTGTCAGTGCTCCTGTGGATGCATCGTGTGTCGTCCGAGACTGTGGCGCCATGAAGGCGTCCAACCGAGCGTCCCGCGTTCGGACGTGTGTTGAGACAGATCAGTGCCGCGCCATGTGATCGCAGGACCGGAGGGCGGCAACCAAATGTCGTAAGGGTTGTAAAAAATACAACGCGTGCGGAAGATAGCTGTACAACCGCATTCCGTCAACCTCAACCTCGCCGGTTTGCGCGCCCCGGCGGTGCGGTATCGACCGCTGCGCTGCCGGCGCGCTACACACGGCGGGTCGGCGCGCCGCGGTTGCCGCCCGCGTCGTGCCGATCGCCGTCGTCGATGACCTTGCCGGCTGAGGGAAGCGCAGATGCATTTCGGGCGTTACCTGATCACGGGCGTTCTCACCGTCATGCCGTTGTGGGTATCGTACCTGGTTTTCGACTTCGTATTCGGGATGTTGTCCAAGTTCGGCACGCCCTGGGTGCGGTTGCTGTCGACCACGCTGCAGCCGGCGTTGCCCACCGTCGCCGACTGGCTGACGCGGCCCTGGCTGGATGAAACGCTGGCGGCGGCTTCCACCGCCATCGCGCTGTACATCCTTGGCTGGGCGGCGACGCGCGTCGTCGGCCGGCAGGTCGTCGCCGCCGTTGAACGGCTGATCGAGCGCATCCCGCTGCTGAAGTTCGTTTACGGCGCCGTGCGCAAGATCATTACCATCATTCGCGAAAAGCCAGAAGGCTTGCAGCGCGTCGTTCTGATCGAATTCCCGCATACGGAGATGAAATGCGTCGGCCTCGTCACCCGCATGTTCGAGGATGCCGTGACCGGTGAAAAGCTTGCCGCCGTGTTCGTGCCGACGGCCCCCAACCCCAGTTCGGGCTACCTGGAGATCGTTCCCGTTGGCCGGCTGATTTCCACCGACTGGACCTTCGATCAGGCGATGAACTTCTGCGTGACCATGGGTGCCGTCGCCCCCGACCGCATCCATTTTGCGCACAGCGCCTCGCCCGATTGACCGGCGGCGCCGGAATCCTGGCCGCCATGGCACGGCGGCGTGCCGCGTGGCAGGCTGTTCGTGTATACACGGACGCTCGCAGGGCCGGCGTTCCGGCGGTGCGTCTTCGCTAAAGGGGGCAGGATTGGTTGACTCCGTTGCCAAGCGCATACCGGCGGACGACGCCGTCCGGATGATCGACGGCATCCCCGTGCAAGCCGCGCTCATCGACGGCGACGGCCGTATCGTTGCGATCAACGAGCACTGGAAACGGTTTGCCCGCGATAACGCCTTTCCGGGCGCCGATCTCGGTCTCGGCCGCAATTACGTCGACGTTTGCCGTTCCGCCGAAGGCGCGTTCAGCGCCGAAGGGCCGGTGGTCGCCGCCGGCCTCAGCGACCTGCTCAGCGGCCGTGTCGAGGAGTTTTCCCTGGTCTACCCCTGCCATTCGCCTGCCGAGCAACGGTGGTTTCGCATGCTCGCATCCCGAACCCCGGACGTTGCGGGCGCGGTCATTCTCCATCTCAACATCACGCCGGAGCGACTGGCCGAGGAACGGGCGATCGCCGGCCGCGTCGCCGCCGAAAAGATCCTGCAAACCGTGAAGGACAACCTGCGACAGATTTCACAAAGGGAGCTGGCGGTCGTCGACGAGGTTGTCGACGGCGCTGGCGTCGAGGCGGCGCACTACCGCTTGTTGCTGCAGGAGTACAGGCTGGTTCTGGAGGAATGCATCGCCGAACGCAGCCGGGGTGCCGCCCTCGGCTTTCGCGCCCGCGCCCACCGGATGGCACGGGACCTGGCGGCGAACGGCGCCGATGCCAGCTTCGTGTCTCGGTTGCACGTCGACGCGTTGCGAGCGGCATCGTCAGCAACACGCGAGGCGGCGGCTTTCGTTGCCCACGAGGCGCGCATGGTGTTCATCGCTGTGCTCGGCTACCTCGCCAATGCCTACCGGGAGGAATGCCGCGGTGATGCCCGCTGATGCGGTCCCGCAGCCTCGGATCAGCTTTCGCGCCGCGGTCCGGCTGTGGCTGAAAATCGGCTGCCTGTCGTTCGGCGGACCGGCCGGACAGATTGCGATGATGCATGCGGAACTGGTCGACCGTCGGCACTGGATCGACGAGCCGGCGTTTCTGCGCGGGCTGAACTTTTGTTCGCTGCTGCCGGGACCGGAAGCGCAGCAACTGGCTACCTACATCGGTTGGCGCCTGCATGGGACGAAAGGCGGTATCGCCGCTGGCACCCTGTTCGTGGTGCCGGGGGCGTTGGTGATGCTGGTGCTGTCGTGGCTGGCGGCGACGCAAGCCAATCAGCCATGGCTGGCAGCGGTGTTCGATGGCCTGAAGCCGGTGGTCGTGGCCATCATCGTCGTTGCCGTCTGGCGGCTCGCCCGGCGGGCATTCGCCGGCTGGCCATCGCTGGCGATGGCGGCGGCGGCCTTCGTTGCGCTGTATTTTCTCGACGTCGGATTTCCGTGGGTTGTTTTCGGCGCCGCACTCATCGGCTGGGTCGCCGGCCGCCGCCGATGGCAGGCGTTTCAAGTCCCTGCGCATGGTGGCGGGGCAGCGGCGCAATCAGCCATGCCCGCCGCCGTGCCGATCGCCCGTCCGATCAGACGGCTCGGCGCGCTCATCGCCGCTTTCGGCATGCTGTGGGCGCTGCCGCTACTGGCCATCGTTGCCGTCTTCGGCAGCGAGCCTTTCATCGACATCGCGGTGCTGTTCACGAAAGCGGCGTTTGTGACCTTCGGCGGCGCCTATGCGGTGCTGCCCTACATCGCCGATCAGGCTGTCAACCATTACGAGTGGCTCAGCCGCGGTGAGATGCTGAACGGCCTCGCCCTCGCTGAGACGACGCCCGGACCGCTGATTTTGGTGCTGCAGTACGTCGGCTTCTTCGCCGGCTGGCAGGCGGCGGCGGGCGATCTGGCGGTGGCGGCAACCGCCGCGGCCCTGACCACCTACGTCACCTTCCTGCCGAGTTTTCTGTTCATCTTCGCCGGAGCACCCTACCTCGAACGACTGACCGCGATGCCGTCACTGGCGTCGGCCCTCAGCGCCGTCAACGCCGCCATTGTCGGCGTCATTCTCAATCTGGCGGCCTTCTTTGCCACTCCCGTGTTTTTCCCCGACGGCGGCGGCATCAGCGGCTTTGCCGTCGTCCTCTCGACACTGACGGCTGCCGTGCTTCTGCGATTTTCTCCGGGCCTGCACTGGCTGATCGCGGCTGGCGCCGTCGCCGGCCTGCTGCGCTGGGCGCTGACTTGACCGGCATAGGAAACGCCGCCGGTCACGGCGTCCGCCGGCCGCGGTCGGCAGCGCCCCCGCCGCCGACGCCGGGCGGTGCCATCGAAGCGGTTGTGCTCGCCCTCGGCAGCCATGGCGACGGGATCGCCGAGAGCGCGTGCGGACGCCTTTACATTCCGCGAACGCTGCCGGGCGAGCGCGTGCGCGTTCGTTTGGGCAGCCGGCGCGGCGACGGCTTGGCGGCCGAACCAATCGAGTGGCTATCGGCCGCCGAGGGTCGCGCGACACCGCCTTGCCGGCACTTCTCGCGCTGCGGCGGGTGCAGTTTGCAGCACCTCAGTGCCGAGGCTTATCAGGGATTCAAGCTGGAGCGTCTGCACACGGCGTTGGCCCGCGCCCGCATCACCGCGAGCGCCGTGGCGCCGCTCGTGTTGACGCCCCCCGGCGGCCGCCGGCGGGCGCGATTTGCCGCAGTGAGCCGGGCGCGGCGCCGCTGCTCCGTCGGCTTTCGCGAACGGCGCGGCCACGCCATTGTCGACGTCGTCGAATGTCCGGTGCTGGATCATCGCTTGGTGACGGCGTTGCCAGCGCTGCGTGACTGGCTCGATGATCTGTTGACGACCGGGCAGCGCACCGAAGTTACCGTCACCCAGCTCGACGGCGGGCTGGACGTGGTGCTGGACTGGCCGCAGCCGCCGACCGTCGCGGTGCGCGAACGGTGCGCCGCGTTTGCGGGGGAAGCCGACCTCGGGCGGCTGTCGTGGCGCGCGGGTCCTGGGCTGCCGGCTGAACCGATGGTGCAGCGCCGGCCGGTCGGCGCCAGTTTCGCCGGCACTATTGTCGCCGTGCCAGCGGGCTGCTTCCTGCAGGCGAGCGTTGCCGGCGAAGGGGCGCTGATCGCGGCGGTCCTCGATGCGGCCGTCGATGCCCGCCGCATCGTCGATCTGTTCTCCGGGGCGGGCACGTTCGCCGTGTCCCTCGCCGCGGCCGGTCGCCACGTGCTGGCCATCGACAGCGACGGTTCGGCTCTTGCCGCCGCCGCTTCTGCCCGGCCCGGGATCACCACGCAAACCCGCGATCTGTTGGCACGTCCGCTTGCGGCCAGCGAACTCGCTGGGTTCGCCGCCGCGGTGTTCGACCCACCACGCGCCGGTGCCGCCGCCCAGGCAAAGCAACTGGCCGCCTCCGGCGTGCCGACCGTCGTCGCCGTTTCCTGCAACCCGCAAACGTTTGCCCGCGATGCTCGGCTGCTGGTCAATGGCGGCTATGGGCTGGAACGGGTCGTTCCGGTGGATCAGTTCCTGTGGTCGCCACATCTGGAACTCGCGGCGATATTCCGACGAAATCGGCAACGTCCATGAGCCGGTCGCTGTTGATCGTTGCCCACTGTCCGTCCGATAATACCCTCGCGCTGAAGGATGCGGTCATTGCCGGTGCCGCCGTGCCGGAGCTTGACGGGGTCACCGCGCGCTGGCTGCCACCCCTGTCGGCGACCGCCGATGATGTCTTGGCCGCCGATGCCGTCATCCTCGGCACGCCGGAAAACCTCGGCTACATGAGCGGGGCGCTGAAGGATTTTTTCGACCGCATCTACTATCCTTGCTTGGAATGCACGCAAGGCCTGCCATACGCTCTCTACGTGCGCGCTGGGCACGATGGCACCGGTACCCGGCGTGCCATTGAGAGCATTGTTACCGGCCTTCGCTGGCGAGCGGTGCGCCCGCCGCTGATTCTCAAGGGCGCTTGGCAGCCCGCGTTCCTCGATGCGGCCCAAGACCTGGGGTTGGCCATGGCGGCAAGCCTCGATGCCGGATTGATTTAATCCCGGGGTGATTTAAGGATCCCCGCGAGAGTGCGCGGCCATCAATGGCCACGCGGCGACGGTGCCAAGGAAGCCGATCGCTGCCATCAGCGCGTAGGAGTCGCCGCCAAAGCGGGCATAGAGTGGCCCCGCCGCCAGCAGGCCGAGGCCGAGAAAAACGCCCCAGACAATGCCGGAATAGAGGCTCTGTGCGGTCGCTGAGACGTGCGGCGCCACCCGCGTGCCGATGTAGTGCATCGCGCCAAGATGGGCACAGCCAAACGATACGGCGTGCAGCGCCTGGGCGATGATGAGCCAGGGCAGCGCGAACGTTGTCGCCAGCAGCAGCCAGCGAACACCCGCACCGATACCGGAAACGACGATCAGGCGGGACGGTCCAAGACGGGCGACGGCGCGGCCGGCAAAGGCGAACAGGATGATCTCGGCGACGACGCCCCACGCCCAGAGCGTGCCGATGAGGCCCTCACTGAAGGCAAGTCCCTGCCAGTAGAGGGCGCCGAACGCATAATAGGTGGCGTGGGAGCCCTGAACGAGGCCGCAAGCGACAAGCGCGCGGACAAAGCCGCGATCTCGCAAGGCTTCGATGACCGGCAGCCGCGGCGAACGACTGGTCTCGCCCCGCAAGTCCGGCAACCCGAAGGCGGTGATCAGGCACATGGCCGCCGCCCCCAGCACCATCCAGTAGACGGCCTCGGGAGGACTGCGGCTCAGGATCCAACCCGCGGCGAGCGCCGCCGCAATGAACCCCAGCGAACCCCACAAACGGATGCGGCCGTACTCAAAGCCGTGTCGCGCCGCCGCAAGCAGGGTGAGGCTTTCCGCCAGCGAAACCACTGGCGGCCACAGGGCGTAGAAAACAAGGCTGACGATCAGGATGGCGGGTAGTCCCTCCACCACGCCGAACAGCGCGAAGGTCACGACTGAGCCAGCGAGAAGCGCGATGATCAGGCCTCGCCGCTGCCCGCTGCGATCGGCGAGGTGGGCAGCCACCGGCGTGCTGAACACCTTGATGCCAATGCTCAGCGCCAGCGTCACGCCGATGGCAGTGGCGCTCAACCCGCGCGAGGCGAGCCAGATCGGCCAGAACGGTTGAAGAACCCCAATGACGAGGAATGCAACGACGTAGAACAGGGCGAGCCGGGCGCCGGTGAACCGTCCTCGGTGGATCATCACCGGCAACCCGACAGAGGAGCAAGCGCCGGATCTGCCCGCCGGCTACCGCAACGGAACAAAGCTGCGGTAATCGGCGAACGTTGCTGGCGAGGCTCAGAGTGCCTTAGTACCGGGCGTCGGAACGGAACAGCCAGTCGGTGAGGTGGGCAACGTCCAGCGAGGCCTGTTGGTAGAGGAATTCGAGGGCGTCGCGGCGGGCAACGAGGCCCGACAACCGGCCATTTTCCACGACCGGCACGTGACGGATGCCACGGCCCGCCATGCGGACGAGCACCTCTTCGAGTTCATCCTCTGGCGTGCAGGTAAGCACATCGGTCGTCATCACCTCCCGCACCAGGATTCCCGCCGCCTTATCCTCATGGCGGCCGAGGGCGCTGCTGATGTCGCCCAAGGACAACACCCCAATCAGGCGATCGTCCACGTCCGTAACGACGGCCAGCGAGAACAAGCGACCACCCATTCTCTGCGTCAGACGGCGTGCCGCCTCCGCCAGCGTAAAATCGGGATGCACCGTCAGAACCAGCATCCCGTGCATTTTCATGAACTTGGAAACTTTCATCGGGACCCTCGCAGTCTAGGGTTTTCTGCAATTTTACGCGGGTACGTTGAGGTCCAGGATGCTCGCCGACGAAATGTCGCAGAGCAACGGCTACTTCGTCCGGGTTGCCATGCGCATCGCGCTATCGGCGGCCAGGGCTTGCAGGTAGCCCATAGCCTGGATCGCCCGGCTGCCGTACCACGAAACCATCTGGCCGTCGACCGCCATCGCTTTCGTTGCATGCTCCGGAAACGTTTTTTGGAACGCTTCGATGTGGCGCGCTCGGAACGGAAACGGCTCGCTAGCGAAAAGCACCAGATCGACGGCGCTCAGCAACTCCGGCCCGATGCTGACGGCTGGATAGCGGGGCTCGGCGACCTCGGGCCAAGTCCGCCAGCCTATGGTGGCGAGCATGCTGGAGACGTAGGTCTCGCGACCAACGGTCATCCACGGCTCCTTCCAGATGAGGTAAAGGACGCGGCGGGAGGGGAGGTGATGCACGCTGGCGGCGAGCGCATCGCGCGCAGCGATAAACTGCTCGGCCAAGCGGACTGCCGCGGCCTCGCGCGCAAAAACGCCGCCGAGAAGGCGAAAGAGGGAAAGGTTGTCGTTCAGCGTTCGCGGATGAGTGACAATCAGCGAATAGCCGCGGGCGCTCAGTTCCGTTGCCACGTGCCGAGGCGTCTCATCGATGTTGACGAGAATGTGGGTGGGGTCGAGGGCATCGATCCGATCGAAATGGATCGTCTTGGTGCCGCCGACACGGGTCACCGCCTTGACCCGCTCACGCGGGTGAACGCAGTAGGCGGTGCGGCCGACAATGCTGTCACCCACGCCGAGTTCGAACAGCAACTCGGTCAGGCTGGGAACCAGAGAAACAACCCGCACGGGTCCCGATGCCTGCCGGTGGCACTGTCCGGCCGCGTCAATCAGCGGTTCCACGGCCGGCCGACCTCCCCTTCAGTTCGGGCTGGGGGGGTGCGCACCCATCGCGCTGTCCGGTGGTAGCCACGACGGTTTCCCGCTGCGAACGCCGTAGACGACATAAAACGGAACCTCTGTGACGCGTGTCACATCCCCGCTGGCCGGTTCTGTGGATACTCATCGTCGGATGAAGGTTTCATCCGAGTTCTCCCTTCCCTAAAGAGCACGACTCGGGCCGGCCGCACCGGCCCTTTTTTTTTGGCTCTCCGCCGAAAAGCGGGATGCGAGAGGCGAGAAACCAGCCGTGCCCTTCCCTAAGAGTCTGTCCGGAAAGATCAGGAGGGTTTGCAGAGTTTTCGCAGCATGAGGCGGATTGAGGCGAGTCTGAGGAAGGCGAGCGCCTTGCGGTTGAGGTT
>JALOTH010000010.1 GCA_025458035.1 Rhodospirillales bacterium
CACGGCCCGTGTAGGCGTGGTCATTGACCTTGGTAATGGTCCAGACCCGGGAGTCCGTTTCGCCGTCGTCGTAAACGAACGCCTCGTCAAGCACGAGC
The DNA here is from genome assembly GCA_025458035.1 of Rhodospirillales bacterium. Taxonomy (GTDB): domain Bacteria; phylum Pseudomonadota; class Alphaproteobacteria; order Rhodospirillales; family Defluviicoccaceae; genus Defluviicoccus. Next base: position 99 of record JALOTH010000010.1, read on the forward strand.
GTCTTGCCATCCCAAGTGCCGACGATGTCAACAGTGAACTGCCGCCTTACCGTCCCGAAACGATCTTCGAACAGGCCCCAAGCCCGGGTCCGGCCGGCAAAGTAGTTTTCAAGAACAAACCGGGGCTCTGCGTTGGCAAACTGCTCCGGCTTCATCGAGCTGCACCCCATTGTCATCATAGTTACCAGCAATGCGGCGAACAGCCCACGAGACATGCCAGACTAATCCCTCGATAGCCGGCGATGTCGGGCCGACAGTCGGCGGCGTATGATATTCTGCCTGCGTTCGGTAAGCGGATGTCGCCAGATCAACGCCACCGCACAGACTTTGAGTACGGTAGGGACCCCCGCATAGATCACCGCGAGCGCGAGGATCGCACCCGCTTCGTTCACCTCCCCCGGAGCAAAACCGAAGGCCGCAAGTGCCGGAAATGCGATGCCCACGGCAAGGGCCAGCGCGAGTTTCGTTGCCATGCTCCACAGCGCGAAAAACAGCCCCGCTCGCGCCGCGCCCGTGCGCAGCGTATCCAGATCGACGACGTCAGCTTGCATGGCCGGCGGCAGTGCCAGATCGGCGCCCAGGGCGACGCCGGTGACGATGCAAATCGCGGCGAACACGAGCAGATCGCCGGGGCCGAGAAAGGGAACCCAGATGAACGCCGCACATGCCACCGCCATCGCCACGCACCATGTGCGATGCTTGCCAAGCCGGCCGCTCAGCCTCACCCAAAGCGGGATCGCCGCAACACCGGAGATGAAATACAGCACGATCAGCACGCCGCGTTCGACGGCATCGGCCTGCAGGCCATACTGCAAATAGAGCGGGAACAAAGCCGCTGGCAGGCCGTTGGCGAGGCCGTTGATGAACCAGCCGCCGAGCAGGCGGATGAACGGCTTGTTGGCGCGCATCGCGGCAATGTCGGCGCGACGCGGCCAGTCCGCCCGATGTCCCGGTCCGGAAACCGCTTCCGGCACCCGCCATACGAGCAGCGCGATGGTCGGCGCCCCAACACAGATCGCCAGCCACGCCACCGCCACCAGCCCGTCCCGTTCGCTGGCGCCGCTGCCCGCCGCGATCGCCGGCAAGCTGCCGGCGGCGACGATGCCCAGCACCATCGCCATCTCGCGCGCCCCGGTGATGCGTGATCGTTGGTGGTAGTCGCTGGAGAGTTCGGCGCCCCATGCCGTGTAGGGCACGGCGATCATTGTCCAGCCGAGATACAGGACAATCGACCAGAGAAGCAGGTAGGCGGCGCTGACATGGTCGGGCGGCTGGAACAAGGCAAGCAGGCCGGCGCCGGCAACCACTGCCCCCGCCACCACCCATGGCCGCCGCCGTCCCCACCGCAGATGCAGCTTGTCGCTGATCACGCCGATAAGCGGATCGGTAATCACGTCGAAAATGCGGGCGGCGAGCAGAGTGACGCCAACCGCCGCAAGGCCAAGCCCGAGATCGGCATAGAAGGACGGCAGATAGACGTATGCCGGGATCGTCGGCATGGCCAGCGCGAAGGCCGGCAGGGCATAGTACAGGAGCAGCGCGCGGGAAACCGGTGGCGCGCTCACGCGCGGATATCCCCGGTCACTGTGAGCCCGATGTCGTCGGCGCGACGATGCGATACTGCCCGACGTCGATGGCTGCGGTGCGGAAACCCGCTTCGCAATAGGCAAGGTAGTACAACCAAAGCCGCCGGAACCGCTCGTCGAAGCCCTGAGCCCGAATGCTGGGCCACGCCGCTTCGAACCGCTGGCGCCAAAGCGCCAGCGTTCGCGCGTACGAGGCGCCGAATGTGTCTTCGTCCGTTAACGTCAGCCCGGCAGCGCAAATGGCCGCGCGCAAGGCCGACGGACTTGGCAGCATGCCGCCAGGAAAGATGTGACGCTGAATAAAGTCAGCCGCGCGCCGATAGCGTTCGAAGCGGTCGTCGGCGATGGTGATGACTTGCAGCGCGGCAACGCCGCCGGGTTTTAAGCGTTGACGAACGACATCCCAATAAACCGGCCAGTAGGCCTCGCCGACCGCCTCGAACATTTCGATCGATGCGATCCGGTCGTAAACGCCGCTGACGTCGCGGTAATCCTGCAGCCGAACGTCGATGACGTCTTCCAGACCCTCGGCCCGAACGCGTTCGGCGGCAAACGCCCGCTGCTCCCGCGACAGCGTCAGGGCGGTGACACGACAGCCATACGATTTGGCCGCGATGATCGCGAAAGCTCCCCAGCCGCAGCCGATTTCAAGGACATGTTGACCCGGCGCGAGTTGCAGCAGGCGGGCGAGGTTCTCATACTTCGTACTCTGCGCGGCTTCCAACGGTTGCGTGTCGTCGGCAAACATCGCCGAGGAGTAGGTCATCGACGCATCCAGCCAAGCGCCGTAGAAGCTGTTCGAGATGTCATAGTGCGCGGAGATGTTCTGCCGGCTGCCACGGCGGTTGTTGGGGCGGAGCCGGTGGCGAACGCGGTCGAGCCCGCGCAACAGCGTGTGACCCTCGATCGCATCACCGAGCGCGCGTTCGTTCAGCGAGGCGAATTCGAGAAAACCCGGCAAGTCGGGAGTATCCCAGTCCCCGTCCACGTACGCTTCGGCAAAACCGACATCACCGCCGAGAACCAAACGGCGAAAGGCGCGGGCGCGGTTGACCGTCACGGATACGCGCCGCCCGGGATCGCGCCGGCCCTCAATTAATCGCGCCTGGCCGTTGGGCAGCAGGAGCGCGCATTGACCGACTTCCAGGCGGCTACCGGCCGCCGACAACAAGGCCCGAGTCCAGAGGTCCGTCGGGGATGACTTGCCGGCGAGCAGCCAGGAGAGCGGATTGGCGATATCGAGGAGCGGCATGGCGAGTGATGATCGGTCGAGGTTAGGGCGCGGTCGGATGCACGATACTGACCGGTTCGGGCGGAGGCGACGGACGACGGACGAGCGGGATCCCCTTCAGCCAAAGCTTCAGGGCTTCCCAGTGGATGCCGGCAATGACCTTGAAGGTCAGCAACGGCAGTCGGACGGCATAGACGAGAAGGGTTCTGTCGTTGAGGGGGCGTCGTTTGCCCTGAAAACTGGCATACAATCGCGTGCCCTCGTCATCACGATAGTCGATGCCGATGGCCACCCGCTCACCGTCGGTGCTGGGCGCCTTGACACGAAAGCGATACTCCCCATCGACGGCGAAGAACGGCGAGACGTAGAGGCGCTTGGCGCAGGACTGGCGGATGATTTTCCCGCTGCCGTCGCCAACGGGAATCAGATAGCTGTGGCGCTCGCCAAATGTATTGCTAACCTCGTAAAGAATGGCGGCCAGAACCCCGTCGCGGCGACGGCAGAAGTAGACACTCAGCGGATTGAAAACGTAGCCAAGCACGCGCGGGTAGCACAGAACCTGGACCGAGCCATCCGCAACATCGATGCCGGCAGCGGACAGCGTCGCAATCACGCGCTCGCGGATCGGCGCGCCGGCGCCATTGCCGTGATCCCGATCATAAAAACTGTAGAGATTAAACCGGTTCCGTGAAAACAGGCGCAGTCGTCCGGCGGCGGCGTCAATGTCGTCCAGATCGAGCAGCAGGGAGAGCACGCGATAGCGCAGGCGGTGGCGGCGCGGCTTGACGCGCTGATGGACGACATCGCCGATGTACAGGCCCGATCTGTCACTGCCGCCGTTCATGCGGCGGCTCTCGGCTCGACAGCGGCGCCCTGGGACTGATCCTGTCCTGCCGCGGGCGCCATCCACGGCCGCGCCACGCCGCCGGATGCCTCTGCTGCGTTCAACCCCGAAACCAGGGCATCTTCATGGAAGCCCGCACCAAAGTAGCTGCCGCAATACCAGGTGGAGCGGTGACCGGATAGCTGCGCCAATGCGGTTTGTGCCGCCAGTGCCCGATGGTCAAAGGTGGGGTGGCTGTAATCGAAGGCGGCGATGACGTGCTCCGCCTGTGGCGGCCGTATCGGGTTCAACGTTACGAACAGCGGGTAACGCTCGTCGATATTCTGCAATCTGTTCATCCAATAGGTGACCGATATCGCCCGCTCGCCGGGTGAGCGTCGCTCACCCAGATAGTTCCAGCTGGACCACGCGGCGCGGCGCTTCGGCATGAGCCGACGATCGGAATGGAGAATGGCGCGGTTGCGCGCATAGCGAAAGGCGGAAAGCAGATCTTGCTCATCCCGACTGGGATCGGCCAGCAACCGCAGCGCCTGGTCCGCATGGGTGGCGACGACGACCCGGTCGAAGGCGGTCTTCGTCCCATTGGTTTCTTCAACGACGACGCCAGCATCGACGCGATGGATGCGGCGCACGCAGGCGTTCAGACGGATGCCATCGGCATAGGGTTCCGACAGAATCTTGATGTACTCGCGGGCGCCTCCGGTGACGGTGCGCCACTGTGGACGGCCAGACACGCGCATCAGTCCATGCGCCATGCAAAACTGCACGAAGGCCCGCGCCGGGTGCATGCGCATGTCGCCGGCGGGCGTCGACCAGATGGCCGCCGCCATCGGCAGCAGGTGATCGTCAATGAAGGCTTCGGAATAATTGCAACGATCCAGATACGCACCCAGTGTCAGGGTGGCCGCGTCGGCCATGTTCAACACGTCCGGCCCGTAGCGATAGAACCGCAGAATATCCCGCAGCATCCGCCAGAAGCGCGGACGCAAGACGTTGCTCGGCTGGGCGAACAACCCTTTCAGGTCACTGCCGGCATACTCGAGGTGGCCGTCGTCCATGGACACCGAAAACGACATGTTTGACGCTTCGGTTGCGATGCCCAGGTGACGAAACAACGCCGTCAGGTTCGGGTAGTTGCACTCGTTGTAGACGATGAACCCCGTGTCGACAGCGATATGGCGGCCATCGTCGCAGGATATGTCGACGGTATTGGTGTGCCCGCCCAGTCGTCCGTCCTTTTCGAACAACGTCACACGATGCCGTTGTGAGAGCAGCCATGCCGCCGACAGGCCGGCAACACCGCTGCCGATGACGGCGATCGACAGGCTCGGCGGTGTGGTTTTGGCGAGGTTGCGCGGCATGGTTCCCACGGGCACGGTTATCCTTTGGCTCGCTTACGCCGCCCACATCGCCACGGATCACCCCGCCGCCGGGTCGGCACAGGTGGCCTGAACGGACCCCCGGTCACGCCGGATACGCCAGCAGGCGGACGAGGCTGAAGACGCCGAAACCGAGAACGAGGGAGCCAAGAATGGCATTGACCGCCGAAACCGCCTTCGTCGATGCGTGGCGGCGCACGGCGCGCGCGGCGCTGATCAGGGTCACCCACCACAACATGGAGCCGACAAAGACGCCGACGATGACGACCCAGTTGTCCAGCAGCCGTCCCGTCTCGCTGGCAAACAGGCCAAAGCCGGCAAAAACGAAGGCGAACGCCGCCAGCGTTGCCGGGTTGATGATGGTCAACCCGAAGCCGGTGGCAAAATCGCCCAGCCACCAGCGCCAGCCCCGCGTCGGCGACGGCGCCAGCTCCAACGCTTCCTCGATGCGGTAGTGGCGGGTGCGGATCATGCGGATTCCGAGCACGATCAACACCACCCCGCCAATCAGCAGCAACGGGCCTTCGTGGTCGAGGACATACTGGGTGATCAGCGTCAGGCTCAGCATCGCTCCTGCTGCCAGGATCGAGTCGGCGAGGGCCGCACCGCAGCCGGTGCACAAACCATCGATCCACAGTCCCTGCAACGCACGCTTGAGGCAGATGGCACCAATAGCGCCCACCGGCACGGCAACGACGAAGCCGGCGACGATCGCCTTGATCAGCTTGACCCATAGTCCCGCCTCGAACAGCACCGTCTTCCGTCCCTTCCCGTCCTGACCCCGTTTGCCATGTTCAAGCCAGGCCCGCCGCCGGCCACCGGCGTTGTCGCTGGTGCTGCTGCCTCTATAGCCGGGACCGCCACGCTTCGCCAGCCGCGGCAATGCCGGGTCTTCAGCGACCGAGCCGCTGACACGGCAGCCGGTGGATGCGACGGTAGCCGATGACGTAGGCGGTAAAGCCGTTGGGAAACAGTCCGGCGATGGCGGGATCTCGCACCGTCAAGCCGCCGGTCAACGCACCGAACGCTGGCAGGATCAGCCGCTGGTCGCCGACGACGAAGCAGCGGCCGCGCAGTCGCCGGCCGCTGACGCGCACCTCCAGCTTCGGGTGCCAGTGCCCGGACACCTCCGCGCCGGCCGCGTCATCGGCGGCGCGATGACGCAAGACGACGGCGCCGATCCTCACTTCGCTCACCACGTCACCCGCAAGGCCGCACCCCGGTCGCGGATCGTGGTTACCGGCAACCCACAGCCAATCGCGGCCGCGCGCGAGTTCCGACAATGTCTTCTGCTCCGGCGGCGGCAGGCGCGACGCGGCGGCCTCGTCGTGAAAGCTGTCACCGAGGCAAACCACACGGCGGGGCCGACAGGCGTCCACCACCTGCGCGAGCCCGGCCAGCGTCGCGCAGCTGTCATAGGGCGGCAGCAATTGGCCCCGGCCGGCGAAGCTCGAGCCTTTTTCCAGGTGCAAGTCAGCGACGATGAGGGCTTGCGCGGCCGGCCATTGCAGCGCGCCGGGAAGGGTGGCGCGCATCTCCTCGCCCGCAAACGTCAATGCTTGTCCCGAGCCGGTCGCGGTCACGGCGTGACGGTCGCCAGCAACGGAATCTGGCCCCCGCGTGCCGGTTCGTCCGGTTCGCGGCCGGTCGCCTCGGCGATCAGTTCGCGCGCCGCCCGGTCGAACAGCTCGTCGACACCGCCGCCGAACACGCTCTCCCGGCCGATTTCCAGCAATACCGGCACCGCCAGTGGCGAGACACGATCGAGGCGGCGAACGAGGATGCGCCCGCGAATGCGTTTGAGCATGGCGGCAAGGCGGTCGAGATCGACGAAGCCGCGAGCGGCGTCGGCGTGCGTCGCTCGCAGCAACACGTGCGTGGGGTCGTGCTGCCGCAGTACGGTATAGATCAGATCGGAGTTGACGGTGAGCTGCCGGCCGCTGCGTTCGCGTCCCGGCTGCCGGCGGTCGATCAGCCCGGCGATGACGGCGACGTTGCGAAAGGTGCGCTTGAGCACGGAGGACTCCGCCATCCACTCTTCCAGATCGTCCCCCAGCATGTCTTCGGCAAACAGCGCCTCGACGTCATCGGCCTCATGTACACTCCACAGGGCCAGCACGTAATCGGTGGCAACGAAGCCCAGCGGCCCCAGCCCCGCGCGCTCCATGCGCCGCGACAGGAGCATCCCCAGTGTCTGATGGGCGTTGCGGCCTTCAAAGGCATAGGCGACGAGGAATGCCTTGCCCCCGCGCGGGAACAGCTCGACCAGCAGGTCGTCTGCTCCCGGCAGGCGCGAACGCTGCGCCTGCAGCGCCAGCCATTCGCCAACGGGGCGCGGCAGCGCCGACCAGCCAGCCTCGTCCGCGAGCATCGCCCGCACGCGGGCCGCGAGGTGGGTCGACAGCGGCAGCCGGCCGCCGGCATAGGCCGGCACCTTGGGCTCGCCGCCGCTGGCCCGGCTGACCACCGCCGTCGTTTCGCGCACGCCTTCGAAGCGCAACACCTCGCCCGCGAACACAAAGGTATCGCCGGGCTGAAGCCCCTGGATGAAGTATTCCTCCACTTCGCCGAGCACCGGCCCCCGCCGCAGCCGCACCTTCAGCGTCACCGCCTCGACGATGGTGCCGATATTCATCCGATAGCGCTGCGCATGCGCCGCCGAGGTCAGCCGCCAGCGGCCGTCAGCGGTCGGCTCCAGCCGGCGCCAGCGCTCGTAGGTTTTCAGCGCATATCCGCCGTCGGCGACAAAGGCGAGCGTCGCTGCGAAGTCCGCCGGCGACAGTGCGGCGTAGGGAGCGGCGGTGCGCACCTCGGCATACAGCGCGTCGGCGGCAAACGGCCCGGCGCAGGCAACCCCCAGCAGGTGTTGCGCCAGCACTTCGAGACCGCCGGGCGGCGGCGCCTCGCCGTCGAGGGTGCGGGCGCGCACGGCGTCGACGGCGGCCCGGCATTCCAGAACCTCGAACCGATTGGCCGGCACCAGCAGCGCCCGGCTCGTCCGGTCGAGGCGATGGCCGCTCCGGCCAATGCGCTGGACGAGCCGGCTGACACCCTTCGGCGCACCGATCTGCACGACCTGGTCGACCGTCGCCCAATCGATGCCGAGGTCGAGGGATGAGGTGGCAACGACGGCGCGCAGCCGTCCGGACGCCATCGCCGCCTCCACCCGCCGCCGCTGCTCGACGGCAAGGCTGCCGTGATGCAAGGCGATGGGCAGGTTGGCTTCGTTGATGTGCCAAAGCTGCTGAAAGATGATCTCGGCCTGCGCCCGGGTGTTGACAAAAACGATCGTCGTTGCCGCGCCGGCGATCGCCGCATAAACGGCGGGCAAGGCGTGCAGCGCCATGTGCCCCGACCACGGCATCCAGCCTTCCGGCTCGAGGATTTCGATCTGGGGCTTGCGGTCATCGGGGCAGCGGATCACCCGCACGTCGGCGGGCTGCGCATGCGGCGACAGCCATGCCCGCAGGTCATCCTCGCGCGCAACGGTCGCCGAGAGTCCGACCCGCCGACACCCGGGCGCCAGCGCCTGCAGCCTCGCGAGGCCCAGCGCCAACAGATCGCCGCGCTTGCTGCCGGCCAGGGCGTGCAACTCGTCGATGATCACCGTCTGGAGACCGGCGAACAGGTCTGCCGAGTCCGCATACGACAGCAGCAGCGCCAGCGACTCCGGCGTTGTCATCAGCAATTGCGGTGGCTGGCGGCGCTGGCGCTGGCGCTTCGCCTGCGGCGTATCACCGGTGCGGGTTTCGGCACGCAGCGCCAGCCCCATCTCGGCGATCGGCCGTTCGAGATTGCGGTGGACATCCTGCGTCAGTGCCTTCAGCGGCGAGATGTAGAGGGTGGATAGGGCGCTCCCCGCCGGCCTCCGATCACCGCCATCGGCGTCGATCAATGATGGCAGGAAGCCGGCAAGGGTCTTGCCGCCGCCGGTGGGCGCGATCAGCAGGGCGTGCGCGCCGTCACGGGCCGCCGCCAGCATCTCCAACTGGTGCGCGTAGGGCTGCCAGCCGCGGGCGGCAAACCAAGCGGCAAAACGGGTCGGTAGCGGCGGCGTCATGCGATCATAGATAACGCAGCATGCGCACGTGTCATGGTCGATAGCCGTGAGTGACGGGATGGGCACGCAAGACGCAGCGACGGCGCGCCTGCCATCGTGGCTGCGGATCACCGATGCCGGACTGTATTGCGATGCCGGCGGCTTTCATGTCGACCCGGTGCGTCCCGTCGACCGCGCCGTGATCACCCACGGCCACGCCGATCATGCCCGCGCCGGGCATCGACGGGTGCTGGCGAGCCCGGAAACGGCGGCGATCTTCGCCCTCCGCTACGGTACCGACGGGACGACGACGATCGAAGCGCTCCCTTGCGGCGAGCGGCGCACACTGGGCGGCGTCCGGCTATGGCTGGCACCGGCGGGGCATATCCTCGGCTCGGCGCAGGTGGTCATCGAGGGACCGGGATGCCGGGTCGTTGTTTCCGGTGATTTCAAGCGGCGTGGCGATCCCACCTGCGCGCCGTTCGAGGTGGTGCCGGGCGATGTGTTCATCACCGAGGCGACGTTCGGACTGCCGGTGTTTCACCATCCCGCCGACGGCGGAGAAGTCGGCAAACTGCTCGCCTCGCTGGCCATTTTTCCAGAGCGTGCGCACCTCGTCGGCGTCTATGCCCTCGGCAAATGCCAGCGCCTCATCGCCCTGCTGCGCCAGGCCGGTTATGACCGGCCGATCTGGCTGCACGGCGCGCTGCTCCCGATGTGTCGGCTGTACGAACGGTTTGGCATCGCGCTGGGTGATCTCCGGGCCGTTCGCGGCGAGACGCGGCGGGCGCTCGCCGGGGAAATCGTCCTGTGCCCACCGTCAGCCATCGCCGACCGCTGGGCGCGAGCCTTCGCCGAGCCAGTGACCGCCGTCGCGTCCGGCTGGATGCTGATCCGCCAGCGGGCACGGCAGCGCGGCGTCGAGTTGCCGCTGGTCATTTCCGATCACGCCGACTGGCCGGAGCTGACGGCGACCCTCGCCGACGTTGGCGCGCCGGCGGTGCTCGTCACCCATGGCCGCGAGGACGCGCTCGTCCACCACGCCCGCCAAGCCGGCATCGCGGCGGCAGCGCTTTCGCTCACCGGCTATGATGAAGAGGGAGGATGACGCCGGCGCGGCACGCACACGCCCCGCTCATGCGGTGACGAGCTTGACGCCGACGACCAGCAGGCCGATGGCGGCGATCCAGCTGCCGGCGGCGCGGACGGCGATGCGCACCCAGTCCGCCTGGCGCAGCAAGCTCACTGTCGTCGCCGTGGTGAGGGTGACGGTCAGATAGCTGGCAACGGTGATGCCCGCCACGAACAGGCCGACGTTGGTCGCCCCAGCAATCGCCAACGCGTTTTCCCAGCCCTGCGAGATCCCGAAGGTGACGCCGAGGCCGACAAAGAATTCCGCGGGCAGGCGGCGGGCGAGGACGATCAGCAGGCCGATAACGACAAACCACAGGAGATTGACGCCATAGAGCAGCTTTTCCGGCGCCGGCAGCACCTGCGAGCAGACAACGCCGGCGGCGACGCCCACGGGAAACGCGAGCACCATCCAGCGGCCGTTCCGTCCCCCCTGCAGGGCGGCGAGCAGACCCAACGCCAGCCAGGGGAGGGCGTAGTCCAGCGCCGACAACGGGTGCAGCAGCCCGCCGTAGAAATCGCCGAAGCGGGCGTTGACGAGGTGAGCGCACGCCGGCGACGGCGTCGCGATGAGCGTCGCCGTCAGCGACGCGGCGAGGCCGGTGATCCGCATCGGCACCCCGCCGCCAGCCCCTTTAAGCCCCAACCATTCCCATCTGCGCGGCGAGAAAATAGCCGCCGAGAACGGCGATGACGACGCCACACGCCCGCACCGCGCGCACCCCCATCGGCCAAGCAACGGCGAGGCCAACGAGGATACCGGCGAGATGCAGCAGACCGGTGGCCAACACGAAGCCGATGCTGTAGGCGAGCGGATTGACGGCGTCGGGAACCTCGCCGCCGTGCGCATGGCCATGGAAGATGGCGAACGCGGCAACGAGCAGCGCGGCCAGCCACACTGGCGGGCGCACGTGCAGAGCAACCATCAGGCCGAGAACGATGGCGGAGATCGGCACCCCCCAGGCGACAAACGGCATCGGCACGCCGATGAGCGCCAGCAGCCCGCCGAACGCCATCACCAGCGGAAACGTCATCGGCAGGATCCAGATCAGCGGCTGGCCGAGCTGCGCGCCCCAGAGGCCGACTGCCACCATGGCGATGAGGTGGTCCGGCCCCGTCAGCGGATGGCTGAAGCCACTGGCGAAGCCGCCGGCGACGCCTTCCTGGGCGTGTGCGAAGGCGGGCGTGCCGGGACAGCTTACCGCGAGGACAAGCAGCATGAACGAGAGCAAAAAGCGGGGTGCCATGGCGGGATGAACCTGAGAAGTTCCGGGAAGAGCGACACGCGAAGGGAAGCGTCGGCGGACGGCCGCCGACGCCCCGTCAGACCATAACGGAAACGTTAATTGCCGACGATGTAGCCGACGGCGCGACCGTTTTTCATTTCCACGGGCGGCGTGCTGCCGTTGACGCTGAACGTTGTCATCGCGGGCTCATCACTGCCGGCCTTGACCACCATCGACGACGCGCTCGGACAGTTGGCGATGTTCGCCTCAATGCAGATGCCGAAATCGGCGCCGGCAAACTTCATCTCGGTCTCGAACACCTCCGGATCGTTTTCCTGAATGGTGAACAGGCGGGCGCCACGCAGGCGATGATTGTCGGTACCGCCGAGACCATAGGTACCGAAGCCGGTATTGGCGGCGTAGCCGAGGTAGACGCCGTGATAGTTGCCGAAGTAGCTGTTGATGTGATCGTGACCGACAAAGATGCCCTTGACATCGCCGCGATCGCGCACCGCCGCGTAGAGGCCGCTATTGAACGGACCGGTGCACACGCATTCGTTCCGTTCGTTCTGACCATAGCCCGAGTTGGCCCGCATCCCGTATCGATCGTAATCGGTGTTTGTCGGGTCTTGCGAGGTGAACGAGGGGATCACCGGGTTGGCGGTACCGTCCGTGTCATTGGGCCAGGGCGTGCCAAACTGGGTGTTCCACATCGTCGCATGCTCGAACAGCGGGATATGGAACCACATCAGCCCAGGGATCTTCTTGCCGAAGCGCTTTTCGAAATTCAGCGACGTGTTCCGGTACCAGTCGACCTGATCCTGGCGGATGTAGTCCCAGGTGTTTTCGTTGCCGTTGATCTTTTGCCCGGCGACGTCATCGGGGTTTGGCGCGTAACGGCCGGAGTCGAGGCCCCACACAGCAAACACCGGCTTCTTGAAATCAACGACCGATCCGAACACCAAGCGCACGAAGTTACTGTGACCGGTGACTCCCTCGGCCGTCGATGGATTCACGTTGCAGGTAAAAGAGCGGTAGTATTCGTATTGTTCGTGCTCTGACCATGTTACGTTGCGGCCATCAAAGCTGTCCTGATCATGATTACCAAACACCATCATGAACGGGATGCCCCGCTCCTCCAGCGGCTTGGCGATGTTATCAATGGCCTTTCTCACATCGGCATTATTTTTCGGGCCGCCGGTAATGTTATCGCCGCTGAATACGACCAGATCAGGCTTGTGGTATTCCACTGCCGCAATCATCAACTGTACGGTCCGTGGCTCGATATTCTGGTCATCCTGGGTATCGGTGAACTGAACGATGCGGAACTCGCCATTCTTGAACTTCAAGGGAAGCGGGTTCACGCACCGGGCATGCGCCTCGGACAGCGATGCGGTCGCGAACAGGGTGACGAGAGCGGCCGTGACGGCGGCGCGCGACCCCGTGGAAGTTTTCATAACCTCAACCTCGCCCAAAATTTTAAGTATAACCCTGAATGTCAGCAAACTTGCTGGGATCGGCACATCATCAATCCCGTTGGTGACATTACGATGCCGGTGCCATGAAGGTTTTTTGGCATATCCTCGTCATTTTGTGGCAAGCGCAATTGTCGATTGTTGTTTTCTATCCGGGGTTTTGTTGAGCGAGATCGTCTAAAAGCCGTAATGATATCTTTTATATCCTATGCGTGTAATAAGTTTTGTAATACTATTACACGAGGCAATTGGTGATGCTCTTGCGCCTGACTTGCCGGTCAGGCATTGTCCGCCCGGCTACCGATCCACGGGGAACCCCGATGAGCTCCTGGCGGCGTGAACCTCTCCTGCATTTCACCGTGTTGGCGGGCATCCTGTTCGGGCTGTATCAGTGGGTTGGCCCAAAGCCGACCAACTCCGCCGTCATCGTCGTCGACGCCGCCGTGCGCAACGACATGATCGATCGCTTTCGCAAGGCGACCCAGCGCGAACCGGCGCCGGCCGAACTGGACCATCTCATCGACGGCTGGATCGCCAAGGAGGTCATGTATCGCCAGGGACTGGCGATGGGCCTGGACCGCAGCGACGGCCGCATCCGGGAAATCGTCATCGCCAACATGCATGCACTGGTCCGCGCGCAGTCGGTTCCGGATGCGCCGCCGGAAAGCGAGCTGCAGAAGTGGTTCGAACAGCGCCGGTCAAACTATGATCGCCCCCGGACTTTCGATTTCGTACAGGTGCTGTTCGCCGGCGACGACGCCGATGCGCAAGCGCGCGCGCAGCAGGCCCGTCTGACGCTCGCCAGTGCCGCCAACTCCGAGGAGGCCGAGCCGCACCTTCGCCCCTATCGGCAGCGCACGCGCGAGCAGGTGGTCAAGACCTATGGCGAAGCCTTCGCCGCGGCGCTGGAGCGCCAGCCGCTGGGAGAGTGGGGCGTGCTGCGCTCGATGCGAGGCTGGCACGCTGTGCGATTGGATGCGATCGCCGAACCGCAGGCCGCGGTGTTTGAAACGCTCAAGGCACAGTTGGAGAACGATTGGCGCCGCGAGAAGGAATTCGAACTCGCCGCCGAAATGCAGCGGGCGATGCGCGCCAGCTACACCGTCGAGCGCGTCGACCAGCCGTGAGCCCCCTGCGCCTGCTGCTGGCCGCCATCGGCGTGTTGATGATCGCGTCATCCGCCGCCCGTGCCCACAGCGTGCCGATGGCGGTGCTGTTGGTCCAGCAGACGGACCTCGGCCGCTTCACCGTGCGCTGGCTGAACGCGCCGACCCTCGCCGACGATGCGGAAGCCTATGAGCGATTGCGCCCCCGGTTTCCGCCCCATTGCACCTTCCAAGCGCCCCAGCTCGATTGCGGCACGGCAGGACTGGTCGGCCCCTTCATCGCCGCCGGTCTTGACTACCGCTATCCCGCCATGGTGCTGCGGCTGAACTGGCGTTCCGGCGCCGCCACCATCCACACCCTCACCACCGCCAGCCCGCGCGTCGTCCTCACCGGTTCCGGCAGCGAAGCGGTCGAGTGGCGCCGTCTCGCCGTCACCTACATTCCGATAGGCGTCGAGCATATTCTGCTCGGTGTCGACCACCTGCTGTTCGTTCTCGGCCTGATCTGGATCGTCAGCACGCCGATGATGCTGGTCAAAACCATCTCCGCCTTCACCATCGCCCACAGCCTCACTCTCGCCGCGGCGACTCTCGGCTGGGTCGGCGTGCCGGAAGCGCCCGTCAATGCGGCGATCGCCCTCAGCATCGCCTTCGTTGGCGTCGAGGTGGTGAAGGTCAGCCGTGGCGAGGGCGGCCTGACGGCGCGCTATCCGTGGGCGGTGGCGTTCGCCTTCGGTCTCCTGCACGGGTTCGGCTTCGCCCGCGCCTTAACCGATCTCGGGCTTTCGGCGGCGAGCGTGCCGGTGGCGCTGCTGTTCTTCAACATCGGCGTCGAGATCGGCCAACTGGCCTTCGTGCTCCTTGTGCTGGCCCTCATCTGGGCGCACCGGCGCCTGGATCTCTGCCCGCCCCGCGGCAGCGAGTTGATCCCCGCCTACGGCATCGGCGTATTGGCGATGTTCTGGTGCATCGACCGCGTCGTCGGCTTCTGGCCGGCGTAAACGCAGGCGAACTCACCGCCGGCCTCGTCGTTGCTGCCACCGCGGCAGCCGTCACGAGGTTCGGCGGCGGCCGGATGCCGCGGAGGGATCGTGAACGCGTTTTCCCGCCTGCTCGACAGCCTCGTCTTCGCCCCGCAGCGTACGGCGAAACTGCGGCTGATTAAGCGCTATTTCTCGACGGTCGGGGACCCCGACCGCGGCTGGGGGCTCGCGGCGCTGACCGGAACCCTGGTGTTTCCCCATGCCAAGCCGGCGGTGATCCGGGGGCTGATGGCCGAGCGCGTCGATCCGCTGCTGTTCCAGCTGTCCTACGATTACGTCGGCGATCTTGCCGAAACCGCCTCGCTGCTGTGGCCGGCCGCCGACGGCGGCGAGGAACGTCCGCCGCCGCCGCTGCGCGAGGTGGTGGCAACGCTGCGCGAGGCGCCGAAGGCGGCGGTCGCGGCGCATCTCGTCCGCTGGCTCGACGCCCTCGATGCTTCCGGACGCTTCGCCCTGCTCAAGCTGATGACCGGCGGCCTGCGCGTCGGGGTATCGGCGCGGCTGGCGAAGACCGCCCTCGCCGAGTTCGGTGGCCGCGATGTCGCGGACATCGAGGAGCTGTGGCATGGCCTCGATCCACCGTACGCCGAACTGTTCGCCTGGCTCGAAGGCCGCGGGCCGCAGCCGCGGGCGGCGATGGCGCTGACCTTCCGGCCGATGATGCTGGCGACAACCCTGGCCGAGGCGGACCTGGCGGACCTCGACCCGTGCGCTTATGCCGCGGAATGGAAGTGGGACGGCATCCGCGTGCAGCTCGCCGTCAGTGCGGACGGTGGTGTGCGCATCTTCTCGCGGACGGGCGACGATATCACCGCCGCGTTCCCGGACGTCGCCGCCACGCTTTGCGCGCCGGCGGTGCTCGACGGTGAACTGCTGGTTGTTCGCGATGGCGCGGTGGCACCGTTCAACGACCTGCAGCAGCGCCTCGGCCGCAAGGCGCCGCCCAAATCGCTGCTGGCCCGCCATCCCGCGCATGTCCGCCTCTATGACATGCTGTTCGATGGCGGCGAGGACCTGCGTCCGCTGCCGTTTGCGGCGCGGCGGGCGCGTCTGGAAGCCTGGCTGGCCCGCACACGGCCGCCGGCCATGGATCTGTCGCCGCTTCTCGAATTTGCAGGCTGGACGGACCTCGCGGCCCACCGCGCCCGCGACCACGGCGACAGCATCGAGGGGGTGATGCTGAAGCGGCGCGACAGCCCCTACCTCGCCGGCCGGCCGAAAGGCCCATGGCTGAAATGGAAGCGCGATCCGCTGACCATCGACTGCGTGCTGATGTATGCCCAGCGCGGCCATGGCAAGCGGTCGTCCTATTATTCCGATTACACCTTCGGCTGCTGGCGGACCGACGGTGACGGCCGCCGGGAACTGGTTCCCGTCGGCAAGGCCTACTTTGGCTTCACCGACGCCGAACTGCGTCAGCTGGATCGCTGGGTGCGCAGCCACACGGTCGAGCGGTTCGGACCGGTGCGGGCGGTCGATCCGGCGCTGGTGCTGGAAATCGCGTTCGACGGCGCGCAGCGCTCCAGCCGTCACAAATCGGGCTTGGCGCTGCGCTTTCCCCGCGTCCACCGCATTCGCTGGGACAAGCCGGCGGCGGAAGCCGATACCGTCGCGGCCCTGACCCGCCTGCTGCCCGCCACGCCGTGATCGCGGCCGGCCTCACAGCCACTTGCGATGGCGGAAATAGAGGTAGGGAAGCACCGCCGACAAGATCATCAGGCCAACGGCGAAAGGATAGCCGAACTCCCAGTGCAACTCGGGCATGAAATCGAAGTTCATGCCATACATGCTGGCCACCACCGTCGGCGGCAGGAAGACGACGGCGATGACCGAGAAGATCTTGATGATGGCGTTCTGCTGGATATTCACCAGGCCAAGGGTCGCATCCAGCATCAAGGTCAGGCGGTCGGACAGCCGCTCGACGTACCCCATCAGCGAGAGGATATCCCGCTGGACGTCCTTGATCCGCGCCCTGACGTGCTTTTGCCCGGCTTGCCGCACGTCGGAGTCGAAGAAGCTCAGCAGTCGGGACAAGCTGACGAGGCTTTCATCAACCTTCGTGCAGCGGATGGCGTTCAGGCCGATCGTCTGCAGCGCGCTGGTATAGTCGATGCGCGCCGCGTCGGTACCCTTCTGCGGAGCGAAAATGCTCTGGGATAGGGCATTGACGTTGGCGTCGACGGTTTCCAGGGTGTCGGCCAGCCGATCGACGATGGCATCCATCAGCTCGACGAGGGCGACCTCGGCGGATTCGAGCAGCGCGGGATTGGCGCGGATCCGCGTGGCGAAGGTGTTGAAGGGCATCGGCGAGGCGTAGCGAATGGTCAGCAGCAGGTTGTCGACAACGACAAACGTCGTCGCCCGCGTCTCCGGCTCATGCGTTTCCGTGCGGTTGATCAGACTGGCCGTCATGAACAGGGCAAGGCCCTCGCGATACAGTCGGCTGGACGGCTCGATCTCGCGCATTTCCTCGGGCGTCGGAACCTCAACGCCCACCACCGCCTTCAGCCAGGCGGTGTCCTCCGCCGACGGATCGAGCGCGTCGATCCATATCAGGCCAGAGGGCAGGCCGACGCTGCCGCTGGGTGGCTCGCTGGTCACGACCTTGCCTTGCTGGCGGCAATACAGGGTGATCATCGCCGTGCCTTTCCCGTGCTGGCCAGTCCGCGGTCTGCCGCCGACAAAGGAACCTATCGGGCGCGCTCCTTGCGCCACCGTTTGAACAGCGTCTTGAAGCCCGGCACCTTCAGGTGCCTCTGCTCCCGTTTTGGCTTCACCCAGTACATTTGCAGAGAGCGGCGCTCCGCCTCCACCGGATAAAATCCATGGAAGGATGTCTCGGAACGGCGAAAAGCCAGCATGGTGCCGCCGGACGGCTCGACCTCCGCCTGATAATCGTCGAGCGATTTCGGCGAGCGCATCAGCCGCAGCCGGCCGCCGGCGTGCGGCCATGTCTCGTTGAAATAGATGAGCACCGTGATGATTTTCGTCTTCGAATCGTTGTGGACGTTGCCGTCGGTCGCTTCCGAATATTTCCGGACCGTCAGCTGCAAGGGCAACTCACTGATATCGAGACCGAACTTGCCGGCGAAGCGCTGTCTCGTTTCCTGACTGCGCAGTTCGCTGAGCAGCTGCTTGAACGCCGGGCCGTGCGGGAAAACCTCCGGCTCGAAATTCCCCGGCTCCGTGATCTCGGGGTAGTCGCGATTGATCGCGGCCAGCGCATCTGACTTGATGAAATGCGGGACGACCAGAAAGTCGCACGGGTCGCGCGCCAGCGGCGTCCGTTCGAACGCCTCGAAGTCGATCATCTGCATGCCGTGCGGTCCTTGGAACGACAGTTCGGGATCAGCCGATCGCTAGCACATCACCGAAATGGAGGCAAACCGTACCGCCCGACTCGCGCCGGCACGGCTCACTGAGCGGCCGAGCCCTCGCACTCCGCAGCGGGCAGCCCGAGGATGGCGGCGGGGGCGGCATCGAGCAGACCGGCGGCGCGCAGTTCGGCGGCGTCCGGCAGCTCCTTCAGGCTGGTCAACCCAAAATGGCGCAGAAACAGATCGGTGGTGCCCCAGGTGACCGGCCGCCCGGGGGTATCGCGGCGGCCCTGCGGCGCGATCCAGCCTTGTTCAAACAGCACATCGAGGGTGCCCTTGGACACGTGCACGGCGCGGATCTGTTCGATGTCCGCCCGCGTGACCGGCTGGTGATAGGCGATGATGGCGAGCGTTTCGATCGCGGCCCTCGACAGTTTCAGCTCGTGCGAGCGGTCCGCGGCCAGCTGTGCGCCGAGATCCGGCGCCGTCATGAACGCCCAGGTCTCGCCCGCACGCACCAGCTGGACGCCGCGTCCCGCATAGTCGGCGGCCAGGCGCGCCAGCAGCCGCTTCACATCGCTGCCAGCCGGCAGCCGCCGCGCCAGCCAGCGTTCGTTCAGCGGTTCGCCCGCGGTGAACAGCATCGCCTCCAAAAGCCGCAACGCGTCATCCGCCACCCGTCGACCCTCCCTCAGCGGCAATGATGAAAATCGGCCCGAACGGGCGCGCTTGACGCATGCGCACGGCGCCCTCCCGTGCCAGTTCGAGGCAGGCAACGAACGTTGCCGCCACTGCGGCGCGCGTCGTCAGCGGATCGGCCTCGTCGTTCAGGCATTCCTCGGGCAGGTAGCGCAGGAAGCTCTCCCAGCCCGGAACGGCGCCAAGGCCGGCGCGAAGACGGGCAAGGGCGGCATCCACCGACATCAACGACGACGGCGTGACCACAAGCCGCGGTGTCTGCTGCCGTTTCAGGTGTCCGGCGTAGGCGGCAAGCAATTGCGTCAGCGTGCACGCACCGGCGGGCACGGCCGGCACCGAGGGAGCGGCGGGCACCTTCGCCGCTGGCCGCAGGAAGGTATCGCGGCCGAGCTGCGGGCGGGCGAACAGCCGGTGGCCCATCCGCCGCATCGCATCCAGCCGTTGCAGTTGCCAGGCGAGGGCGGCGGCAAGAGCTTCCGGCTCCGGCTCGTCATCCTCCAGCACCGGCCGCGGCAGCAGCAGGCGCGACTTCAAGTACGCCAGCCATGCCGCCGTCACCAGGTATTCGGCGGCGACCTGGAGGCTCCGGCGGCGCGCCGCGGCGACGAAATCGAGATACTGGTCGGCCAGCCGGACGATGGAGATCCGGCTCAAGTCCACCTTCTGCGAGCGCGCCAGCGACAGCAGCACGTCGATCGGCCCGGCGAAGCCATCGAGGTCGACGACGAAGGCCTCGTTGCCGTCGCTGCGCACCTCCGCATCGAAGGGGCTCTCGCGTTCCGCCCACGCCGTCATCGCGCCCCCGTCAGCTTGAGGATGAACCGCATGATCGACTCAGCCGGCTCGATCACCAGCCAGCCGAACACATCCAGCTTGAAGCCCAGCTCCGCACCGATGAACGGCAGGAGGAAAATGAGGCCGATGACGATGAAGAACCCGAAGGGCTCCAGCCGCGCCAGTGGCCGCCCGAGGACACTCGGCAGCAGGCCGACGGCAACCCGGCCGCCGTCCAGCGGCGGGATCGGCAGCATATTGAACACCGCCAGCAACACATTGATCCAGATGGCGTTCTGCAAGTTGAGAGTGACCCAGACGCCGCTCTGTCCGGGGATCAGCAAGCCGACGGGCAGCAGCAGCGCGGCGACGACGGCAATGGCGATGTTGATGCCGGGTCCGGCCGCCGCCACCAGCACCATGTCGCGGCGTGGCCGCCGCAATCGGCGGAAGGCGACGGGAACCGGCTTGGCATAGCCGAACAGCATGCGCCCGCCCGAAAGGAACAGCAGCAGCAGCGGCAGGATGATGGTGCCGAACGGATCGATATGACGGGTCGGATTGAAGGAAACGCGGCCGAGGCGGAGCGCCGTATCGTCGCCGAGCTTGCTCGCGACCCAGCCGTGCGCCGCTTCGTGCAGGGTGATCGCGATCAGCGCCGGCAGCGCCCACACCGAGATGGTGTAGAGGATCTCCTGCACGGCGCTAAGCCATGACGTCCGCGAGCAGCGCCCGCAACCGAGCGGTCGCGGCGGCGACGTCAAAGTCGCCGGGGCCGGCGGCGACGGCGGCCAGCGCCGTGTCCCAGCGCGCAAGCGCGGCGGCCGACATCGGCGGGCATGCGGCGGCCACCTCCGCCATCTCGGCGGCATCGCCGCTGCAATGGAGGACAACATCGCAACCGGCGGCGAGGGCGCCTTGCGCCCGCTCACGAAACCCACCGGTCAGCGCCCGCATGCCGATGTCATCGGAGAGCAACAACCCCTGGAAACCGATGGCGCCGCGGACCACTTCGGCGATGACGACGGGTGACGCGGTTGCCGGTGCACCGGCGTCGATCGCCGCATAGACAACGTGTGCCGTCATCGCGATGGGCATGCCAGCCAGCGCGGCGAACGGCGCGAAATCCACCCGCTCCAGGTCGGCCAGCGTCGCATCGACCACGGGCAGCGCGTGATGACTGTCGACGGCGGCACGGCCGTGCCCGGGTATATGCTTGATGACGGGAACAACGCTGCCCGCCAGCAGGCCGGCGGCAAGGGCGGCGCCGACCAACGCCGCCTGTTCCGCCGTCCGGCCGCAGGCCCGATCGCCGATGATCGGATCGGCTGTCGGCTCGGGCACGTCGAGAACCGGCGCGCAGTTGACGGTGATGCCGATAGCGGCGAGTTCGGCGGCAAGCAGCCGTCCGTTCAGCCAGGCCGCTTCGATGGCGGCACCTTCGTCCCGGTCGGCGAGGTCGGCGAAACGCGCCATCGGCGGCGCCGCCCGCCACTGCGGCGGAGGCAGCCGCTGCACCCGGCCGCCTTCCTGATCGATGAGAACGGGGGCATCGTTTCGCCCCACCAACGCCCGCAGCGTCTCGCACAGCCGGCGCACCTGCTGCGGCGAGCGGCAGTTGCGGGTGAACAGGATGAAGCCAAGCGGCGGCGTTGCCGCAAACAGCGCGCGCTCCGCGGCGGTCGGCTCGTCGCCGGCAAGGCCGAAGATGACTGCGTGAGGCGGGCGCACGTCAACCACTGGTGGAGACAACGATGCAACTGACGCTGCGCCCGGACAGGGCCTTGCAGAGCTGCTGCGCCCGCTCCGGTCCGTCGATGGGACCGGCCCGCAGGCGATAGAATGTCCCCTTGCCGCCGAGGTCGGCGCGGGCGATCGACGGTCGCAGCCGGCCGAGGATATCCGGGTTGCCGGCAACGAGCTTGGCCCATTGCGCCTGGGCGAGTTCCGGCGAACTCATCGCTCCCAGCTGAACCTGGAAGCGTCCGCCAGCCAGCGGCGGCTTGGCCTCCGCGGGTGGCGGCAGCTTTGTATCCAGCGCGACCGTCTTCACCGATGGTGATGGTTTGGCATCGGCGGCCGCCCGGCCTTCGCCCGGCTTTGCCGCCGGCCGCGCCACCGGGCGCAGGACACTGGCTGCGGTGGCGGCGGGCGGTTCCGCGTCCTCTACCGATGGCGGCACGGCGACGGCGGAGGGCGCAACGGGCGCACTGATCACGGACGGTTCCGCGGCGGCGGCGGCAGCAGCAGCGGCTGCGGTGTCCGTCACCGCGGGCCCGTGCGCGGCAACGACGGCAGCCACCTCGCCGCCAGCGGCCGGTGCTGGCACCGCCTTCGGCAGTTCCGGCGGCAACTCCGGCGGCGGCAGCGGGCGTTCCGGTCCCGGCAGCAGCCTTTCCACCTCGGGAGCCTCGGCCACTCCACGCATCCGGTTATAGACGAGCTTGTCGCGATTGGGGACTTCGAGCCCGCCCGGCTCGTCCGGCAAGACCTTGAACGGGCGCTCGTCGGCACGAACGACCGGCAGGTCCTCGTCACGCTGCGCCTTCGTCGAGTGGCTGCCCGATGACAGGGCATAGAATGTCCCCGCGCCGAGAACCGCCACCAGCAAGGCTCCGAGCGCGAGATACAGAATGCTGCGGCCTCCGTCGTCCCGGATCGCCCGCGTCGGCCGCGCGTCTTCGGAAACGTCGATGCGGGCCAGCTCCTCATCCGTCGCCGCCATCACCGTAACTCCTCCACCGGGTTAACACCGATCACGTTCAAGCCAGACGCGATGACGATGGCGGTGGCGCGCACCAGCGCAAGCCGGGCCAGGGTCAACGCCTCGTCATCGGGATTGAGGAATCTCAACTCGGTATCCTCCTTGCCGCGCGTCCACAGAAGATGGAACAACGCCGCCAGTTCCTGCAGAAAGAACGCGATGCGGTGGGGTTCGTGAGCCTCTGCCGCCGCCTCGATGACGCGTGGCCAGCCCGCCATCGCCCGGATCAGATCGAGTTCGGCGGGATCGGCGAGCCGGTCAAGGGGCGCGGCGGCAAGCGCGGCGTCGGTCGCCGCCGCCGCCCCCAATGTCGCCTCCGCGTGGCGCATCACCGAACAGCAGCGGGCGTGCGCGTATTGGACATAGAAGACCGGATTGTCCTTCGACTGCTCGGTGACGGTCTGGAAATCGAACTCCAGCGGCGCATCGTTCTTGCGCGTCAGCATGATGAACCGGAACACATCGCGGCCCACCCGGTCGACGACCTCACGCAGCGTGACGAAGGTGCCGGCGCGCTTGGACATGCGCACCGGCTCTCCCCCATCAAGCAGGGTCACCAGTTGGCACAGCTTGACGTCGAGCGCCCCGGCGCCGCCGGTCAGGGCGTTGACGCCCGCCTGCATGCGCTTGACGTAGCCGCCGTGATCGGCACCCCAGACGTCGATCATGGTTCGAAAACCACGCCGGAACTTGTCGAGGTGATAGGCAAGGTCGGCGGCGAAATAGGTCCACGAGCCATCCGACTTCCTCAGTGGGCGGTCGACCTCGTCGCCGAATTGCGTCGCCCGGAACAACGTCTGCGGCCGCGGCTCCCAGTCGTCGGGCAGCTTGCCCTTCGGCGGTTCGAGCACCCCGGTGTAGAGGAGGCCGCGTTCGGCGAGGAGCGCCACCGCCTCATCGACGCCGCCGCCCGCCACCAGCGCCCGCTCCGACGCAGTCACATCGAAGCGGATGCCAACGGCGGCGAGATCGGCCTCGATCAGCGCCATCATCCGTTCGACGGCGAAATCGCGCAGCGCCGGCAGCCAGGCGTCCTCGGCGGCGTCAACCCATTGGCTGCCGTCGCGGGCGGCGAGCGCTTGCGCCGCCTCGATCAGGTAATCGCCGCCATAGGCGACCGCGCCCTCCGCCAGCAGGGTGGCGAAGTGGCCATCGGGGCGGGCGCCGACGGCAACCAGGTAGCGGGCGTACAGCGAGCGGGCCAGCGCCGCCACCTGCGCCCCCGCATCGTTGACGTAGTATTCGCGCGTAACCCGGTAGCCGGCCTTCTCCAGCAGCGAGGCCAGGGCATCGCCAACCACCGCGCCCCGTCCATGGCCGACGTGCATCGGCCCGGTCGGGTTGGCCGACACGTACTCGACGTTGACCGGCTCGCCACCCCCGATGGCGGAGGCGCCATAGGCGATGCCTGCGCGCAGGATTGCCGACACTTCCGCCCGCCAGATTTCCGGCTTCAGGCGCAGGTTGATGAAACCCGGGCCGGCGATGCTCGCCGCGCTGACGCCGCTCGCGGTGGCAAGATCGCCGATCAGCCGTTCGGCGAGGGCGCGCGGCGCCATCTTCGCCGCGCCAGCCAGAACCATCGCCGCATTGGTGGCGATGTCGCCGTGGGCGGGATCGCGCGGCGGCTCGACACTGATACGCTCCAGCGGCAAGCCGGGTGGCAGTTCGCCGGCGTCGACCCGCGACGCGACCGCCATCAGCACCACATCCCGATATTGTGCAAAGAGGCTCATGAGATCCGCGACTGCACGTCGAACAGCTTCTGGTGTTCATCGAGGGCGGCGCGATCGGTCATGCCGGCGATATAGTCGGCGACAACGCGCGCCGTTTCCGCCGTTGACGGCGCGCCGGCCCGGCGGCGCCATTCCGTCGGCAGGCACTCCGGCTCCGCCAGGAACAACTGGAACAAGTCCCGAATCAGTCGCCGCGCCTTGCTCGACATCCGGTTCAATTTGTAGTGCCGGTACATGTTGTCGAACAAAAACGCCTTCAGCGCCCGGTCATGGTGCTGCATCGTCACCGAAAAGGCGGCCACCGGGACACCGGCGCACCGCACATCGTCGGGAGTGCGCGGCGCCAGCGCCGCGAGGCGCTGGCTGGTCTCCGCCAGCAGGTCATCGACCATCTGGCCGATCAGCCGGCGGACCGTTTCATGAATCAGCCGCGGCGTTGCGATCCCGGGAAACGCCGCTTCGACGTGGCGGATCATCGGGCCGACCAGCGGCACTTCCTTCAGGTCATCGACGCTGAACAGGCCGGCGCGCAAGCCGTCATCGACGTCGTGATTGTTATAGGCAATATCGTCCGCGAGCGCGGCGATCTGCGCCTCGACGGACGGCCAGCTATCGAGGCCAAGATCGTGGGCCGCGGTATACTCGGCAATCGCGCTCGGCAGTGGCCGGGTGGCGCCGGCGCCGGTGAGGGGGCCGTTGTGTTTGACCACGCCCTCCAGCGCCTCCCATGTCAGATTGAGGCCGTCAAACGACGCATACCCCTGCTCCAACCGGGTAACCACCCGAAGGCTCTGGGCGTTGTGATCGAAACCGCCGAAAGGCGCCATCATCTCGCGCAATGCATCCTCGCCGGCATGGCCGAAGGGCGGATGACCCAGGTCGTGCGCCAATGCCAGAGCCTCCGCGAGATCCTCGTTCAATCTCAAGGCGCGGCAGACGGAACGGGCGATCTGCGAGACCTCGAGACTGTGGGTCAACCGGGTGCGGAAGAAGTCTCCCTCATGGCTGACGAACACCTGCGTCTTGTATTCCAGCCGCCGAAACGCCGCCGAATGCAGAATGCGATCACGGTCGCGCTGGAAGCACGTGCGCGTCGCGCTTTCCGGCTCGGGATGCACACGCCCACGGCTTGCCCCGGGACGGCACGCGTACTCGGCCAAGCCATCGGCGGTGTTCATGGCGAAAAGCTACCGAGGCGCGTTGCGCGCGGCAACGCTCGCGTCGACGGCCGCGCCTCGCGGCCGCCGGTTTTGACAATTGCGCCGCGGTCCATACATAAATATAGCTAATTGCTTGGTATTCCCCCACGGGAAAACAGGGGAGCTGCGATCCATGATGGCCGACGGCACCAGCGGCACCGATTTGATTACCGTCAGCGCCAGCGCGGCGCGCCGAATCGCGCAGTTGCGGGCGGCGGAAGCGAACGACTCCCTGATGCTGCGAATCGCCGTGTCCGGCGGCGGCTGCTCGGGCTTTCAATACGGATTTTCCCTGGACGATACGCGCAACGCGGACGACCACCTGTTCAGCCGGGATGGCGTCAGCATTGTCGTCGACGAAGTCTCCCTCGATCTCGTCCGCGGTTCGGAGATCGATTATGTCGAGGACCTGATCGGCTCCTACTTCGCCATCAAGAACCCCAATGCCGCGTCCACCTGCGGCTGTGGCTCGTCGTTTTCGGTTTAGGCGCGGATGGCGCGGCCGTGAAGGTCGCAACCTGGAACGTCAACTCGATCAAGGCGCGCCTGCCCCATGTCGAGCGCTGGCTGCGGGAGGCCGGTGCCGACGTGGTGCTGCTGCAGGAAACGAAGGTCACCGATGAGGCCTTTCCCCGGCAGGCCCTGGAAGACCTCGGCTACAACGTCGCCAGCCGCGGCCAGAAAACCTACAACGGCGTCGCCATTCTCTCGAAGCAGCCGATCGACGTGCTCGCCGACGCCCTGCCCGGCGACGGGGCGGACGAGCAGGCCCGCTACCTCGAAGCGTTTACCGGCGGATTGCGCGTCGCCAGTCTGTATGTCCCCAACGGCAACCCCGTGGACTCCGACAAGTTCGCGTACAAACTGCGCTGGCTGCGTCGGCTAGCCGCCCACGTCGAGGCGTTGCTGGCCAGCGAGGACGCCGTCGTTCTCGGTGGTGATTACAACGTGGCGCCCACCGACGGGGATGTCCACGACCCCGCCGGCTGGCGTGATGACGCGCTGTGCCGGCCCGAGTCACGGGCGGCGTTGCGTGCGGCAACGCACCTTGGGCTGACGGACGCCATCGCCGCGAAGCTGCCTGGCGCTGGCCATTATACGTGGTGGGATTACCGGCGTGCCGCCTTCGATGCCGATCAGGGCCTGCGCATCGATCACCTGCTGCTGTCGCCGCAGGCGGCGGACCGTCTCGTCGATGCCGGCATCGACCGCGCGCCCCGTTCGTGGGAAAAGGCCTCCGATCACACGCCCGTATGGTGTGAGCTGTCGGCGGCCGGCTGAACCGGCGATCATCGGCAGCGGTGGCCGGGATGCCTGCCGCTTTCGCCGCTCAACGCCGGCTGAAATCCGCGGGCAGCCGCGTCGCCTCATCCAATTGGGCACTGTCCAACTGCTGAGGGATCAGGCCGCGGACGCCGGACAGGTTCGCCCCGCACAGGTTGGCATCATCCAAAACCGCCGCCGACAACTCCGCGCCGTGCAGATCGGCCCCGTGCAGATCGGCATGGCTGAGATCGGCCTCGCTCAAGTTGGCATCGTGCAGATCGGCGCGATGCAGATCGGCCCAGCGGAGATCGGCGCCCCGCAGATCGGCACGATGCAGGTCCGCCGCGTGCAGGTCAGCACCGTCGAGGTCGGCATGATCGAGCGCGGCGCGATGCAGGTCGACCTTGTGCAGGTCGGCATCGCTGAGCACCACCCCAACCAGAGCGCGGCCATGCAGGTCCCGGCCGTGCAGATCGGCGCGGCGCCCGGTTTCCCATCCCGACGCGACCCATTGGCGGTGCCGCTCAAGCACGCTCTCCATCGCCACGTCCGGCTTGGCGGCGGCGCGCGCCGATGCTGATGGTGGCGGCTGGCCCTGATCGTCCCGACTCATGTCCCGTTCCCTTTCGGCGCCCGCCCGCTGTTTACCCTTCGCGCGCAGATCCTTTGCCGTCACTGGCAGTCTAGCCGATTCGGCCGCACGGCGGAACCCCGAGCAGCGGCGGCGGCGCGCACCGGGTGGGATCATCGCCGCGGCGCGCTGCCGCAGCCGCCCTTCCCGACTGCTGTGGCGGCACAACAACACCTGTGAGATAATCGCTACGGTCCCAAACCGCGGCCGGGAGCGACAACGGCTTGACGGATGCCGCCGCGGATACTGTTCAAATATTTGTTATTGCGAGATATATTGGGTATTCATCGGGATCGCCCCTGGCCATTGCTTGCGCGCTCGGCAAAGCCAAGTGTGTCGTTGATCCCACCGAAGCCATACCCACCGCCGGTTTTGTCGGTTTACGCCACACAAGGCTGCGGCTATGAGTAGCCACAGGGGGCGGCCGGAGCGCTGCCGGACTTCCGCTCGCTGTACAGATGAGTTCTTTGGGAACTTTCTGAGGAGGACCTGTGATGAGAGTTTTGACGGGGCTTTCGGCGATCGGCTTGTCCGCCGCCCTGCTCGCCGGCTGCGCTGGCGTTACGTCGTCGAATTTCAATACGCAAAAACTGCCCGCCGATAAGACGTTCAACGCCTGCCTGGCGCAAGGCTTTCAAGACCTGAGCCGGACCACCTACAACGAAGGCAATTATACGCAGGCAGACGTCTTTGCCACGAAGGGCCGCGCTACCGCCGCCGGCAACCCGCCGGCGCCGTCCGAGGTCGTCCAGATGAACGCCCCCGCCGACAAGGTGGGCGAACTGCAACAGGCGCGGACGCGCCTGATCGCCGGCCTCAATCGGCCAACGGCGAAAGCCGCGCCGTGCGATGCCGCCCGTTGTCAGATCCTCTACGAGTGCTGGCTGCATGAGCAGCAGCAGGCTTTCGATTTCCAGGCGAAGCAGGTCGCGTCATGCAAGGCCGGCTTTGAGGAATGCATGAAGCGGCTTGAGTGGGAAGAGAAGGCTGCGGTGACGCCGCCGGCGAGCTTCCAGGTGTTCTTCGACTTCGACAAGTACAATCTGCGGCCCGAGGCGCCGGACGTGCTCAAGCAGTTCATCGCCTTCGCCAAGAAGGAGAACATCAAGAAGCTCCGCGTCGTCGGCCATACCGACACCGTCGGTTCGAAGGCGTACAACCTCGGCCTGTCGCAGCGCCGCGCCGAAACGGTCAAGCGCTTCCTCGTGGATAACGGCCTGAAGGATGCCGAGATCACCACGCAGGGCGTCGCCTTCACCGACCTGCTGGTGCCGACACCGCCGGGCGTGCCCGAGCTGAAGAACCGGCGCGCGCAGATCCTGTTCCAGAAGTAAGAAACCAGAAGCCAAAATCGGACGGGGCGCCCATCGGCGCCCCGTTTTTGTTGCTCCCGGGCGCCAATCGGCGCCCCTTATCTTAATCCCGGGCGCCGATGTTACGAGTTGAGCAGGCTCTTGACCTGCGACGAGATCGCCCGCTTGCCGTTCGCCCGGTAGGCCTCGTGGTTGGCGTCGATCTTGCCGAGATCGTAGCGGTAGTTGACCATCAGCCCGCCCGACTGCTGGAGACCCCGCGGCGAACGGTCGCCCATCCAGTTCAGCCGATCGACGCGGGCGCCGTTGCTCAAGTGGAAATGCGCCACCGGGTCGAGGGCGGCACCGTCCGGCCGCTGCTCCCGCACCAGGTAGCGGGCGGCGAGCCGCATCAGGATCGGCTTCGCGATCTTGGCGATCGTCTCATCGCTGGCCCAGCCCCGCTCGTCGACCACCTGTTTCAGCCAGCCCTTGCCACCGCGCGCGACGCCCGCCGCACTCGCGATCGCCCGCCGCTCCGCCGGCAGCAGCAGCCCCGGATCACCCTCGGCAATCAGCCGGCCGAGCCAGCCGCCGAACCCCGGGATCGGCGAGAGGGTGGCGAACGTCTTGACGTTGGGAAACTCGTGGGACAGCCGGTCGACCACCCGCTTGATCAGGAAGTTGCCGAAGCTGATGCCGGTCAGGCCGCGCTGCGCGTTGTTGATGGAATAGAAGATGGCGGTGTCCGCCTTCTCCGGGTTATGCACCGGCGCTTTCGGGTCGAGCAGCGCCTGCACGTTGTCGGCGATGCCGTTGACGAGGGCGACCTCGACGAAGATCAGCGGCTCGTTAGGCATGCGCGGATGGAAGTAGGCGAAATAGCGCCGGTCATAGTCGAGGCGGTTCTTCAGATCGTCCCAGCTCTCGATGGGGTGCACCGCCTCATAGGCGATCAGCCGCTCCAGCAGCGCGCCGGAGGCGGTGTCCCAGGTGATCCGCCGCAACTCCAGGAAATCGACGTCGAACCAGCGGGCGAGCAAGCCGCGCAGGTCGTCCTCCACCGGCAGCAGTGACGGATCGCGCCGCGCCAGCGCCAGCAGCTCGGCACGCAGGTCGACGAGGAACTTGATCCCCTGCGGCAGACTGTTGAACTGGGTGAGCAGGCGGACGCGCGGCGCTTCCAGCGCGGCGCGCAGCGTCCGCTGCGCCTCCCGCCGCTCGTCCTCGCTGGTCGCCTGCTGCCAGAGCAGCGCCGCCTCATCGAGGGCGCGATTGTCCACATCGAAGTCGCGGGCCAGGATGGCCAGGAAGCGTTCGCGGCCGGTGGCGTCGAGAGCGAGGTAGGCTTGGCCCAGCGCCGCCGCCCGCGCCCGTGCCGTCACCTCGCCGCCACGCGCTTCCAGGCAGGCGCGCATCTGTTCGCGCAACCGGCCGACGTCGTCGGCCGGCAGGTCGGGCCGGTCGCTCGCCTGCTCGGCGTCGTACTCGGTGCCGGCGATCACCTGCCAGCGGGCGCGCAACGACCGCAGCGCCTGGCGCAGCAGGCTGCCGGTTTCCTCGGCCTTCGCCGCCGGCGGCGCCGATGGGTACACCGTCGCTGGAAGATTTTCGCCCGCTACGTTCATCGTCGTCCACTCCCCAACCGAGACTCCTATAAGCTCAGCCCTGTCGGCCCTGGGTGCAAGATGCCGCCGCCATCGCGCCGGCGCCGGCGCGCCCCCAGCCTCGCGCCAGCACCGCCGGCAGGATGTCGATGAGATCCTCGGCGATCAGTCCGCAGCCAAACTCGGCCGCCGCACGCCCATGCAGCCAAGCCGCGGCGGCGGCGGCGGGAAACGGCTCCATCCCTTGCGCCAGCAGGGCGACGGCAAAGCCGGCGAGCACATCCCCCGAGCCGCCCGTCGCCAATGTGGGTGGCGCATCGACGGTGATGGCGGCGCGGCCGTCGGCGGCGGCGATAACCGTATCGGCGCCCTTCAGCAACACGGTCGCACCGCAACGGCTGGCGGCGGCGCGGGCGCGGCTCAGCTTGTCGCCGGTTGCGTCGAACAACCGGGCGAACTCCCCTTCGTGCGGCGTCAGCAGGCACGGCCCGCGGATCGCGGCAAACAGCGTTTGCGGGTCACCGGCAAACGCGGTGAGCGCGTCGGCGTCCAGCACGCACGGCTTGCCCGTCGCCAACGCCGCCAGCACCTTGCCGCGGGTGTCCGCCGTGACCCCGGCGCCCGGGCCGAGCAGGGCGCTGTTGCGGCGGCGATCGCCGATCAGCGCCGCAAACGCGTCAATGCCGTCGGCGGCGGCGAGAATGGTGCCGGGTCTCGCCGCGGCATACAGCGGCAGGGCGGCGGTCGCGGTGGCGATGGTGACCAGGCCGGCGCCCATCCGCCGCGCCGCATCGGCGGCGAGCCGCGCCGCCCCGCACATCGGCGCGCCGCCCAGGATCAGGGCGTGGCCGCGCCCGTACTTGTTGCCGGCGAGCGCCAGCCGCGGCAACGCCGCCGCCCACAGGTCCGGTCCATTCACCGCGGTCAGCGGCGAAATCGCCGGCAGCACCCCGTTTGGAATCCCGATGTCGGCAACGATCAACTCGCCGCACAACGGCCGTCCCGGCAGCAGCAGGTGCCCCGGCTTCGGGCGGAAAAAGGTGACCGTCAGCCGGCAGCGCGGCGCCGTGCCGAGAACCGCGCCCGTATCGCCGCTGACCCCCGACGGCACGTCGATGCCGACGCAGTCGAGATCCCTGTCGTTGATGGCGTCGATGAGCCGCGCCGCGATCCCGTCCACCGGCCGGGCGAGGCCGGCGCCGAACAGGCCATCAACGACGAGCGGCCCGCCGGCGATCAGCGATTCGTCGAGCGGGCGGATCGGTCCCCGCCAGCGGCCGGCGTTGACCGCCGCATCGCCCTTGAGCGCATCGACGGAACCGAGCAGGCCCAGGCGCACCGGCCAGCCCTCCGCCGCCAGCAGCCGGGCGACGACGAAACCGTCGCCGCCGTTGTTGCCGGGGCCGCACAGAACCGCGACGGGACGCGGCCGCCAGCGCTGGCGGATGGCACGGGCGATCGCCCAACCCGCCGCCTCCATCAGCCGCAGGCCGGGAACACCGCCGGCGATCGCCGCCGCGTCGGCCCGGTACATCTCGGCAACGGTGAGGACGGCGGCATCGCCCATGGTCGCGCCACCCGCGCAAAAAACGAACAACACTCTCGGATATAAGCCGTTTTTGCGATGGCGCAAAGCACCAGCCGGCGCCTACTTTAGGGTTTGGTGATCAGCGCCAGAGCGAGCGGCGAATAGCGGGCGGCCAGCGCAAGGGGAACGGCGAGGACGATGCGGGTTGCAGTGCTGGGAGCCGGCGTGATCGGCGTCACCACCGCCTTCGAGCTGGCCTCGGGCGGCGCCGACGTCGTCGTCATCGATCGCCAGCCGGGTGCCGGCCTTGAGGCCAGCTTTGCCAACGGCGGCCAGATTTCGGCCAACCATGCCACGCCGTGGGCGACGCCCAGCGCGCCGTTGAAAGCGCTGAAATGGCTCGGGCGGGTGGACGCGCCGCTCCTTCTCCATCTGCGCTGGGATCCGCCGCTGTTCGCCTGGCTCGCCCGCTTCCTTGCCAACTGCACGGCGGCGCGGCTCGCGATCAACGTCGAGCGGGCGCTGCGCGTGGCGCTGTACAGCCGGCGGCGGATCGCCGCGGTGCGCGCCGAAACCGGCATCGCCTACGATCACCTCGGCCGCGGCATCCTGCACCTCTATCGCTCCCGCCGGGACTATGACGAAGCGCTGGCCGGCGTCGACCTGATGAACCGGCTCGGTTGCACCCGCACCGTCGTCGATGCGGATGGCTGCGTTGCCATCGAACCGGCACTCGCCCCAGTACGGCCGCAGCTCATCGGTGGCATCTACAGCCCCGATGACGAGAGCGGTGATGCGCATCGGTTTACCGTCCAACTGGCGGAGCTGGCAGCCGCCCGCGGCGCCCGGTTCCGCTTCGGGGTGACCGCGCGGCACCTGCTCGCCGGCGGCGGACGCATCAGCGCCGTCGACACCGATCATGGCACCATCGCCGCCGATGCCTTCGTCGTCGCCCTTGGCAGCTACACGCCCCGTCTGCTCGCGCCACTCGGCCTTGCCCTGCCGATCTACCCCGGCAAGGGTTATTCGGTGACCCTGCCGATTCGGCCATCCGATGGTTCGGCCGGCGACGGCGCGCCAACGGTCAGCCTGATCGACGACGAACACAAGATGGTCTACAGCCGGCTCGGGATGCGGCTGCGCGTTGCCGGCACCGCCGAGTTCATCGGCTATGACACAGCCGTCAACCCGGCCCGCGCGCGCTTCCTGCTGGATACGGCGATGCGCCTGTTTCCGCACGGCGGCGATGCGGCGGCGGCCGAGTTCTGGGCGGGATTGCGACCATCGACGCCCGATGGCGTGCCGGTGATCGGCCGCACCCGCTACAGCAACCTGTTCCTCAACTCGGGTCACGGCACCTTGGGCTGGACGATGGCATGCGGCTCCGCCCGCGTTGTCGCCGACCTCGTCCTCGGCCGGACGCCGGAGATCGATCTCGCCGGCCTTGGCCTCGAGCGATTCGGCTGAAGGTCCGGCGCGGCGCAGTCAGCGGGTCGGCGAGCCGGTGATCTCGGCCCGCAGCTTCGCCTGCTCCGCCAGTTCCCGGCCGAGAAAATAGTTGAGAAAGGTGCGGATCAGCGCGATCAGCCCGAGTTGCAGCAGCGCTTCCGCGCTCGGGCTCACCGTCGTACCGACGATATCGGCACCCAACTGAAACTCCAGCGCCACCGCCAGCCACGAGCCAAACCGGATGCGCAGATCGACGAGGGCGGTCGGCGGGCGATCGCGCACGCTTTGCGCCGCCGACAGCAGGGCGGCGCCTACGCCGCACAGCACCGCGATCAGCGCCGCACCTTCGAGCAGCAGCTTCAGCGCTTCGGCGGCAACCGTCAGCATGTGTTCGAAACCCGCCATCGGCATCCATCCTTGACAGCCGTTGACCGCGAACCGCCCAGGACCCAGGCCCGGTCGGCGGCAGCCGATCTCCTCTCAGCCGCGATCAGTCATTTTTGCTGTACAAGGGAACGGCTCGGGATGAAACTGAGAGCCTCTTGGAACCGAGG
This sequence comes from Rhodospirillales bacterium, assembly GCA_025458035.1. Lineage (GTDB taxonomy): Bacteria > Pseudomonadota > Alphaproteobacteria > Rhodospirillales > Defluviicoccaceae > Defluviicoccus. The sequence goes on from JALOTH010000010.1 coordinate 33,975, forward strand.
CTGCCCCGACATCCCCCCTTGTCACGGGGCAGCCTCACCCATCCATTCCAGGAGCCGGGCCGCGCCAATCCCCCCCCACTATGGCGCGGCCCGGTTATCCTTGTTCACCACTGCCGGCACGCCAAGCCGAGGTGTTCCGCCGTTGGCGGCAGTCTCCCCAAGTGGCCATTCTGACAGCACCGATGGCGCGCGCTAGCCCGCAAGCGCAGAGCGGCGGGTCTTCGTTTCCGGGCCACCTCGCTGCACGCTCAGCGATGGCGGCTGCGGGACAGCGTCTGTGACGGCGACTCGCCGAACCGTTGCCGATAGCGGCTGGCAAACCGGCCGAAATTGAAAAAGCCGAACTCCGTTGCGACGGCGGTGACCTGATGCTCCGGCGTTGGCGCCGCCAGCGCCTGGTGCGCGGCCTGCATTCGCAGCTCCATCAACCGCTGCGTTGGCGAGCAGCCACGATAGCGGCGGAACCCCACCTGCAGCGAGCGCACGCTGACGCCCGCCGCCGCCGCCATTTCCTCAACGCCGATCGGCTCCTTGAGGTTGGCGGCGAGCCAGTCTTCGACCTGCCCGATGCGGTCCCGCGCCACGTCGGCGACACGGTCGTCGCGCCGGGGGTGATGGTCATCGGCGCAGGCGAGCACCAGCATGATCAACGCCCGTTCCAGGCTTGCCGCCGCCAGCGGCGAGGTGACGATCTCGGCGTCCGGCCGGTCCAGCTCCCGCGCCGCCCACCGGCACAACGCGCGCAAGGCAACCCCCGCGGCCGTATCCAGCGGGAACTCTCGCAACCAGAGGTGAAGTGGCGGGCGTGGCCCATAGCGCTGCTGCAGGGCATCGTGCATGGCCGCGCCGTCCAGCGACAGCATCAGCATCGAGAACGGTTCGGTCTCCAGCTCCAGCATCTGGCCCGGACCGTGGACAACCGCCCGTCCCGGCGTCGAGACCCCCTCCTCGCCGCAGATGCGGTGGCGAAGGCGGCCGCCTTCCATGAGGGTGACGCGGAACGTCGGGCCGATCGGACCGCAGACGACGCGAATGGAGCTTGGCGAACGGGCGAAGCTGAGGGTTGAGCGGCCAAAGCTGGTCTGGTGCCAACGGATGCCGTAATGACGTCCGCGTTGCAGGTGCGAGCGATGATACTCCCACAGCCGGCCAACGCTATCGCGGGCGAAGTCGAGGTCCGAGGTCACCAGCTGGCAATGGCTGACGAGATAGTCGGTGGGCGAAACGGAGATCCGCATCCTCTCCCTCTGGCCATACCCCAAACGCCTTGGTCTCGGCGCGCCCGCAAGCCTACAGGACGGTCATGGCCAAGGCCACGGCATTGATTCGCGGCAACCGGCCGGCAGCAGCGATGATCGCCGCCCCTTACCCTTGCCGCAGTTATGGTTTCGCGCTACAGAACTGGACCCAATATCCAAATCGTCGGGGCCCGGCGTCCAGGGCCCCTCCAAAAGCTCACATCACCTGAGGGGGTGGTCTCCATGGCTCGCAAGAAAATCGCGTTGATCGGCGGCGGCAATATCGGCGGTACGCTCGCCCATCTCTGTGCGTTGAAGGAACTGGGCGACGTCGTCCTGTTCGACATCGTCGAGGG
>JALOTH010000091.1 GCA_025458035.1 Rhodospirillales bacterium
GTTGGCAGGTTGCCGCCATAGATGGACGAGCAGCCGGTGGCATTGGCAACGATCATCCGATCGCCGAACAGCTGCGAGACGAGTTTGATGTACGGCGTCTCTCCGCAGCCGGCGCCGGCGCCGGAGAATTCGAAGAGCGGTTCGAGGAACTGCACACCGCGGATGGTGGAGAAGTCGACGCGAGAGCGTTCGTTAAGGGGCAGCGTCTCGAAGAAGGCGATGCTGGCTTGCTCGCCTTCCAGCAACGGCGCTTTCGCGGCCATGTTGATCGCCTTCTTGCCGCTCTCGGTCTTGCTTTTGGCCGGGCAGACTTCGACGCACAGCGCGCAGCCGGTACAATCCTCGACGTAGATTTGCAGCGTGTAGCGGGTGTCCGGGAAGCCACGGGCGTCGATCGGTGCCGACTTGAACGAGGCGGGGGCGTCGGCCAGTCGCGACTCGTCATACAGCTTCGAGCGGATCACGCCGTGTGGGCAAACGAAGCTGCAGTTGCCGCACTGAATGCAGATCTCGGGTTCCCACGCCGGAACGAATTGCGAGATGTTGCGTTTTTCCCACTTTGTCGTGCCGCTGGGGTAGGTGCCGTCGACGGGAATGGCGCTCACCGGCAGCTCGTCGCCGCGGCCGGCCATCATCATCGCCGTCACTTTCTGCACAAACTCGGGTGCCGCCGCCGGCACCACCGGCAGGAGTTCGTGGGTGGCGGTGACCGTTTGCGGGATTTTCACCTCGAACAGGTGGGAAAGCGTATGATCGACCGCCTCGAAATTCTTGCGAACGATGTCCTCGCCCTTTTTTCCGTAAGTCTTGCGGATCGAGTATTTGATGCGCTCGATGGCTTCCTCGCGCGGCAGCACCCCGGAGATGGCAAAGAAGCACGTCTGCATGATGGTGTTGGTGCGCGTGCCCATGCCGGTCTGCCGGGCGACGGTGGCGGCGTCGATGACGAACAGTTTCAGCTTCTTCTCGATGATGTCCGCCTGCACCAGCCGCGGCAGCTTGTCCCACACCGCATCGACGCCATACGGGCTGTTGAGCAGCACCGTGGCGCCCGGCTGGGCGTGGCAAAGCATGTCGATCTTTTCGATGAAATTGAATTGGTGGATGCCGATAAAGCTCGCCTTGTCGATCAGATAGGCCGAGCGGATCGGATCCGGTCCGAAGCGCACGTGGCTGACCGTCTGCGATCCCGATTTCTTCGAATCGTAGACGAAATAGCCTTGCGCATTGAGCGGCGTGTCCTCGCCGATAATCTTGATGGTGTTCTTGTTGGCGCCAACGGTGCCGTCGGCGCCGAGTCCGTAAAAGAGGGCGCGGTGCACGGTCGCCGGTTCGGTCGAAAACGTCGGATCATAGTCGAGGCTGCTATGCATGACGTCGTCGTTGATACCAACCGTGAAGTGCGTCTTCGGCTTATCCTTGGCGAGTTCAGTGAACACCGCGTGCACCATCGCCGGCGTAAATTCCTTCGATGACAGCCCGTAGCGCCCGCCGATGATGCGCGGCATCGTTGCCGTGGGCGCCGATCCCGACGCCTGGGCCTCGACGAAGGCGGTGACGATGTCGGTGTAAAGCGGTTCGCCGAGGGATCCGGGCTCTTTCGTGCGATCGAGGACGGCGATCGCCCGTGTGGACGCCGGCATCACCCGGAACAGATGTTCCGCGGAGAACGGGCGGTACAGGTGCACCTGGATGAGGCCGACCTTCGCGTTGTTGCGATTCAGAAAGTCGATGGTTTCACGGGTGGTGTCGGCGGCCGAGCCCATGCAGATGATGATACGCTCGGCATCGGGAACGCCGAAATAATCGAACAGATGATATTGGCGGCCGGTCAGCTCCGCAAACTTGTTCATCGCCCGTTCGACGATGGCGGGCGTCTCCTTATAAAATATACTGCAGGCCTCGCGCCCCTGAAAGTATACGTCGGGATTTTGCGCCGTTCCGCGGATAAACGGATTATCGGGATTGAGGGCGCGGCGGTGATGCGCGATGACGTACTCATAATTGATCATCTGGCGCATCACGTCGTCGCTGATCAGGTAGATCTTGTTAACCTCGTGCGATGTGCGGAAGCCATCAAAGAAATGAATGAACGGAATCCGTGACTCCAGCGATGCGGCCTGCGCGATCAACGCGTTGTCATGCGCTTCCTGAACCGACGACGATGCGAGTTGGGCCCAGCCGGTCGGCCGCACCATCATCACGTCCTGCTGATCGCCAAAGATCGAAAGTCCCTGCGTCGCCAGGGCGCGCGCCGCCACGTGAATGACGCAGGGCGTCAGTTCGCCAGCGATCTTGAACATGTTGGGGATCATCAGCATGAGCCCCTGCGATGCGGTGAATGTCGTCGTCAAGGCGCCGGTCTGCAGCGACCCGTGCACGGCGCCGGCGGCCCCCGCCTCGCTTTGCATCTCGACGACATCGGGGATATTGCCCCAGATGTTCACCTTGCCTTCACTCGCCCACTGATCGGCAAGTTCCGCCATCGTCGATGACGGGGTGATCGGGTAGATGGCGCAGACGCCGTTGATCCGGTACGCCACGTAGGCGCAGGCTTCGTTGCCGTCGATCGTCGCAATCTGTTGGTCGGACATGGGCTCCCTCCGCTATCGCGGGGCGCCGGGCGGCCCGCAGTGGGCCGGCCCGTATCGCCGTTGAGTTCAGGATTTATCGTTGTTGCCGGGGGTCATCGCGTTTCGCGCTGCGATGGCGCTTCAAGGGGCACGCACCGGTTCCGGGATCATTTCGATGGCGTGGCAGGGACACTGTTCGTAACAGATGGCGCAACCGGTACACAGGTCGTAGTCATAGCGGTAACGCTTGCCCGGCCCGAGCTTGATGATCGCGTTTTCCGGGCAGGCGCCGTAGCAGCCGTCGCATTCGAAGCAGTTGCCGCAGGACAGGCAGCGCTTCGCTTCGTAAACCGCCTCTTTCTCCGTCAGCCCCTTGACGACTTCCTCGAACGTTTCGCGGCGCTTCGCCAGCTCCGCGTGCGACTGCGGCCGTTGTTCGGCGTTGGTGAAAAACCACAGGTGCAGCTTTTCGAAATCGGCGAGCACCGCTTTCGGCGGCTTGGTGTAGGTGCCTTGCCGCAGCCACGCGTCGATGTTGCGGGCGGCCTTCTTGCCGTGGCCCACGGCGATCGTCACCGTCCGCTCCGAAGGGACCATGTCGCCGCCGGCAAACAGCCCGGCGAAACCGGTCTGCATGTCCGGTCCGACGACGACGACGCCATCGTCCTTGAACTCAACGCCGGGAATCTTGTGCATGAAGCCGGTGTCGGTGTCCTGACCCAAGGCGAGGATCAGGTCGTCGGCCTCGAGGGTTTCCAGTTGACCCGTCGGCTTTGGCCGGCCCTTGTCGTCGATCTCCATCACTTCGACGGTGAACGTCTCGTGCTCGATCGACTTGATGGTGCGCAGCCAGTGGATCTTGACCCCTTCCTCCATCGCCTCGTCGGCTTCGAAGGGATGGGCCGGCATGTGATCGCGGTCGCGCCGATAGATGATCATCGGCTCGTGGCCAAGCCGCATGGCGACACGGGCGGCGTCCATCGCCGTGTTGCCGCCCCCGTAGATGGCGATGCGCCGGCCAAGCTTGGGGATGCGGCCGCTCTCCACATCCCGCAGGAAGCTGACCGCATCAAGGATGGTTCCCGCGTCGCGAGCTGGGATCTCGGTCCGCTTCGAAAGGTGGGCGCCGACGGCGACGAAGACGGCATCGAACCGGCCCGCCTCCTTTTCCGCGACGATGTCTTCGACCTTGTGGTTGAGGACGATTTTCACCCCCATCCGTTCGATGCGCTTGATTTCGCCATCGAGGATGTCGCGGGGCAGGCGGTAGGCGGGGATGCCGAAGTGCATCATCCCGCCCGCCATCGGTCCGGCTTCATGGATTTCCACGTCGTGCCCGAGCAGGCGCAGGTGGTGGGCGCACGACAGGCCGCTCGGCCCCGCGCCGATGACCAGGACCCGCTTGCCTGACGGTGCCGCGGTGATCGTCGGTGTCCAGCCTTCGGCCAGCGCCGTGTCGCCGAGGAAGCGCTCGACCGCATGAATGCTGATGGCGCCATCCAGGTTGGCGCGATTGCAGTTGCTTTCGCAGGGATGGTAGCAGACGCGACCGTGCACCGCCGGCATCGGGTTGTCACGAACGATCGTCTCCCACGCTTCGCGGAACCGTCCGTCCTGCGCGTGGCTTAACCAGGTCTGGATGTCTTCGCCGGCCGGGCAGGCATGATTGCACGGCGGCAGCATGTCCACATAAAGGGGGCGTCGCGAGCGGGTGGCCGCGGCGGGGCGCTGGTGCATCAGATCGGGCGGTTGCGTGAGATCGTTGGGGTGTTTTTGCATAGATAGCCTCCTTATTCCTCCCCGGTACGCTGGCCGTGGTGCTTTGAGGCCATCCTCTTCGGCACCGACGCATTGAGGTCCGAGGCGTTATTCAGTGCACGACGCATCGGCCCATCACATCCAGCGCCAAGACAGTGCCGTGCACGTCCGACGATGAACGCGATTTGACCGTCGTCATCGACGTCAAACCCTGCCTGCACCCGGCATCCAACGGCTCGGCTGTCGCGAGCCTTGGTCGGACGCGTAAGAGCTCCCTGCGACGCCGTGTACGATAGTCACCTTGCCGCACGCAGACAAGACGATGCTCATGACGCTGTGCGCAAAGGAGCCTTGCATTTATGATGGGTGAGTGTTGGCGGGGAGTTGGTATCGGCCAGGCGCCATGGCGCGAGGGCGTTGCGCCGCCGTCGCGGCGCGATGGCGTTGCCGCGGCCTGCCGACAAGCAGAGAGGGGTGCAGATGACGGGATCGCTGGCGGCGTTGGCCTTGGCGGCGGTGAGCTTCGTCGGCAGTCACCTCGGATTGTCCAGCCTGCCGGTGCGAGCGTGGTTGATCGGCCGGCTTGGCGAATGGGGGTTCCGCGGCGTTTACTCGCTCGTTGCCATGGCGCTCGTCGTTTGGCTGGTGGCCGCCTACAACGCCGCCCCCGTCGAGACGGTGTGGGCGCCGCCAACGGCCATGCGTCATCTGTCGCTCGCGATCATGCCGGTTGCCTGCATCTTGCTCATCGGCGGCGTCTTGGGCGCCAACCCGACGGCGATCGGCAGGGATGCCGGCCGCATCGCCGCCGCCGGACCACGGGGCATCTTCAAGGTCACCCGCCACCCGGTGATGTGGGCTTTCGCCTTGTGGGGTATCAGTCACCTGCTCGCCAACGGCGATGCCGCCGACGTCATCCTTTTTGGTGCCATCACCGTGCTGGCGCTGTGCGGTGCCGTGCACATCGACCGGCGAAAGCGGCGGGAGATCGGCGCCACCTGGTCGACCTATGAAGCGGCGACATCCTTCGTTCCGTTCGCCGCTTGCGCCGCCGGGCGCACGCGGCTGTCCTGGGCCGACATCGGCTTCACGCCACTGTTCCTCGGTGCCGTCCTTTACGCCGCGCTCCTGTTCGCTCACCCTTGGGCGTTCGGCGTCGATCCGCTCGCGGTCGGTTGAAGGATCGCGGCGGCGGTCAGAAGTCCGCGAGAGTGAAGATCTCGTGCGGTTCCGGAACGCCGGGCAAAACGTGAAAACCCAGTGATCGCAAGGGCTCGCGCACGACGCGCGCCAACTCGGACGAGATCAGCACGGGCTTTTCCAGCCGTTTGCACATCGCCTCAATCCGCGCGGTCTCGTTGGCCGCCGATCCGATGACGGTGAAATCGAGACGCTGGGGCACGCCAATGTTGCCGTAAGTGACATCGCCGCGGTGCAGGCCGATGCCGAAGCGCAGCGGTTTCAACCCACGGCCGGCCCGTTCGTCGTTCAGGTGATGGACGCGGACGAACGCCTCACGCACCGCCCGCAGCGCACGGGCGCAGGCCGCATCCTCCTCGGGGCAGCGCTCGTCCGCAGCCGCACCATGGGACACCGGAAAAATGCCGAGCGCGCCGTCGCCCAGGAAGTTGAGCACTTCCCCTCCGTATTCCAGCATCGGCCCGGCGGTGCACTCGAAAAAGGCATTCAGCATGGCGATGTATTCATCTCGCGGCATTTCGGCGGCAAGACGTGTCGAGCCGCGCAAGTCGCAGAACCAGATGACCGCGTGGATCTCCTCTCCGTCGCCGCGGCGGATGCGGCCTTCCAGCACCTGGTCGCCACGGTGCGGTCCCAGATAGGTTTCAAGGGTCGCGCGTGCGGTTTCCCGGGTTGCATGCAATTCGAAGATGGGAGCCAGCACCGGCAGCGCGGCGTCGATACGGCGCAACTCCGCCGCCGCAAAGCCGCCGGGCCGCGCCGTCGCCAGCGTCAGCGCGGCGATCTTTCCGGTCGAGAACTTCAACGGCAGGGCGACATAATCGGTGGCGCCTTCCGCGCGCAACTCCGCCAGAATGGGAAAGTCGAGGACGGCGTTGGCATCTTCGATGCGACGGCGGATGGCGCCCGCGCCCTGGAAGAGCGGGGCATAGGGGCTGTTGAGATAGCGATCGCTGTGCAGGATGGCGTGCGGCGGTCGGTACTCCTCGATCGTTTCGTCGCCGGCGCGCCATGTGTAGCTGGTGCCCATGAACTGCGGATGCAGGATCCGCATCGTCACACGGAGCCGCATGATCGGCGCCACCGCCGCAAGCAGCTGCAGCGCCAAGGCCCGCACGAGCGTTTTCGCGTCCGTGATGGCAAAGCCTTCGCCGATCAGCCAGTCGACAAACGGATCGCAGGCGAGGCGGCTCGTTTCGGCATCGGCGGCTGGTTTCAACTGCATGTCGCGGGACATCGCCATGGGATCGCCTTTGAGCGGGTCAGGATGCATCTGGCTTCAAGCTAGGCCGGCAACGCGTCGGCAGCCAGCCTTCGCGATCGGAAACCGCCGCATGTTGCACCGCAGCATGCGGCTTGCGCCGTCCTCCACCGCCAGCTAGACTGACTGCCAATCAAAGGAAACCTGAGGGTTCTCGGCGGGAGCGACGGCGGCGGGGCGCCGCGGGAGGGTGGACTGTGAACGACGACCACGCGATCAACAACACCAGCGAGTCGGGTCAGCGGCCGACGCTGCTGCGGGTGTCAGCGTGGTGGGTCGAACACAATCTCAGCGCCTACACGAACTGCCTTGGCTGCGTTGACGCGGTACTGAAATCGCAGGAGATCGTTTGGCGCGGCGTGCGCGTCTGGCAGGCCGCCCTCGATGGAACGGTCCATACCGTTTTGCATGAGACATTCGCGGATCTGCGGACGCGGCTCAGTTGTCAGTCACTGGGCAGCCTGTTGGCGCTGGAGCGCGATCTGGTGGCGATCAGCGTTTCGCGCTTGACCGATCGTGCGGCGTTTTTGGGCCGGATGGTGGTCCAGACGGTGGAGGACGCGAGCGAACCGTTGTGGCGACGCTGCACCTTGGGCTTGGACGCCGCCTCCGGTTACGGGCGCTGACAACGCCCACAGCCCGGCGCACAGGCCGGGAAGCAGGCCGTTGACGTGAGGCGATCGGTGCGTCTCCGTCGCGGTGCGCGGGCGTCGGTTCGGCCCTTTCCCGAGAGCGAAAATCGCATATATTGGTGGGTGGCGGCAGGGCAGGCTTCGGCATTGTTCTTGCAATACAGCGTGCGCACGCAGGAACCGAACAATCATGAGCCGACCAGACAGGAAAGACAGCGACGGAACTCCAACGACCGGCGTCGTCACCAAGGCGCGGGCCAAAACCAAGAAACCGTCAATGTACAAAGTCCTGATGTTGAATGACGACTATACCCCCATGGAGTTCGTCGTCCATGTTCTGGAAAAGTTCTTCGCCAAAAGCCACGAGGACGCCGTGCGCATCATGCTGCACGTCCATCATCGCGGCGTTGGCGTCTGTGGAGTGTTCACCTACGAGGTGGCCGAGACCAAGGTCAACCAGGTGATGGATCTGGCGCGTCAGCATCAGCATCCCTTGCAGTGCACGATCGAAAAGGACGGGAGCGAGTAGGAAAAACCGGATGCTGTCGCGGAATCTCGAACAGACTCTCCACCGCGCGTTGGCCCTGGCCACCGAGCGCCGTCACGAATACGCCACGTTGGAGCATCTGCTGCTGGCGCTGACCGATGATCAGGACGCCATCCCGGTGTTCCGCGCCTGCGGTGTCGATGCGGCGCAATTGCGCCGCGATGTTGCCGCTTTTGTCGACAATGAACTGCACAGCCTGCGCGGTGCGGCGGCGACCGATCCAAAGCCCACCGCCGGCTTTCAGCGGGTGGTGCAGCGCTCGGTCATCCACGTTCAGTCGTCGGGGCGCGAGGAGGTAACCGGTGCCAACGTCCTCGTCGCGATGTTCTCCGAACGGGAATCGCACGCCGTCTACTTCCTGCAGATGCAGGACATGACGCGGCTCGACGCCGTCAACTTCATCGCCCATGGCATCGCCAAGGTGCCCGGCGAAGGGCGGCGACGCGGCGTGCATGGCGCCGACGAGGACAATACGGCTGAGAAGGTCGTTCGCAAGGGGCATGAAGCCTTGGAAAGCTATTGCGTGGATCTCAACCAGAAGGCACGTGACGGCAAGATCGACCCGCTGATCGGGCGCGATATGGAGATCGAGCGAACGATCCAGATTCTGTGCCGCCGCAACAAGAACAACCCGTTGTTCGTCGGCGATCCGGGCGTCGGCAAGACGGCACTGGCGGAAGGCTTGGCCTGGCGGATCATTCGCGGCGAGGTGCCCGAGGTGTTGAAGGACGCCACCATCTATGCGCTCGACATGGGCTCGCTGCTCGCGGGAACCCGCTATCGCGGCGATTTCGAGGAACGGCTGAAGAACGTTATCTCCGAACTGGAAGCCATCCCGGGGGCGATCCTGTTCATCGACGAGATTCACACCGTCGTCGGTGCCGGCGCGACCAGCGGCGGCTCGATGGACGCGTCCAACATCCTGAAACCCTCGCTCGCGTCCGGCAGCATCCGCTGCATGGGGTCCACCACCTACAAGGAGTATCGGAACCACTTCGAGAAGGACCGGGCCCTCGTCCGCCGTTTCCAGAAGATCGACGTGTACGAACCGTCGATCGAGGACGCCATCAAGATTTTGCAGGGGCTGAAGAGCTGCTTCGAGAGCCACCACAATGTCAAATACACCGCCGAATCGCTGCGAGCGGCGGTGGAGCTGTCCTCGAAGTACGTGAACGACCGCAAGCTGCCCGACAAGGCCATCGATGTCATCGACGAAGTCGGCGCGGCGCGGATGCTGTTGCCGCCGAACCGCCGGCGAACCACCGTGACCGTCCGCGACATCGAGGAGGTGGTGGCGAAGATCGCCCGCATCCCGCCCAAGAGCGTCTCCTCCGACGACAAGAAGGTGCTGGCGACCCTGGAGCGCGATCTGAAGACCGTGGTCTTCGGCCAGGATCGGGCGATCGAAACGCTGGCGGGGGCGATCAAGCTGGCCCGCGCCGGCCTGCGGGAACCGGAAAAGCCGATCGGCTGCTATCTGTTTTCCGGCCCGACCGGCGTCGGCAAGACCGAGGTGGCGCGCCAGCTCGCCCATAATCTCGGCATCGAACTCGTCCGCTTCGATATGTCGGAATACATGGAGCGGCACAGCGTGTCGCGCCTGATTGGGGCGCCGCCCGGCTATGTCGGCTTCGATCAGGGCGGTCTGCTCACCGACGCCATCGACAAGCAGCCGCATGCGGTGCTGCTGCTCGACGAGATCGAGAAAGCCCACCCCGATCTGTTCAACATTCTTTTGCAGGTGATGGATCACGGCAAGCTGACGGATCACAACGGCAAGAGCGTCGATTTCCGCAATGTCATTCTGATCATGACGACGAACGCCGGCGCTTCCGAGCTGGCGAAACCGGCGATCGGCTTCGAGCGGGAGGCGCGCATTGGCGACGATACGGAAGCGATCGAGCGGCTGTTCACGCCGGAATTCCGCAACCGCCTCGACGCCGTCGTCGCCTTCTCCAGCTTGACGCCGGAAGTCGTCGGCCGTGTCGTCGACAAGTTCGTCATCCAACTCGAAGTGCAGCTGGCCGACCGCCAGGTGACGATCGAGTTGACCGACGAGGCGCGGCAATGGCTTGCCGCCCGCGGCCATGATATTCGGTTTGGTGCCCGGCCTCTGGGGCGTGTCATTCAGGAACACATCAAGAAGCCGCTCGCCGAGGAGCTGCTGTTCGGGCGGCTCGAAAAGGGCGGCATCGTTCGCGTTAAGATCGAGGGCGACAAGCCGGTGTTCGACTACCCGGAGCCGCTGGCATTGCCGGCTCCGCCCAAGAAGCGCAAAACCAAGCAACTGGATGTCGTTCCCTAACGCGCCGTGAACGGCCTTGTCCTGAGATCGCCGCACCGCTAAGCCGGTGCGGCGTTTTCATTTGCCGGCAGCGGAGCGGGAGGCGAGCGGTGCACCACGTTCTTAAGGGTCTCAAGGTCCTCGACCTCAGCCAGTACCTGCCGGGGCCGTTCGCTGCGCGCACCCTTGCCGATCTTGGCGCCGACGTCGTCAAGGTCGAGCCGCCGTGGGGCGATCCCCTGCGCCACATCGATTCCCATGGCAAGCCCGGGATTTCCCCGTTCTATCAGCAGATCAACGCCGGCAAGTCGGTCGTCGTCCTCGATCTGAAGGCGCCCGCGGATGCGGCCCTGTTTACCGATCTGGTCACCGCGGCGGACGTCATGCTGGAATCGTACCGTCCCGGCGTCATGGAGCGCCTCGGTTTTGGCGAGGCACGGCTGAAGAGCCTCAATCCACGGCTGATCCATTGCGCCCTGTCGGGCTTCGGTCAAACCGGCCCCGAACGGCTGACCTCCGGCCATGATGTCGGCTACGAGGCGATGACCGGCAACTTGAGCGCCTGCGGCACCGAGGACCATCCGGTCATGCCCTATCCGCCGATGGCCGATCATGCCGGCGCGGCGCAGGCGGTGATCGCCATCCTGGCGGCGTTGCTCGGCCGGGCGGTGAGCGGTCGCGGCGCCAGCCTCGATGTCAGCCTGATGGAATCGCTGCTGCTTTGGCAGGCACCCGCACTCACGGTGCCGCAGCCGCTGGGCGCGGGTGTCATCAATGGCGGCGCCGCCTTCTATCAGATCTACGCCACCGCTGACCGCCGCTACGTCACCCTCAGTCCCATCGAGCCGAAATTCTGGGCCAACTTCTGTCATGCCGTCGGCCGGCCCGAGTGGATCGGCCGCCAGCACGAGCCGCTGCCGCAGCGGGCGCTCATCGCCGAGGTTGCGGCGATGTTTGCGGCGGAGCCGCTGAGCCATTGGGAGGCGCTGCTGCCGGCCGCCGACTGCTGCTATCAGGCGGTGCTGACGTCGGCGGAGGTGCTCGCCCACCCGCATATCGCCGCCCGCGGCCTCGTCCATCGGCTTGATCGCTTCGTCGAGGTCCGTCTGCCCATCATCGTCGACGGTGAGGTTCCGCCGGCGCGCGCGGCGGTACGCGAGGAGGACGGCGCCGCCGCTCGCGCCCGCTGGCGCGCGGCTTAACGATCCTCGCCGCCGTCACGTCGGTACGGCGACTGCGTGGC
>JALOTH010000092.1 GCA_025458035.1 Rhodospirillales bacterium
ATTTGCCGATCAGTCGAGCAGGCTCAACGGATCGCCGATGCCCTGGATCTTCACCGACTGCGCATGGCAGTAGAGGTCCATGGTGTGGCCGCGCGGCACGTCCATGCGAACGATGATGTAGTCGCCCGATTCCAGGTCGCTCTCGGTCTGCCCCAGCGCGTTGACCTGACCGGTCACCGGCTGCTTGATGAAGATGGTTTCGGTCAGGCAGGCCTTCAGCGGCATGCGGGTGCCGGCGCTGCCGTTGAGCACCTGGTTGACGGCGCTGTTGGTCAGCGCACCGTTGGCGTCGAACGCCGCCGCCATCGTGCTCGGCGTGCGATAGGCGGTGAGCCGGAACGGCGTGTAGTTGTTGAACTGCCGGGTGTAGAGCCCCGGATAGGCGGTGGCGGTGATCATCGGCAGGCCGGCGGAAACGATGTTGGAGACGCCCGGCAGGGTCAGCGCCTGGTTGCAGCGGCCCGGCCCCTGGATCTCGCCTTCCTCGCCGGCGCAGAACATCACGTCGGTCTCTTCCGGCTTGAACACGCCGCACTGGATGGCGAGGTTCAGGTTGCCTTCCGGCTTCTTCGGCAGGACGATCAGGAAGTTTTCACCCTTGGCGAACGTCGCCAGGGTGGGCACCGGCCGGTAGGCGTTATCGAAGTTGGTGTGGGTGAATTGATACTCCTTGGCGCTCATGTAGAAATTCTTGAACGCGCCAAGCCGCACGCCGATGTCATAGGAGCGGAAATTGTTGCAGTAGCCGTCCTGGATGCCATTCGGCGCCACGCTGCTCTCGATAACGGCGGAGCGGTCATCGCACACCGTCGCCACGTAGGGCTCCTGGCCGGCAAACGCGCCGCTGGCCAGCGCCGTCGCCGCCAGCAGAGCGGAAACGGCGGTCAGTCTCGTCAGTGATTTCATCGTCATGTCCCTATCCTTGAGGTATCCAACACGCTTGCCGGTCGGGAGCTGACCTCGCTCTCTTCTGGCGGTCCTCAAGCAGACGGGCGGCCTCCCGCCTGCCGACCACCGCCGAAGTCTCGCCCCCGCGCCAACTTCTCCTCAATCAGTAGTATACGACCATTCGCTGCATGGTGCATCCGAAAAGTGTAGACAAATGTTTCTTTGATTGCGCCAGAAAACTCGTTTTGATAGATTTAGTTATTCTTGTTACTCTCTTAGAGAGAAATTTGCGGCCGCCCGAGCCGTGCCGCGTTTGGCGCTCGACGGCCTGACCCAGGTCACCGGCGCGAGGCCGGACCTCAGCGGCGAAGCGGCCACCGCCCTTCCCCCCCCTTTGCGCCGATGCCGCGCAAACGGGCAGCCGCTGCCCGCCCACACGGCAGCGCGGGCATGGGCGGCGAGCCTCCCCGCGCTCGTTACGACGGCCGCGGCGATCGGCGGGCCGGGTAAGCCCCCCTCGTGCCACAGCGCGGAAGTCAACTTTTGGCAAGCAGCGCAGCGCCTTCGCCGGATGACGCCAACGCGGTGCGCGCCAGGACCCTGGCGGCGAGGCGGCCCGCCGCCGCTTTGGCCCCGAATTTGCTTCGTTTGGGGTGAGCAGCTGGTCCACCGGATCGGAACGGGGATCTGTTCCCCATGTCATGGCAGGCGGTCGGAAAGCAGGTGACGCTCAGATGAATGGTCCGCCGCGCAGACAGCCGTCCCTGTCGCTGGTCAGCATATACGAGATCTCGAAAATCCTGAGCACGTCGCTCAATCTGGAAGCGACGCTGCGCGCCGTCTTGAACCTGCTGTCCTGCTACATGGACATGCGGCGGGGCGTCGTCGCCATCCACGATGAGACCGGCAACCTGACGGTGGTCGCCGCATCCGGCATGTCGCCCCGTGACGTCAGCCTGGGTGCCGCCGACCTGCCGGCGGAAGTGGCGGCGCGCATCCTCAACGGCGAGATGCCGTTCGTCACCGAAAACGTTGCCGAGGACGCCCTGCTCGCCGACTACGTGCGGGTGCCCGATGCCATGGAGGATGAGACGGTTTCCTTCCTGGCGGTGCCGATCAAGACCTCCGGCAAGCCCTTCGGCGTGCTCGCCATTGCCCGCATCTGGCAGAGCAAGGGGTCGGTCGATTTCGGCGAGGACGTGCGGTTCCTGACGATGGTTGCCAACCTGGTGGCGCAGACGGTCAAGCTGCACCAGCGGTTTCCCGCCGACAGCGCTCCGCAGCGCGCGGCTGCCGGCGCCCGCGCCGCCGTTCGCGCGGCCCCCCGTCTGGAAGGCGGCCCGTACCGCCTGCAGGACATCATCGGCGTCAGCCGGGCGATGCAGCAGGTTTTCGCCCAGGTGCATCTGGTGGCGCCCAGCCGCTCGACCGTCGTGCTGCGCGGCGAGAGCGGCACCGGCAAGGAACTGATCGCCCGCGCCGTCCACCAGTTGAGCCCGCGTACCGGCGGCCCGTTCATCAAGGTGAACTGTGCCGCGCTCCCCGATACGCTGCTCGAATCCGAATTGTTCGGCCACGAGAAGGGCGCCTTCACCGGCGCCAGCCACGACCGCAAGGGCCGCTTCGAACTGGCCGATGGCGGCACCCTGTTCCTCGACGAGATCGGCGACATCTCACCGGCGTTCCAGGCCAAGCTGCTGCGCGTCCTGCAGGAACGGGAGTTCGAGCGGCTCGGCGGCGCACGCACGATCAAGGTCGATGTGCGCCTCGTCTGCGCCACCAACCGCAACCTCGAAGAGGCGGTGGCGAAGGGCGAGTTCCGCGCCGATCTGTACTATCGCATCAACGTCGTGCCGATCTTCATCCCCAGCCTGCGCGAGCGCATCGAGGATATCCCGCTGCTGGCGGAGCACTTCCTCGCCATCTTCAACCGCGAAAACGAACGCCAGCTGCGCTTCACCGAGCGGGCGATCGCGACGCTTCAGGGGTGCCGCTTCCCCGGCAACGTGCGTGAGCTGGAAAACTGCATCCAGCGGGTGGCAACATTGACGCAGGGCGATGTCATCGACGAGATCGACCTCGCCTGCCAGCAGGAATTGTGCCAGTGCACGACGCTGCTGCCCCAGCCGGCGTTTGCCACCGCCAACGATCCCGCCGCCGCCGACGACGGCAACAGCTCGCAGGCGGATTGGCAGGAACTCGACGACCTGGGCGATCTCGACGCCCTGCCCGAGCGCGAACGGCTGATCCGCGTCATGGAGCGGGCCGGCTGGGTGCAGGCGAAGGCGGCGCGGCTGCTGGGCATCAGCCCGCGCCAGGTCGGCTATGCGTTGCGCAAGCACAAGATCGAGCTGAAGCGCTTCTGAGCGCCGGCCGCCGCTGTCTCAACCCCGACAGGGCTGTCGCATCCCCGACACAGGCGCCCCCGTCGAAAAACCAAAACACATTGAAAATCAATGATATGGTCGACTGGCACCATCCTTGCAGTGAGGTCGCCGGAGACGGTGCAACGCAAGGCAGGGAAGGTGGCGAGCCGTGGCAGACAGAGTGATCCCGCTTCCAACCGCGGGCAGACGCCGGTTACCCCACGCCGCCGCGCCAGCGTCGGCTTGCGGAGACTCAGGACAGGACTGCGGCGCACCGGCGGCGGCCGGCGATCTTCCCCAGGCGGTTTGGGACAAGGTCAAGAGCCACCCGTGCTACAGTGTGGAGGCCCATCACTTCTTCGCCCGCATGCATGTGGCGGTGGCGCCGCGCTGCAACATCCAGTGCAACTACTGCAATCGCAAGTATGATTGCGCCAACGAAAGCCGGCCGGGGGTGGTCAGCGAACGGCTGACGCCGGAACAGGCCGAGCGCAAGGCGGTCGCCGTCGCCGCGCGGCTGCCGCAGCTCTCGGTGATCGGCATCGCCGGGCCGGGCGATGCTCTCGCCAATGCCGCTGCCACCTTCGAAACCTGCGACCGCATCGCCGCGCGCCTGCCGGATGTGGCGCTTTGCCTGTCCACCAACGGCCTCGCCCTCGGCGAGCACGTGGCGGCGATCAAGGCCCGCAACATCAGCCACGTCACGGTGACGCTGAATGCCCTCGACCCGGAGATCGCCGCCCGCATCTATGCCTGGATCGTCGTCGATCGCAAACGCCGGTCCGGCGTCGACGCCGCGCGGCTGCTGATCGAACGCCAGCTCGACGGCCTGAAGGCAGCGGTGGCGGCGGGGCTGCTGGTCAAGGTCAATTCGGTGATGATCCCCGGGATCAACGATGCGCACCTGCGCGAGGTCAACGCCGAGGTGCGGCGTCACGGCGCGTTTCTGCACAACATCATGCCGCTGATTTCCGATCCGGCACACGGAACGCATTTCGGCCTGAGCGGCCAGCGCGGCCCCTCGCCGCAGGAGCTCAAATCGCTGCAGGACGCGGTGTCCGGCGGCGCCAACCTGATGAAACATTGCCGGCAGTGCCGGGCGGACGCGGTTGGCCTGCTCGGCGAGGACCGGCGGGAGGAGTTCAGCCTCGATCGCATCGAGGAAATCCCCGCCGGCGCGCCGGGCAGCCGCGAGGCCTATCGCGAGTTCGTCGAACGCGAGCGTGACCACCGGCGCACTGCCGCCGATCGGGCGTCGGCGGCGCTGCGCACGGCGGCCCTCGACCGCAGCCTGCTGGTCGCCGTCTGCACCAAGGGGAGCGGCCGGGTCAACCAGCACTTCGGCCACGCCAGCGAGTTCCAGATCTTCGAGGCGCGCCGCGACGGCGTCCGCCTGGTCGGCCATCGCCGGGCGCAGCACTATTGCCAGGGCGGCGATGGCGACGACGACGCGCTGGCGCAGACGATCGCCGCGCTGGACGGCATCGGCCTCGTGCTGTGCGCCAAAATCGGCGCGTGCCCGAAGGAGCGGCTGGCCGCGGCCGGCATCCGGGCGATCGACGATTACGCCTTCGACTACATCGAAACGGCCGTGGCCGCGCTGTTCAAGGCGGAGACGGCGCGAGACCTTGCGGCAAGCGAGATCGCTTGACCCGGGCGCGAGACATCAACCTCAATCAACGAAGGAGTGCAGCAATCATGGCCTACCAGATCAATGCCGCCGAATGCGCCGGCTGCGGCGGCTGCGAAGCCGACTGCCCGAACCGGGCAATCCGGATGAAGGGCGACGCCTATTACATCGACCCGGCAAAATGCACCGAATGCAAGGGCTTCTTCCCGGTCGCGCAGTGCGTCCAGGCCTGCGTCTCCGACTGTATCAGCCTCGCCTGACCATGCCGTTCGCCGACGAACGGGCGATCACGCCCGAGACCTTGGGAGCGGGCCCGTGAAAATCACCATCAGCAAGAAAGGCGAGCAGTACCGCGTCTACGTCCCGAAAAAGGATCTGGAGGAACCGGTGACGGTGACGGAACGGCCAGACCTGTGGGGCGGCTGGATCGAACTCGCCAACGGCTGGCGGCTGGACTTGCCGCCGATGGCCGACGCCGTCCGCCTGCCGATCACCGTGGAAGCCCGCAAGCACGCCGACGCCGAGTGAGGCGCCGGCCGTGCCGGGCCGTGCTGGGGTGCGTCCTGTCCGATCCGCCGCTGCGCCGCAACCGGTGGCCGCGTCAGGCCAGGAAATAATCCGTGCCGACCGCGGCGAGGCTGGTGTTGGCCAGCGTCGCCAGGGTAACGAACGACGATGCCGAGCCCGCACCATCCGCATCGATCTGCACGAGAACGTGCGCTCCGCTCTGGACCGCGCGCAAAACGCCGTCCGCCACCGGATTGCCGCCGGCGTAGGACAGGCTGGTAAACAGGTCGCGAAGGTCGAGCCGGTCGCCGTAAGCGGCAGCAAAGCCGGAGATGATGTCGCCACCCTCGGCCATGGAGCGGATGACGAAGTGATCGGCTCCTGTCCCCCCAATCAGGGTGTCTCTGCCCTCACCGCCGATCAGGGTGTCATTGCCGCTGCCGCCGGACAGATAATCGCTGCCCGGCCCGCCGTAGAGCTGGTCGTTGCCGCCGTTACCATAGATCGTGTCGTTGCCGCCGCCGCCGCCGATGACATTCGCCCCGCTTGACCCGTAAATCCGATCGCTACCACTGGTCCCGGTGACCGGATCGCTGCTGCCGCCCGGCGGCGGAGGCGGTGGTGGCGGTGGCGGAGGCGGTGGCGGAGGCGGTGGCGGAGGCGGTGGCGGAGGTGGCGGCGGCGTGGTGCCGCCGACAAACTCGAACGCGCTGCCGACGTCGCCGGTGATCTTCAAAACCTCATCGCCATAGGCCCCGCCGGACACCCGCCATTCGCCGTTGCCGAGGGATTGCAGCGAGGCGTTGGCGCCGTAGCCTTCGAAGCGCAACAGGTCGCCGGCGCCGAAGTCGAAGACGACATCGCCATTGGCTTCTCCCGGCGCGAACAGGAAGATGTCCTTGCCGGCGCCACCCTCGAGGCTGTCCTTGCCGGCGCCGCCGCGCAGAACGTTATCGCCGGCGTTGCCGATGAGGACGTTGTCGAGGGGGTTGCCGGTCAGATTCGCCCCCGCCACCCCCAACAGCACCCCTTTCGAGACGTTGGCACCGAGGGTGACCGACGTCGAACTGGCGATGGCGTCGAGGCCGATGACGTCCACCTTGACGTTGGCCGATGGCATCTGCACCTGCACGGTGAGCGGCTTGCCGGCGAGGGCACCGTCGGAGAACGTGATGGTCAGCGCCCCGCTCGCCACCGCGAGGGCGTAGCCGCCGGCTGCGGCGCTCGTCGTCGTCGCGCCGCCGGCCGTAATCTTGATGTTCCCGAGGCCTTCGCCGATCGTATAGAACGCGTTGCTATTGAGATCGTTGTAGGTCACGCCGGTGAGGAAGACGCTGGAGCCGCTGCGGCCGAAGTCTTCGGTAACGAAGGCATAGGCGCCGTTGATCTCGACGCCGACGCCAATCTCGCGATAGGTATCGTTGAGGATGTTGGCGCGATGGCCGCTGCTGAGAAACAATGACCGATGCAGACTATCGATTTTCGCGGAACTCGAACTTCCGGAAGTCGTATAGGCGATGTTCTCGCCAGCGGCACTGAACTGGTAGCCCTCCGCCAGCATCCGATCCCAGGGCGTACTGCCGCCCTGGCCGTAATGCGAAAAGTTTCCGGTGCTGATCATCCACTGCGTATGCTTCTCGGCGGCGATGGCGATGGCATTATTTCCCGCGATCGGCTGCTTGGCCGAGGTCCCGCTGAGGTTAATGCCATGGCGCAGACCTTCCCCAACCGGATCGAGGCGCGCCCGATTGATCAACTCCAACATGTATTGGTCATTAGCCGAGAAATTCTGCATGTGACTGCTCCCGTGAAAAATCCTTACGATTCGCCGTCAAGTCGATACATGTAGCGAGCATGTGGTGATTTTAGCAATATTGGAGAAAATGTTTCGGCAAGATCGTCGCGCGCATACTCATGCCGGACTGTGAAAAATTTATGGCGAGATGAGGGCTGCCAATCGCTAACTTTGATCAATGAAGATTAACGAGTCGCTAACTGCACCGGGGCCGCCGCCATCGCCTCCCGCCATGCCGGCCCTGCTGGTCGACGGGCCAACCGATGCTGCGCTGACCGTCTGCCTCGCCCATGGCGCCGGGGCACCGATGGACAGCCCGTTCATGAGCTTTTTCGCCACCGGACTGGCGGCGGCCGGCTATCGCGTCGTCCGCTTCGAGTTCCCGTACATGGCGGCCAGCCGGCGCGACGGCCGGCGTCGCCCGCCCGACCGGCCGGACGGGCTCGCCCGCTGCTGGCAATCGGTGATCGCCGGCTTCGATGCCGGCCGCCTCATCATCGGCGGCAAGTCCCTCGGCGGCCGCATCGCCAGCCGGATCGCCGATGCGGCCGGCGTTCGCGGCTTCGTCGGCCTCGGCTATCCGTTTCACCCGCCGGGCCGGCCGGAGCGGCCGCGTCTGGACGGCCTCGCCACCCTGCGCACGCCCGCCCTCATCGTGCAGGGAACGCGCGATCCGTTCGGCGATCGCCGCGAGGTGAGCGGCTATGCCCTGTCGCCGGCTGTGTCCGTTCATTGGCTCGCCGATGGCGACCACGGCTTTCAGCCGCGCGCCGGCAGCGGCCGCAGCCTTCAGCAAAACCTTGACGAAGCCCTCGCCGTGGTTCTTCGCTTCCTTGGCAATACCCACCTTATGCCCGTTGCGGGTCGCTGAAGCCCCAACATCCCTCGCACGATCCCCGGCACCTTCAGCCGCTACCATGAGGCCCCGACGATGGCGCACCGCCGCGACAGCCGTGTCCCCACCCGCATCGAGACCGACACCATGGGCGAGGTCGAGGTTGCCGCCGATCGCTACTGGGGTGCGCAGACGGAACGGTCGCTTCGCAATTTTCGCATCGGTGGCGAGCGCATGCCGCTGCCGCTGATCCGCGCCTTCGGCGTGCAGAAGAAGGCGGCGGCGGTGGCCAACGTCGCCTTGGGCGAACTCGACGCGCGCATCGGCGAGGCGATCGCCGCCGCCGCCGACGAGGTCATCGCCGGCCAGTGGGACACCCATTTCCCCCTCGTCGTCTGGCAGACCGGCTCCGGCACGCAGACCAACATGAACGCCAACGAGGTCATCGCCAACCGGGCGATCGAACGGCTCGGCGGCGTCATCGGCGCTAAGGACCCGGTGCACCCCAACGACCACGTCAACCGTGGCCAATCATCCAACGACTCGTTTCCGACGGCGATGCACATCGCGGCGGCAACGGAACTCGTCGAGCGGCTGCTTCCCGCCCTGCGCAAGCTGCAGCGATCGCTCGCCGGCAAGGCGCGCGCCTTCGACCACCTGGTCAAGATCGGCCGCACCCACCTGCAGGACGCGGTGCCGTTGACCCTGGGACAGGAGTTCTCCGGCTACGCGGCGCAGGTGGAGCTGGCGATCGCCGCGATCGAGAGCGGGCTGCCGCGCCTTTATGCCCTCGCCCAGGGTGGCACCGCCGTTGGCACCGGCCTCAACGCCCATCCCGCCTTCGCCGAACGCTTCGCCGCCGAGGTGGCGGCGATCACCGGCCTGCCCTTCCGCCCCGCCGCCAACCGGTTTGCCGCGCTGGCCGGACACGAGGCGCTGGTGGAGGCGTCCGGCGCGCTGAACACGACGGCGGCGGCCCTGTTCAAGATCGCCAGCGACATCCGCCTGCTCGGCTCGGGGCCACGCTGCGGCCTTGCGGAACTGATCCTGCCGGCGAACGAGCCCGGCTCGTCGATCATGCCGGGAAAGATCAACCCGACGCAGTGCGAAGCGATGACCCAGGTCTGCGTGCAGGTGTTCGGCAACCACGCGGCGGTCACCTTCGCCGGCGCCTGCGGCCAGTTTGAGCTGAACGTGTTCAAGCCGGTGATCATCCATAACGTGTTGCAGTCGATCCGGCTGCTGACGGACGCGGCGCACAGTTTCGTCGATCACTGCCTGATCGGCCTCGAAGCCGATCGCGAGCGCATCGCCGAGCTGCTGAACCGCTCGCTGATGCTGGTGACCGCGCTTACCCCGCACATCGGCTATGACGCGGCGGCGCGCATCGCGAAAAAGGCCCATGCCGAGGGAACGGATCTGAAGGAGGCGGCGGTTGCCCTCGGTCTCGTCTCCGCCGAGGACTTCGACCGCTGGGTCCGGCCCGCCGACATGCTCGGGCCGAAGGTATCGCCGTGACCTTGGCTGTCGAGCCGGCGACGCTCGGCGCCTTCGCCCTCGCCGCCGCCGCCATCGTCGTCTCGCCGGGACCCGACACGCTGGTCATCCTGCGCTCGGCGCTCGCCTCGGGCGCCCGAGCCGGGCTCGCCGCCGTCCTTGGCGTGCAGCTCGGTCTGCTCGTCCACACCGTCCTCGCCGCCGTCGGCATCACCGCCGTGATCGCTTCGTCGCCGACGCTGTTCACGATGATCGCGGTGGCCGGCGCCGCCTACCTCGCCTGGCTCGGCTGGCAGGGGCTGCGGGCGACGGGCCGGCTTGCCCTCGCCGGCTCGGGACAGGCTCTGCCGCCCGCCGTCTGCTTGCGCCACGCCATGCTGACGAACGTGCTCAACCCGAAGGTCATCGTGCTGTTTTTTGCGTTGTATCCGAACTTCATCGCCATCGGACACGGCCGCATCACCGCACAACTCACGGTGCTGTCGACCGCGCTGATCGCGATCAACGTTGCCTGGCAGGCCGGCCTCGTCTGGTTTGCCGACCGTGCCCGCCACTGGCTGGCGAATGCGACGGCGCAGATGTGGATCAGCCGCGGCACCGGCGCCATCCTCATCGCCTTCGCCGCCGCCATGCTGATCAATCACGCCTGGTGACGGCAAGATCGCCGGCAGGCGGCGGCGCTGGCTCGCCGCCGCTCCCCGCCGTCAGGCCCCGCAGTCAGGCCGTAGTGCCGGCAACCTCGCGCCGCTTCGCCGCCGGCGACAGCGCATGCCGCGGTCCGCGCCACAGGCTGCTGACGGTCAGCCAGGCCTGCCGCAGCAGGCGGGCGGCTTCCGCCGAACGCAGCTGCGCCGCGCGCGCCGTCATCGCCTGAATGTCAAGGCGGGACAGATCGACGCTCGGCGGCGGCGATGATGGGGGCTGGCTGGTCACGTTCACTGCTTTTGTCTCTGATCCGGTCATGTCTGCACACCTCTTAAAGGACTGGTTGAGGCAGCTTCCCGTCGGATCCTCCCAAGAGGCCACGGCCGCACAAGGCCATCGCGACTCTCATGGGCCCAAGGTAACATTATTACCAGCAGCGCGCAAGAGTTTTGCTGCGCCGCAACAAACACACCCCAGCGTTGTTGCGGCAGGGCCACAGCAGCGCCGCGCCGGCCGTCGATCGCCGTCCCGACGGCGCCCGCCGCGTCGGCGATACGGTTGACATCGCGGGCGCGAGCGCTTAGTTTCCCGCGCCTTGCGAAACGCTGATCAACAAAAGGTGCGCTCGTGAAAATTCGCAATTCCATCCGCTCGGCGAAGACGCGCGAACGCAATTGCCTCGTCGTTCGCCGCAAGCGCCGGCTGTTCGTCATCAACAAGAAACAACCGCGGTACAAGACCCGCCAGGGCTGAGCGGCGGCGTTCGCTGCGGAGGTTCATCGTCGAAGCTGCGGGTGCGCCGGTAACGCCCGCCGCTGCGGGCTGCGGCGCGTTGCGTTCATTGAGCGATCGCCGCTGCGCCACCGGTTCCCGTTGACGGCTACCAAGCGCGACCGCCGGCGACGCCGCGTGGAGCGGAAGTTTCGCGGAGGCCTGTTCCTTGCGCGCTCGCCACGAGCCGCTGGTGCCGGTGAAGGGACTCGAACCCCCACTCCCTCGCGGGAAACGGATTTTGAGTCCGTCGCGTCTACCAGTTCCGCCACACCGGCACGGCGGATTGGTTAGCACACCCATGCCGGCGGGCAAAGCCCTTAACGCCGGCCGGGTCAGAGGAGGAAGTCGCTGTCGGCGATGGTTTTGAGGCCGGTCATGGCGATGTCGAAGTCGCTGACGCCATTGCCGCCTAAGTCGATGCCGAGGATGCCGCTCTTCAGCAGCGCCTCGGGGCTGCCGCCGGCCGAGAACGCGTTGGCGACGACGGTGATGCTGGTGAGGCCAAAGGCGGTGAGGTCGATCAAGTCCTCGCCCGATTTGAAGTCGGTGATGGTATCGATCGGCTCCTTGTTCGCCTTCACGCCGCTGTCAGCCACGGTGTTGTAGACGAAGCGATCGGCGCCCTTGCCGCCGGTCAGGTTGTCGGCGCCGATGCCGCCGGTCAGCGTGTCATTGCCGTCGCCGCCCTTCAGCGTGTCGTTGCCGATGGCGCCGGTCAGCGTATCGTCGCCAGCCTTGCCGTCCAGCACGTTCTTGCCGGTGTTGCCGATAAGGGCGTTCGCCAGCTCGTTGCCGGTGCCGTTGATCTTGGCGGCGCCGGTCAGCGTCAGGTTCTCGACGAAGGCGGCGAGCGTGTAGCTGATCCCGCTTTCGACGGCGTCGGTGCCGCCGCCCACCACCTCGGTGATCCTGTCGCCAGAATTATCGACGCGGTAGA
>JALOTH010000093.1 GCA_025458035.1 Rhodospirillales bacterium
GCCTAGACCGATTTCGCCGCCGCCGCTGTGACGGCGCGCACTCCCCCGCCACCCACGCCACAATCGGGGCAGGGTCCGATCCGCCATTGCCGGGAGCGCGAGTCGGCGCGGCAGGGTGTTTGGAGGAGGGGAAACGTTGCCGGGATCGGGCTTACTTCGCCAGCATCTCGTCAGCCTTGACGTTCAGGATCGCTGTCAGACCGCCCAGACCGCCATCCTTCAGCGTCTGTGCGAATTCGGACCGGCGGAGGGCCAGTTCGCTGATGGCGCGCTCGGCGAGCACGTCGATCACCTGCCAGTCGCCGTCCCGCTGTTCAAAGATGTAGTTGATGGACACCGGCGGGCCGTCGCTGCGGACAAGCTTGGTTTCGACGACAATCAGGTCGCGCACGCCTGGCCGTTCGCCGAGGATCTCGAACTGCTCGCCGGTATACTCCTTAAAACGCGAAGCGTAGTTGGCGACGCTGTAACGGCGGAAAGCCTCGACCGCCGCCTGCTGTTCGGCGCCATCGCTCCTCCCCCACACCGGCCCGGCGATGATGGCGACCATCCGCTCGAAATCGTAAGTCGCCCCGACGATCGGCGACAGCCTCTCGTAGCGTGCCCTGGCATCGAGCTTGCCGCCCTGTTTCATGGTTTCGAGGAGTGCGTGATGCAAGGCGTCGATGGTCGCCGTCGGACCCGCTGGCGCGGCGGCCGCGATGACCGCGACGGCCATGCTCAGAACGCAGACCGCCAATGTTCTCAACGCGGTTTTGATCATGTCGGGGGTCTTCCAGCTGCGACAGGGGGCTCGGAACGAAACGCGCCTGGGGGACGCTAGCGGGGTTGCAGGCGGCGGGCAAGGCTGCTGCGCTGGAATTTTGGGCACCAACGTCGGGCGCTGCTTTGTTGACCAGCCGAAGAAAACGAGTCATACTTCTCTCGGTAATCAACAGGAAGGAGACCCCAGGATCCCGATAACGCCACCCGACGAGCAAAGTGTTGCCGGCCCCTTGGCACCGGCGCAGCTCACCAAAGCCCAAGACTATACTCGATTTGATCGAGCGCAGGCTTTGACCTGCATATAGACCCCCGTATCCCTGCTTGGCTGGATCGGGGGTCTTTTCGATTTTGGTCAGCCGCTGTTGCCAGTGGTGTCGATGCGCCGCGATGTCGACAGCCACAGATCGTCGATGCTGGCGGTTAGCGGTGCAACGAGGACTGTGGCGGGCCGCCATCGGAGGGTGACGACGGTCACGGACGGGCTGCCCGGCATGGCGTGGCTGACGCCGATCGCACGATGCTTTGCATTGCCAGTGCGCAGCTTGACAGCGGGGGGGACGGGGGGTAAGTCAACGCACCTTGTCGGAACTCCGGCTCGCCCCGGGGGTGTAGCTCAGTCGGTTAGAGCGCTGGCCTGTCACGCCAGAGGCCGCGGGTTCGAGTCCCGTCACTCCCGCCAGCGCCGGTGGCCTGCGTGCCCGAAGTCGCTGATGCCCCCGCGGAGCCCAGCGCAGGCGGCCGTAACGGCAAGCCGTCAATGGAGTCGCCATGAATGCGCTGATCGCTGAGTACCTGCCGATCCTGATCTTTCTTGGCATCGCGATCGCGCTGGCCGCCATCATCGTCGCCGCCTCCTATCTGGTCGGCGGTGAAAAGCCGGACCTCGGCAAGAATGCCGCTTACGAATGCGGCTTCGATCCGTTCGAGGACAGCCGCGGGAAATTCGACGTCCGATTTTATCTTGTGGCGATCCTGTTCATCATCTTCGATCTGGAAGTGGCGTTTCTGTTTCCGTGGGCGGTTGCGCTCGGCGAGATCGGCGCCTTCGGTTTCTGGTCGATGTTCATTTTCCTGGCAGTGCTCACCGTCGGCTTCATATATGAGTGGCGTAAGGGTGCTTTGGATTGGGAGTAGCCATGTCGGGCGTAGATCGCGCAGACCTTACGCTGCCGCCGCCGGCGGAAATCGACCGGCTGTGGCGTGGGGTCAATGATGCCGTCCAGGAAAAAGGCTTTCTGCTGACCCAGGTCGACAACCTCGTCAACTGGGCGCGGGCGAGTTCGTTGTGGCCGATGACGTTCGGCCTCGCCTGCTGCGCCATCGAGATGATGCACGCCTACGTCAGCCGCTACGATCTCGATCGCTTCGGCGTGGTGCCGCGGCCAAGTCCCCGGCAGTCCGACGTGATCATCGTCGCCGGTACGCTGACCAACAAGATGGCGCCGGCCTTCCGCCGCGTTTACGACCAGATGGCCGAGCCGCGGTATGTGATTTCCATGGGCTCGTGCGCCAACGGCGGCGGCTACTATCATTATTCCTATTCGGTCGTCCGCGGTTGTGACCGCGTCGTGCCCGTCGATGTCTACGTGCCGGGATGTCCCCCGACGGCGGAGGCGCTCGTCTACGGCATTCTCCAGTTGCAGAAAAAGATCCGGCGGACCGGGACGTTGTGGCGCTAGCGCCGCCGAGGCGGGATGAGCGGGATGCGGTCGCTTTCGCGGGGCAGGAGCAAGGTATGACCACGGCACTGCTGGAACTGGGCGAATACGTACAGCTTCGGTTGCCGGAAGCGGTATTGGCGGTCCGCGTCGATGGGGGAGAATTGACCATCGACGTGGCGCGTGACGCGATCGCCCGTGTCTTGACGTTTCTTCGCGACGATGTGAACACCAAGTTTGCGCAATTGATGGATGTCTGCGGGGTCGATTATCCGGAACGCGAAGAGCGTTTCGATGTGGTTTATCATTTGCTGAGCCTGGTCAACAACTCGCGGATCAGGGTGCGGCTGACGACCGATGAGGTGACGCCGGTGCCAACCGTCACCGGCATTTTTGCCAGCGCCAACTGGTGGGAACGCGAAACCTGGGATCTGTTTGGCGTCTATTTCCGGGATCATCCCGACCTGCGGCGGATCCTGACCGATTATGGCTTTGACGGGCACCCGCTGCGCAAGGACTTCCCGCTGACGGGTTACGTCGAGGTTCGCTACGACGACGAATTGAAGCGGGTCGTTTACGAACCGGTCAAACTTTCCCAGGATTTTCGGAATTTCGATTTCATGAGCCCATGGGAAGGCGCGGCGCTGGCGCTGCCGGGCGACGAGAAGGCCGAGAGGCGCGGTTGAATGGCCGAGACGCAAATCAAGAATTTCACCCTCAATTTCGGGCCGCAGCATCCGGCGGCGCACGGCGTGCTGCGGCTCGTTCTCGAAATGGATGGCGAGGTCATCGACCGCGCCGACCCGCACGTCGGATTGTTGCACCGCGGCACGGAAAAGCTGATCGAATACAAGACATACGTTCAGGCCGTACCCTATTTTGACCGACTCGATTACGTCGCGCCGCAAAACCAGGAGCATGCGTTCGCCCTGGCCGTCGAGAAGCTTCTCGGCATCACGCCGCCGCTGCGCGGCCAGTATCTGCGGGTCTTGTATGCGGAGATCGGCCGGGTGCTGAACCATGTGTTCACGATTTGCGCATTCGCCATGGATATCGGCGCGATGACACCGATGTTGTGGGGATTCGAGCAGCGCGAGCGGCTGATGGAGTTTTGCGAACGCGTCTGTGGCGCCCGCTTGCACATGAACTATTTCCGGCCGGGTGGCGTTTCGCAGGACATGCCGGACGGACTTGCCGAGGACATCGCCGATTGGGCGGAGAAGTTTCCGGAGTTTCTCGATGACATGGAAGCGCTGCTCACGGAAAACCGCATCTTCAAGCAGCGTTCCGTCGACATCGGGGCGATCAGCAAGGAAGACGCGCTGAATTGGGGCTTCAGCGGGCCGAACCTGCGCGCCTGTGGCGTGCCATGGGATTTGCGCAAGGCGCAGCCCTATGACGTTTATGACCGCATGGATTTTGATGTGCCGACCGGCAAGCATGGCGATTGCTACGATCGCTATTTGGTGCGGCTGTATGAGTTGCGCGAGTCCCTGAAGATCATCAACCAATGCCTGCGCGAGCTGCCGCCGGGGCCGGTGAAGTCCGATGACCGCAAGATCTCGCCGCCGCCGCGCGAGGAAATGAAGTCGTCGATGGAAGCGCTGATCCATCACTTCAAGCTGTTCACCGAGGGCTATCACGTGCCAGCGGGGGAAACCTACACCGTCGTCGAAGCGCCGAAAGGGGAGTTTGGGGTTTATCTTGTCTCGGATGGCACCAACCGGCCGTACCGCTGCAAGATCCGCCCGCCGGGCTTCGCCCACTTGCAGGCGATGGATCACCTGTGCCGTGGCCACATGCTGGCGGACGCGGTGGCGGTGCTGGGGTCGCTGGATATCGTCTTCGGGGAGATCGACCGATGAGTGGCGGTGGCGTGATTGGCGGGGATGAGGCGGCGTTCGCGTTCACCGCGGAGAACATGGAGCGGGCGAGGGCGATCATCGCCAACTATCCGCCGGGCCGGCAGCAGAGTGCGGTGATGCCGTTGCTGGACCTGGCGCAACGCCAGAATGGCGGCTGGTTGCCGCCGGCGGCTTTGGATCACGTTGCCGCCGTGCTCGACATCCCGCCGATCAGTGTCTACGAGGTTGCGACCTTTTATACGATGTACAACCTGAAGCCGATCGGCAAGCATCACGTGCAGGTCTGCACGAATTTGTCGTGCTGGCTGCGCGGTTCCGACGAAATCCTCGCGGCGTGTCGGGACGAGCTCGGAATCGGTGTCGGCGAAACCACCGCTGACCGGCTGTTCACGCTGTCCGAGGTTGAGTGCCTGTGCGCCTGCGTCAACGCACCGGTGGTGCAAATCGACGATGACTACTACGAGGATTTATCGCCGGAGACGATCGAGCGAGTGCTGCGCGCGCTCAAGGCCGGCGAACATCCGCCGGCCGGTTCGCAGATTGGCCGCCGGTCATCGGAGCCCGTTGACGGCCTGACCTCGTTGACGTCGGCGCCTTGGGCGAAGACGGTACCCCATCGCGTATCGGGTGGAGGCCACTGATGCTGCGTGATCAGGACCGCATTTTTACCAACGTTTACGGGTACGACAGCCCCTGGCTTGATGGCGCGCAAGGGCGCGGCGATTGGGATCGGACCAAGGACCTGGTGGTGCGTGGCCGGACGTGGATCGTCGATGAGGTGCGCACGTCGGGTCTGCGCGGGCGCGGTGGCGCCGGGTTCATCACCGGCATCAAATGGTCGTTCATGCCGCAGGAGGTGCACCCGCAACGCCCCCATTACCTCGTCATCAACGCGGACGAAGGGGAGCCCGGCACCTGCAAGGACCGCGAGATCCTGCGGCACGAGCCCCACAAGTTGATCGAGGGATGCCTGCTCGCCGGCGTCGGCATGGGGGCGCACACCGCTTACGTCTACATCCGCGGCGAGTTCTTCCGTGAGGCGGAAGCCCTGCAGCGGGCCATTGATGAGGCCTACGCGGCCGGATTGATTGGTGCGGATGCCTGCCGGTCGGGCTGGCGGTTCGACATCTTCATTCATCGCGGCGCCGGCGCCTACATCTGTGGCGAAGAGACGGCGCTGATCGAGAGCATCGAGGGCAAGAAAGGACAGCCTCGCCTGAAGCCGCCGTTTCCGGCGAATGTGGGTCTGTTCGGATGTCCGACGACCGTCAACAACGTGGAAACGATTGCGGTCGTGCCGACCATTCTCCGCCGCGGCGGCGAGTGGTTCGCGAGCCTCGGCCGGCCGAAAAACGCTGGAACCAAGCTGTTCAACATATCCGGTCACGTCAATAACCCCTGCACGGTCGAAGAGGAGCTGGGCATTCCGCTCAAGGATTTGATCGAGCGGCACGCGGGCGGGGTGCGGGGCGGCTGGAACAATCTGCTGGCGGTCATTCCCGGCGGTTCGTCGGTGCCGTTGATCCCGAAGTCGGTCTGTGAAACGGTGCGCATGGATTTCGATTCGTTGCAGTCGGCGAAAACCGCCCTCGGCACCGCCGCCGTCATGGTCATGGACAAGTCCACCGACGTGGTGAAGGCGATCGCGCGCCTGGCGAAGTTCTACAAGCACGAAAGCTGTGGCCAGTGCACGCCGTGCCGCGAGGGTACCGGCTGGATGTGGCGGATGATGGAGCGGCTTGTCGATGGGCGGGCGCGCGTCGAGGAGATCGACGTTCTTAAGCAGGTCACGCAGCAGGTGGAGGGGCACACCATCTGTGCGCTCGGCGACGCCGCGGCTTGGCCGATACAAGGCTTGATCAACCATTTCCGTCCCGAACTGGAACGGCGAATCGAAGAGCGCCGGCGTGCTGCCGAGCGCGAGGCGGCATGAGGGAGCGATGCCAAAGCTGACCATCGACGGCGTTGAGGTGGAGGTGCCGGCGGGTCTGACGATCCTGCAGGCGTGCGAAGCCGTCGGCATCGAAATCCCGCGCTTCTGCTTTCATGAACGGCTTTCCATCGCCGGCAACTGCCGCATGTGTCTGGTACGCATGAGGGGCTCGCCGAAACCGATCGCGTCGTGCGCAATGCCGGCTGCCGATGGCATGGAGATCGAAACGGCGACCGAAGCGGTCCACAACGACCGCCGCGGCGTCATGGAGTTTCTGCTGATCAATCACCCTCTCGATTGCCCGATCTGCGATCAGGGCGGGGAATGCGATCTGCAGGACCAAGCGATTTTCTACGGTTTCGATCGTGGCCGCTACACGGAGGGCAAGCGCGCCGTCGAGGACAAGAACCTCGGACCGCTGGTGAAAACCGTGATGACCCGGTGCATCCACTGCACGCGGTGCATTCGCTTTGCCACCGAGATTGCCGGTGTTCCGCAACTGGGTGCGACCGGTCGCGGCGAGCACATGGAGGTCGGCACCTACGTCGAGCAGGCGCTGGCCTCGGAAATGTCCGGCAATCTCATCGACCTGTGTCCGGTGGGTGCCCTGACCTCCAAGCCATACGCGTTCGTCGCGAGGCCGTGGGAGCTGACGAAGACCGAGTCCATCGATGTCATGGACGCCGTGGGCAGCAATATTCGCATCGACGCCCGCGGCAACGAGGTCTTGCGCATCCTGCCCAGGCTGAATGAGAGCGTGAACGAGGAGTGGATCTCCGACAAGACGCGCTTTGCCCTCGATGGATTGCGCCGGCAACGGCTGGACCGGCCTTACGTCAGGGAAAATGGCAAGCTGCGGCCGGTGAGCTGGAACGAAGCTTTCGCCGCCATCGCCCGCCGTCTCGATGGCGTCGCCGGCGAGCGCATCGCCGCCATCGCCGGCGATCTGGTTGACTGCGAGGCGATGATCCTGCTCAAGGACCTGATGGCAAGCCTCGGCAGCGCCAATCTGGATTGCCGGCAGGATGGCGCGCGGCTGTCGCCGCTGCCGCGTGTCAGTTATCTGTTCAACACGACGATCGCCGGCATCGAAGCGGCGGATGCCTGCCTGCTGATCGGGACCAACCCGCGCTGGGAGGCGCCGATCATCAACGCCCGGCTGCGCAAGCGCTGGCGGCGCGGCGGCTTTGCCGTGGCGCTGATCGGCGAGACCGTCGACCTGACCTATCGCTATGAGACGTTGGGCGACGATCCGCGGCTGTTGTCGGCCATCCTTGGTGGTGAACACCCCTGGGCAGGCGTGCTCGCCGCCGCCAAGCGGCCGATGCTGATCTTGGGTCAGGGCGCGCTGATCCGCCCCGACGGCGAGGCCCTGCTGGCGGTGGCGCGAGCGATCGCCGAGGCGACGGGAATGGTCGCGGGCATCGCCGACGGAGAGGAAGGCTGGAACGGATTTAATGTGCTGCACACCGCCGCCGCGCGGGTCGGTGGCCTCGACCTCGGGTTCGTCCCGGGGCCGGGCGGTCGGGATACCGCGGCCATCCTGGATGGCGCCGGCGCGGGGGATCTTGACGTCGTCTACCTGCTCGGCGCCGACGAGTTCGATACGAGCCGCCTCGGCTCGGCGTTTGTGATCTATCAGGGGCACACAGGGGATGCCGGCGCCCGCCGCGCCGATGTCATTCTTCCCGGCGCCGCTTACACCGAAAAAGCGGCGACCTACGTGAATACGGAGGGGCGCGTGCAGCAGAGCCTCGCCGCCACTGCGCCGCCCGGCGAGGCGCGGGAGGACTGGCGGATCGTGCGCGCCCTGTCGGCGGCGCTCGGCCGCACCTTGCCCGTGGACACGGCGGCAGCGGTGCGGCAGCGCTTGATCGCGGCCAATCCGCTCTTCGCCGACGCGGGGGTGGTCATGTCGGCGCCCTGGGCGGCGTTCGGGCGGATGGCGCCCATTGCCGACACGCCGTTGCGCTCGTCCATCGGCAACTTCTACGTCACCAATCCGATCTGCCGCGCCTCGCCGACGATGGCGGAATGCGTCGCGGCGTTCACCACTCCGCCGCAGAAGAAGACCGGCACCGATGGCTGAAATCTGGACGCAATATCTGTGGCCGACGGTCTGGATCGTGCTGCAGATCCTCATCGTGGTGGTGCCGCTGCTGGTTGGCGTCGCCTACCTGACGCTGGCGGAACGCAAGGTGATTGCCGCCATGCAATTGCGCAAGGGGCCGAACGTCGTCGGCCCCTTCGGCTTGCTGCAGCCGCTGGCCGATGGCGCCAAGTTGTTCCTGAAGGAAACGGTCATCCCGGCGCGGGCGAACCGGGCGGTATTCGTCATCGCCCCGATGATTACGTTCGTTCTCTCGCTGGTTGCTTGGGCGGTGATTCCGTTCGACGCCGGCCTCGTCATCGCCGACATCAATGTCGGCATCCTGTATCTGTTCGCGATTTCATCGCTCGGCGTCTACGGCATCATCATGGCCGGCTGGGCGAGCAACTCGAAGTACGCGTTTTTGGGCGCCATGCGCTCATCGGCGCAGATGGTGTCGTACGAAGTGTCGATGGGCTTCGTCATCATCACGGTGTTGCTGTGTGTCGGCTCGCTGAACCTTTCGGAGATCGTGAAGGCGCAGGACGGGCCGTATGGTCTGTTCAACTGGTTCGGGTTCCTGTTGCTGCCGATGGCGGTGATCTTCTTCATCTCGGCGCTGGCGGAAACCAATCGTCATCCATTCGACCTTCCCGAGGCGGAGGCGGAACTGGTTGCCGGATACAACGTCGAGTATTCGGCGATGACGTTTGCCCTGTTCTTCCTCGGCGAGTACGCCAACATGATCCTGATGTCGGCGATGACGGCGATCCTGTTTCTTGGCGGCTGGCTGCCGCCGGTGCCGATCGCGCCGTTCACCTGGATTCCCGGGCCGATCTGGTTGATTCTGAAGATCTGCGCCTGCCTTTATGTATTCATCTGGGTGCGGGCGACGCTGCCGCGTTATCGCTATGATCAGTTGATGCGTCTTGGCTGGAAGGTTTTTCTGCCCATCTCTTTGTTAGCGGTGGTGCTGGTGGCTGGCTTCCTCCTCGCCTTTGGCTTGGCGCCGCTGGGCCGGTGAGGTTGCGGAGCCGAGGCGGCGAATGCGACGGATATTCGATGGACGAGGGGTGAGTGGCTATGGGGTTCTTTGAACGCACCGCCCGCGCCATGGCGCTGTCGGAACTGGTCTCCGGGCTGTCGCTGACTTGGCGATACATGTTTCGGCCGAAAGTCACGCTCAACTATCCGTTCGAGAAAGGCCCGCTCAGTCCGCGCTTCCGCGGCGAGCATGCGCTGCGGCGCTATCCCAATGGCGAGGAGCGGTGCATCGCCTGCAAGCTCTGCGAGGCCATCTGTCCGGCGCAAGCGATCACCATCGAGGCGGAGCCGCGCGAGGATGGCAGTCGACGAACGACCCGTTATGATATCGACATGCTGAAGTGTATCTATTGCGGCTTGTGTCAGGAAGCTTGCCCGGTGGATGCCATCGTGGAAGGCCCAAACTTTGAGTTTGCCACCGAGACGCGCGAAGAGCTGATCTACGACAAGGAAAGATTGTTAGCGAACGGTGACCGTTGGGAAGCGGAGATTGCTGCCAGCCTCGCCAAGGATGCCCGCTACCGCTGATGCGTTGAGAATTCCGGCCGTCAACCGTTGACGGCCGGCGCGCGATCGGCAAAAAACAACGAACGAAAATCGGGCCGCGCGGGAACCGCCTTCCCTTCTGCCCCCTGTGACATTTTTTTGGGACCTGAGCCATGATCGTGCAGGGGCTCGCCTTTTATCTGTTCGCCGGCATTGCGGTGATCTCCGGGGTCATGGTGATCTCGGCGCGGAACCCGGTGCATTCGGTGCTGTTCTTGATCCTGGCGTTTTTCAATGCCGCCGGCCTGTTCGTGCTGCTGGGGGCCGAATTTCTCGCGATGATCCTGATCGTCGTTTACGTCGGCGCGGTCGCGGTGATGTTTCTGTTCGTCGTGATGATGCTCGATATCAACTTCGCCGAGCTGCGGCAGGGGTTCATCCGATATCTGCCGATCGGCGGGCTGGTCGGCCTGATCCTCCTTGTCGAGCTGATCGCCGTGCTGGCCGGTTGGTCGTTGGCGCCCGGAGCGTCGGGCTCGCTGATCGCCGCCATGCCCGATCCAGCGCAGGTTAGCAACACGCGGGCGCTCGGGCTGCTCATCTACACCCACTATCTCTACCTGTTCCAGGCTTCGGGCATCATCCTGCTGATTGCCATGATCGGCGCGATTGTGCTAACGCTCCGCCACCGCCCCGGAGTGCGACGCCAGGATATCGCGCAACAAGTGGCGCGCCGTCCGGAAGACTCCATAACGCTGCACAAAGTTCCGAGCGGCAAAGGCGTGCTCTGATGCTGACGATCGGCCTCGGCCACTTCCTGACGGTGGCGGCGATTCTGTTTGCCACCGGCATTTTCGGGATCTTTCTCAACCGCAAGAACGTCATCATCATTCTGATGTCGGTGGAGTTGATGCTGCTCGCGGTCAACATCAATCTCGTCGCCTTTTCCGCCACCCTCGGCGATCTGGTGGGCCAGGTCTTTGCCATGTTCGTGCTCACCGTGGCGGCGGCGGAGGCGGCGATCGGCCTTGCCATCCTCGTCATCTATTTCCGCAATCGCGGATCGATCGCTGTCGAAGACATCAACCTGATGAAAGGGTGAGAAACGCCCATGGTCGTCGCCGTCGTCCTGCTGCCGCTCATCGGCGCCATTCTCGGCGGCCTCCTCGCGTTCGCCTCGCCGCACGATAAGCACGCCAAGCACAAGGTCGACCAACTGGCGCAGGCGATCACCTGCGGCGCACTCGTCCTCTCGATGCTGGCGGCTCTCGTCGTCTTTTTTGACGTCGCCGGCGGGCGCGAGCCCTATGTCGTCACCCTGTTCACCTGGATGGATTCCGGCGCCTTCGAGGTGTCATGGGCGCTGCGCGTCGATACCTTGAGCGCGGTGATGATGGCGGTTGTCACCGTCGTTTCGGCAATGGTGCACATCTACTCCATCGGCTACATGCACCATGATCCCAGTATTCCTCGCTTCATGGCTTACTTGAACTTTTTCACCTTTGCCATGTTCGTGCTCACCGTGGCGGCGGCGGAGGCGGCGATCGGCCTTGCCATCCTCGTCATCTATTTCCGCAATCGCGGAT
>JALOTH010000204.1 GCA_025458035.1 Rhodospirillales bacterium
GGACATTGCCGCCTGGGGCGCGGCGCATCTCGGCTTTCTCCGCGAGCACCTCCCGTACGAGCATGGCGTTCCAGGCGAGCGCTGGCTCACCATCTTGATGAACCGCATCAACCCGGCGCTGCTCGCCGGGGCCTTCGCCGACTGGGTGTGCGAAAGGTGGCCGGAGAAGGCCGATCTGGTGGCGCTCGACGGCAGGACCTCGCGTCGCAGCCATGACCGCGGCGCGGGCGCACGGCCTCGAGACCCAGGTCGACCTCGACAGCGCACGGCCTCGAGACCCAGGTCGACCTCGACAAGGGCCACGGCCGCATCGAAGAGCGGCGCACGAGCGTGCTCCGGGAGGTCGACTGGCTCGGGGGTAATCGCGCTTTCCGGGCGCTATGCCGCCTGCACTGGGTGCTCGACGTCACCTTCGGCGACGACCAGTCCCGGCTGCGCAAAGGCCACGGCGCCCACAACATGGCAACCGTTCGCCGCTTCGCCCTCAACCTCGTGCGCGCCGCAAACAACCGACGATCCATCAAGTCATGCAAAATCGCAGGATGGTCAACCAGCTACCTCCAAAGCCTCTTGTCATCCGCCTCCCTATGACTTGGATTCGGAGCCCTGGGTCAGCAACAACTCGACCCGTCGGTTTCGGCACCGCCCCCTGGGCCGCTCTCACCCGGAGAGTGTGCACTCCAGCCGCGCCCGCCCCTGGGGTGCCCGGGCAACGAAAGGACTGACGGACCGGGCGGATCCGTCTGCGCCACGCGTGCGCCTCTGAGAGGCGGGCAGTCGTTAACGGCCCAGGGGACTCGCTTGAAGGTTAGGGTGCGGTTTCGGTGATGGCGTTGAGGAGGTAGTCGTCGTCCCAGGCGACGGTTTTGCGGCGGACTTTGAGGCTTGCCTTGTCTTTGATGGCGCGGATGAGGTTGAGGGCGAAGCGGCGAACGGTTGCCATGTTGGCCGGCCCGTGTTCGGTTCGAAGTCGCATGAGGTCGTCATGGAAGAGGACGTCCATGACCCAGTGGACGCGGTTTTCGATGCCCCAGTGGGCGCGGACGGCGCGGGCGAACTGTTCGGCGGAGAGCTTGGCTGAGGAGAGGTAGTAGCGCCTGGCGGTGGTGGTCTTGCCGTCGCGCTCGACGGTGCTTTCGACCATGGCGACCATGGCGAGGTTGGGAAAGCGCGGCTCGCCGGGGAAGCGCCGGTTGCCGGTGAGCCAGTCGACGCTGTGGCAGACGCGGTGGCGGCGGACCTCGATGCGGCCGTGGCCGCCGTCGGTGGTGTCATGGCTCTCGATGGTCTCGCCAGGGTCGGCCGCGAAGAACAGCTGCACCTCCTCGGCCAACGTCGGCCAGTTGCTTTTCAGCGCAAGCAGGTAGTCGGCGCCCTTGGCGGCGATGGCCTCGGCGATGTCGCGTTGGCAGCCGATGGCGTCGATGGTGACCAGCGCGCCCTTCAGTTCGAGCCGCTCGAGCAGGAGCGGGATGGCGGTGATCTCGTTGCTCTTGCCGGCAACCGCCTCTTGGCCGAGCACCAGGCGCTGGCGGCTGGCCCAGGCGGAGACGAGATGCAACGGCCGCTCACCTGGGGCATGAGCGCGCCGCGAGGTCTTGCCGTCGATGGCGACGATGTCGAGATCGCCCGTTCGCAACGCCTCGACCCAGGCGATGAAGCACTCGGAAAACAGCGACGCCGGCAGCGCGTTCATGACGTCGTTGAGCGTGTCGTGCGACGGAATGCCGTTGGCGAAGGGCCGCAGCCGGCGCAGAAAGGCGAGCTTCTTGTTCGCCCAACGCTCAATCTCGACGAAATCCTCCGCCCCGGCCATCGTCCCGCACAGGACGACCAGCAGGATCTCCGAAAGCGGATACAGCACCTTCCACGCCTGCCGCGGATCCTCAAGCGCAGAGAAATGATCGAGAAGCGATACCTTGCTCACGGCGACCTCCTTATCAAGAAGGCCTTCCATGAATCACACATCAGCCGCCGTGGGAATCCCCCGCCGCTTCAAGCGATCGCCCTGGCGAGACTCCGACGTATGCGACCCGCGGGAAGAGCCATGATACAATGGGGCTCAACATCCACCGGACTCTCCGTCTCGGCCAAACCACCAGCTCTCTCTCCACCGTCGTTCTTCCCCGTCGTTCTTCCGGTGGCCCATGTCTCGCCGTCCGTCGGCGCGCTCAGCGCGTCGGCGTGCAGACGGTGACGGCGACCCGGCCGTCGCCCGCCGTCTGGCCCGTGGGCACCACCACCCAGGCCAGGCTGGGGCTTGGCACGGCGCTGCCGCGGATGACGGTGACGCCCACTTGCGGCGCCAGCACCCCGGTTCGCCCCGCGGCGTCGATCGCCACCGGCGTCTGCACGCAGGTGAGCGACTGGCCGCCGCCGCTCAGCGCGGTGAGCGGACTCCCGATCGGCAGCGCGACGAGCGCGGGGAGCTGATCTCCGGCGGCCGCACCATGATCGGCGACCGCTCCGGCAGCGCCTTCGGCCCCGCCGGCGGCTCGGCCCGGCGACGCCGACAGCACCAGCAGCGAGAGCAGCGCCATCGGCGGGAGCAGCGCCATCGGCGGAAGCAGCGCCATCGGCGGAAGCAGCGCCATCGGCGGAAGCAGCGCCATCGGCGGGAGCACCGCCATCACCGCCCTGCCGAGGCCTGCGCCGCCGCGGCGCCAACTCGCCATTCCGGCCGCCGCGTCGTTCGCGCACCCTGAGCGCGTCGCCATTGCTTGCACCCTGGCGATCCTCCTCCAGCTGCCGCGGCGCTCTCCGACGCGCCTTGCCCGATTCAGCCCGTTAAGCGTGTATCGTGTATGATTAACACGTTTTGCTAGAAATGTCGAGCGCATCGCGCCGCACCCGCTGCTGGTGCGCTGCCTGCGCGCCCCCGGTGCCGGTGCCCGGCGCTCCGCGCGCTGGCCCCCGCCCTGACCCTGGTTAAGCCGCCCGCGCCGGCGTTCCGCCAGCTGCTCGAACCCGCCCGCAAGCCGTCGCCAGATGCAATGCCGGATGCCCGGCTTTGGAAAATGCCGGCAAAGTACAAGCATTCGTTTCTGTTGCCAGAGATGGGCAATAGAATAGCATGGACGGGGGTCTTCTTGCCTTCGTGGGGAACCATGCGCCTGTTCTTGCCCGCGCCTGCCACCGGCCGCGGGGTATTGGAACCGTTCGTCAGCCGTTGCCGCAGGCGCTTGCGGACGCTCGGCGCCGAGCGCGGCGGCGGCGTCGCCATCTTCATGGCGGTGGCGGCGGTGCCGCTGTTCGCGATCATGGGGATCGCCACCGACACCGCCCGCGCCTACATCGTCAAGTCCA
>JALOTH010000205.1 GCA_025458035.1 Rhodospirillales bacterium
GCACGATCGCCGTCACCGCGCAGGGCACGGGCGCTTCGACCCGCGCCGCGGTTGGCAATGCCGATGTTGCCGTCACTGCCGCCGCCGCGAGCGCGGCCACCGCCGCGGGCGCCGGGACCGCGGCCATCGTCGTCACCACGGCGGGCCAAGGCGCCGCTACCGCCGCTGGCGCTGGCGCTGCGGACATCGCGGTCAGCGCGGCCTCGACGGGCGCCGCGACAGGCGCCGCAGCCGGGTCCGCCGCCATCGCCGTCACGGCCAGCGGCGCGGGCCTCTCCCTCACCAGCTCGACGGCCGATGCGGCCATTGCCGTCACGGCGCAGGGCGCCGGGGCCGCCACGGCCGCCGCAAGCGGCGCAGGCGCTGTCACCGTTACCGCCAGTGGCACGGGCGCCTCCATTCAGGCTGCTGCCGCCGCGGGCACCATCGCGGTCAGCGCCGCTGCGGCTGGCGCCAGCATCGTCGCCACCCGGGGCGCCGCGACCGTTGCGGTCAGCGCAGCCGGTGTCGGTGCCGCGACCGCAGCCGGGCAGGGTGCCGCCGACATCGTCCTCGCCGCTGCTGCCACGGGCGCCTCGACCAGCGCCGCAAGCATGGCGGCGACAATCGCGGTCAGCGCCGATGGCATCTCCGAGGCCGGGATCGGCATCGGCACGGCAGCCATCGCCGTCACGGCCGCCGCGAGCGGCCGGTCCACCCACGCCGCCACCGCGCAGGCGCTCTGTGAGGTCACCAGTGCCGCCGCAGGCGCGTCCACGGCCGCAACCACAGGGCAGGCCGCCTGCGCCGTCACGGCGGCTGCAGCGGGCGCTGCGACCGTCAGCGCGACGGCCAGTGCCACAGCCGTCGTCACGGCCGCTGCCAGCAGCGCCGCGACCGGGGTCGGCGTCGGTGCCGCGACCATCGCGGTCACCGCGGCCGGGACCGGCATCGCCCTCGCGCAGGGCGCCGGCCAGGCGACCGTCGCCGTTACTGCCGATGCCACTGGCGTTGCCGGGGTGGAGGGTGTGGGCGCGGCCACCGTTGCTGTCAGCGCCAGTGCCGGTGCCATGGCAACAGCAGTCGGCACCGGCTCGGCGCTCATTGCCGCCACGGCGCTGGGCTCGAGCGGCTGGACGTTCCCGGCGGCCGGTCAGGCGACGGTCGTCGTCACCGCCCGCATGGTCGCGAGCGACGCCGAGTTCGGCTGGCTGGTGGGCTGCGCCAGGGTGCTGCCGGCGCTGACGACCACCGCCGTGACGACCAGTCCTGCCCTGCGCGCGGACAGGGCTATCCTTGCCGCCATCGACGGCGACACGGCCATCGACGCGGTGCTCGCGGCCGACTACGAGTTCATTCCGGCGCTGGGCGGCGACGCCGAGCTTTACCCAGAGGAGAGTCAGCGTGGACGTTGTGTACGTCACTAATGACAACGTGGTCGAGCTGTCGGGCGTGGCCAACGCACTGACCTCGGCGCCGATCGGCACGGCCACCGTGGCAGTCACGCTGCAGACCGCAACCGGAGCCGCCGTGTCAGGGCTCGCCACCGGCTCGACCTGGCCGCTGACCATGAATGCGTCGGCGGTCACCGGCACGTACCGGACGACCTTGCCGTATACCTTGAGCCTGACCCCAGGGGTGACCTACTACGCGAACATCACCGCGAGCGGCGGCGCCACCCTGCACGGGGAGTGGCTGGTGCCCGTGCGAGCCACGACGAGGGTGTGACATGCGCGGACTGACCAAGACGATCACGGTGGCCGGCCAGGAGATCACGGTCCGGGAGGTCAGCGTCGGCGAGATCCGCGCCTGGCTCAAGGAGATCGAGCTGGAGGACACCGACGTGATGGACGTGGCGCTGCAGAAGGGCTGGCACATGAGCGCGGTGCGGC
Organism: Rhodospirillales bacterium; assembly: GCA_025458035.1. Taxonomy (GTDB): domain Bacteria; phylum Pseudomonadota; class Alphaproteobacteria; order Rhodospirillales; family Defluviicoccaceae; genus Defluviicoccus. The sequence goes on from JALOTH010000205.1 coordinate 1,872, forward strand.
TGATCACCGGCCTGTCGCGCGACCAGTTGGACGAGTTCCTGCCGTCCGAGCGGCGCGTGATTGCCCAGACCGCGGAGGCGGTCAACGGCGATTTTTTCGACTTGATCAGGGCGGCGCTCGGCCCCGTCCTGTCAAGGCTATCCGGCAAGAGCTAGAGCAGGCCGTGGCGACCCTGGTGCGACTCGGCCACGCTGGCGCCTGGGACTACCCGATGGACGTCTACCGCGCGGCGATCGAGGAACTGAAGGAGGCCAACCGTGGCGACGCTTGACCAGGTCCTGAAGCTCATCATCACGGCGGACGGGCGCGGACTGTCGGCCGGGTTGCAGCGGGCGACGGGCGAGATCAAGGGCTTCGGCGCCAGCGCGGCCCGCGCTTTTTCCGGCGTGCAGGGCGCCTTCGCGGCGCTTGGCGTGACGATCGGCGCCGGTGCGCTGGTGACAGGCATCAAGCGCACGATCGACGGCCTCGAGGACCTCGCGGTGTCGGCCAAGAAAACCGGCGTCGGTGTCGAGGAACTGACGAAGCTGCGGTTCGCGTTCGAGCAGGCCGACGTGCCGGTGGAGTCGCTCAACCGGGGCCTGCGGTTCCTCAACCGTACCCTTGGCGAGGCTCGTGCCGGCAACGACCGTGCAGCCAAATCGCTGGCCGACCTGGGCGTCAGTGCCAACGATACGGCGCTGCCGGCCATGCTGAAGATCGCCGACGCGATTCAGAAGATCCCCAACGCTGCCGAACGGGCGACGAAGCTCAACGAGGTCTTTGGCAAGTCCTGGGAGGACCTGGTCCCGGGCCTGGCGCAGGGCGGCGCGGCGCTCAAGGCGGCCGGCGACGAGATCGAGCGGTTCGGCGGCGTGCCAACCCAAGCAGCGGCGGATGCGGCCGACAAGCTGAACGACAACATCGGCAACCTGTCGGCGCGGATCACCGCCCTCACCCGCAACGCCCTGGCGCCGCTCATCCAAAGCCTGGCGGATGTCACCGGCCGCTTCATCGCGGCCCGCAACGCCGGCGTTGGCTGGCTCGACGCACTCGACTTTGCGACCTTCGACGACCCCGCCGAGAAGGCGAAGGACGCCGAGGAGACGCTGGAGACCCTGCGGAAGAAGCGCGAGGAGTTTCTCGACGCCTACCAGCGGGCCGACTTCAAGACCGCGCGGATCCCGTTTTTCGATCTGCCGATCGGCAAGCTGGGCCGCGACGAGATCGGCAAGTTCATCGACAACCTGGACCGCGAGATTGCCGACGCCGAGGGCAAGCTGAAGTCGTTCCGAGAGGTGCTCGGCTACGTCACCAAGGCCGAGAGCGGCCTGGGCGATGCCGCTGCGGAGGGATTTCAGTTTGTTTGAGAAAACGTGTGTTCTGCTGTGACGTGGTTCTTTATGGTATGCAGTTTGTTT
>JALOTH010000206.1 GCA_025458035.1 Rhodospirillales bacterium
GGCCGGTCGAAGGCTTCGAACACTTCGCCGAAAACCGAACCCAACTCCTCAACATCCTCACCCAGCGGAAAACCGAATGACCGTGGGTTGTCACCGCGGCGTGCCGTCGCCCGCTCGGAGGATGCACCGTGCTGGGCAGCGCGGTCGCCCCCAAGACCGGTCCCGGCAGCGGCCGAGCGCGGTACGATCCGTTGCCCTGATCCCGGCGGTCCTGGGGCGATATGTCGCCTTGCGAAGCCGTTAAACCGCTGGCGCGCCCGCCGTTGCGCCGCTAGGCTTTCCCCAATTGGAGAGGTGACCGCCCAGTAAACGGGGAGGGGAACGCCGGTGATTTTCTTTCTGCTGGGCGCGGCCATTGGCTTTTTGTCTCTCTGGCTCCTCTGGCCGATCATCGCCGGTTTGGCGCGGGGGCTGGAAACTTCCAGCCGCGAGCGTGCTCCCGCCGCCTTAAGGCCACCCCGCAGCTGGCGCACGTTCGTTGCGTCGTATGGGACCGATGCGGTTCGCCTCGGCCTGCTCGCGGCGGTGCTGTCGCCGCTGGCGGTGCTGGCCGATTGGCGGTTCCTCGAAGCGGAAGTCAACATCCGGCTGATCTTCGGCGGCGTGTTCGGCGCGCTGATCGCCGTGTTGGTGCTGGCGAGGCGCCCCCCGGCGCCAGCGTCGCCGGCGACGGGCTTTGCCGACAGCGCGGCAGCGGCGGCGCCGGCCGGCGGCGATGCTTCCGCCGCGGGCTTCTGGACGAGCAAGCAGCTGCCGCTGGTGTCGATCGCGCTGATCGCGCTGCCCCTGCTGGCGCTGATCGCGCCGCACGGCGAACTCGACCTCGGCTTCGTGCGGTCGGTGAAGACCCCGTTCATCGAAGCGCAGTTCACGCAGAACGAGGTGGAGTTCCGGCTCGACCTGCAAAGCGAGCCGCAGGGCTTTTTCCGGCTCGGCGCCGACGGCCTCGGCGATGCCCTGCACATGGCGCGCAACGAGGTGATCTTTCGCCAGCAGTTTCCCGCGGCCGACAGCGGCGCCAGCCGCATCGCCTCGCCGGCCGATGCCCTCGCGTTTCTCGGCGAGGTGCTGCAGCCGATGGCGCTGTGCGCCCATGAGGCCGATCGGCTGTACGGTGACCAGGAACTGCTGGCCGCCACCCTGCGCATCGGCGGCCAGGGCTTGGCCCGCGCGCTGACGCTGTCGATGAAGGCGGTGCAGGATCAGCAGCCGGCGACGGCCGCCAGCGAAGCCCTGGTCCGGCAGACGCTGCGAGACAGCTTCGTCCGCCTCGATGAGATGAAGGCGCAGGCGATCCCGGCGCTGAGCCGGCTGGCGGCCAACGGGTCGGCCTGCGAGCAGGATTTCGCGGCGCGCCTCGACAGCTATCTCGCCGGCCTTGAACGGCGCGAGCGAGACAGCGGCGCGGACACGGCCGAGCCGCTGAGCGCGGTGATGCGCAATCCGGCGGTCGCGCACGCCACCGCGATGATCTTCCTCTGGTCGGGAAATCCGCGCGCGGTGCTGCGCATCCTCGAAACCGGCGACGAAATGGCGGGGGCGCTGACACGGGCGCAGGCGGGCGCGATGTCGCTGGCGGAGTACCCGGCGCTCCATCAGATCCGCGGCTACGCCACCCGCTGGGAAGGCGTGCGCGGCAATGACGCCTACCTGGCCATGTGGGAAGACGGCATCAGCCAGCTTCAGTCACGGCTTGAGCGGTTGAAGCAGGCATCGCCGGCGGTCACGGCGCAGTGCGTGAACCGCGCGCTGCCCGTATTTGCGTTCACCGAGGACGGGATCACGCAGCCGCTTTCGGCCGACACGCTGCCTCCGGGCTGTCTCGGCCGGAGCGCAGACGAGTGCAATGTCATGCTCGCCTACGGCTACTATGCGTTCTCGCTGCAGAAGCTCCGCAATCACCTGATGTTCGAGACGGCGCGCGAACTGATGCTCAAGCGGCTGCCGCACACCGTGGATGCGCCGCTGTTTCGGGCCATCGCCCACGCCAAGCGCGCCGCCGCCTTCGTTGCCGCCGACGGGCTGCGGTCGGGTCACTGCTTCACGCAGCAGGTGGCTCGCGCCGGCAACGGCACCGGCGCCGCCTTCGCCATCACCCTGACCAACCCCGAGCATGAGTACGCCGCGGTCACCGACAGCCATGGCAGCCTGATCGTGGCGAAGGCGCTGCTCATCGACCGGGGCGACAAGGCGGCGATCGAAACGGCGATCAGCGAGTTCGAGCGCGCCCTCAGCTACGCGGCGCTGGCCAACGACGGCGGCGGCTTCGTCGAGACGATCCGCGAACACCACTGGCGGGCGCGCAAAGCCCTCGGCCTGACGACGCGCTAAGGCCGAAGCCGGCCCTGGCGGCGGCAACGGCAAGGGGCCGGTGGTTTTCGCAAAGAGGGCGGCGGCGTCATTTTCGCCGGCTGCTGATCGCGGAAACGGATTGATAAGGCCCGGTTGCGCGGGCAACACGTCGCCATTGGGCGGTGCCCGCATCATTTCCGTCTGGTCATCGGCGAAAGCAGGCACCAAGATACCGGCTTTACGCGCAAAAATGCGATCAGGGACGTCCGCCGCTGCGATGACAACGTTGCTGTACACCCATCCCACCTGCCTCGAACACGATATGGGGGAGTGGCATCCGGAGGCGCCGGACCGCCTGCGCGCCATCCTCCGCGCCATGGAGCTGGAGGCCTTCGCCTACCTGCGGCGGGAACAGCCGCCAAAGGGCGAGAGCCGGCAGATCGAACGCGTCCACGCGCCGTTCTACGTGGAATCGATTTTCGAGAGCAGCCCGGCCCATGGCCACGTGCAGCTGGACGCGGATACGGCGATGAACCCGTCATCGCTGGACGCGGCGCTCTACGCGGTCGGCGCCATTTGCTCCGCCGTCGACGCGGTGATGACCGGGCAGGCGCGCAACGCCTTCTGTGCGGTCCGGCCGCCGGGCCATCATGCCGAGTCCTCCGCCGCCATGGGCTTTTGCTTCTTCAACAACGTCGCCATCGGCGCCGAACATGCCCGCCACGTGCACGGCGTCGAACGGGTGGCGATCGTCGATTTCGACGTCCATCACGGCAACGGATCGCAAAATCACTGCTTTCGTTATCGAGACCTGTTTTACGCGTCGAGCCACCAGTGGCCCTGCTATCCCGGCACCGGCATGGCGCATGAAACCGGTGTCTTTAACAACATTTGCAACGTCCCTTTGCGGCCGGGCAGCGGCTCTGCGGAATTTCGCAAGGGCTATGCCGA
>JALOTH010000207.1 GCA_025458035.1 Rhodospirillales bacterium
CTCGACCAGGCCGTCGCCGCCGCCTACGGCTGGGCCGACTACACCCCCGAAATGCCCGACGACGAAATCCTCCGCCGCCTGCTGGCGCTGAATCTGGAACGGGCGGCACGCTGAAGGGCCAAAGCTCTTAGAATCCCGGCATGGAATACACCCTGAGCACGCATGCCATGACGACCATTCAGGAGCGAAGCATTCGCCCGGAATGGATTGCGGCAACCTTGTCGGCACCTGCCGCGACTGAAACCGATCCGAATGATCCAGTGCTCACACACGCACTGCGCGTCATCCCGGAATTTGGCGAACGCGTACTGCGGGTGATCTACAATCGAACCAAGCAACCTCCGCATGTCGTGACGGCATTTTTCGACCGAGGAATGAAAGGAAGGCTATGAAACTGGAGTACGACCCGGCGGCCGATGCGCTTTACGTTCGATTGAACGACCAACCCATCATTGAATCCGAGCAGATCAAGCCGGGGATCGTTCTCGACTACGACGAGGCCGGCAACGTCGTCGGTATCGAAGTCCTGAGCGCCAGCAAGCACGACAATTCGCCGCTCAAGCACGCAGCCTGATCCTTGGGGATGCCAACCAGCGCGCTCTGGGAGCCGGGTTTCGAGAGGAAGAAGCCATGATTTGCCCAATTTGCAGATGTGGCCACACCCGTCCCGGTTTCGCCAGCATCACGTTGGAGCGCGATCTGACGACCTTGTTGTTCAGGGATGTCCCGGCGCAGGTTTGCGACAATCGCGGCGAGGAATTCATCGATGAAACTGCCTCGGCCAATCTGCTGCATGCCGCCGAAGCGGCGGTCCGCGAGGGGGTGCAAGTGGAGCTGCGCCACTACGCCGCCGCGTGAGCGAAGAACTGGCTAAAGACGTGCTCGCCGGCCTGATGGTCCGTAATGGGCTGCCAGGCTATCGGACGACTGTAGAGATAGCTTTGCCCGCCCGGCTTGATATGTGTATTGTTATGTGTATTATTATCCATGCGCTATTTCTGGGACGAAGCCAAGCGTCAGGCCAACCTGAGCAAGCACGGCCTTGATTTTGCCGATGCGGAAAAGGTGTTTGCCGGGCCGCTGGTGTTGTTCGAGGATGGCCGCGAGGATCACGGCGAGCAACGCATGATCGGCATCGGCCTGCTTGAAACACTGGTGGTACTGATCGTTCATGCCGAGTCCGATGACAGCATCCGTATCATTTCCATGCGAAAGGCCGAAAGCGATGAAACAGACCTCTTCTACCGCAACGCCGGATATTTCTGACGAGGCGCCGCGTTTGACGCAGGCCGATTTCGACCGTGCGAAGTTCAAGGTCGCTGGCCAGGATGCCAGCAAGTCGGAATGGCAATCGGCGGTCCGCACCAAGACCGGCAAGCTCCGCATCAACATCATGCTGGATGCGCCGATTGTCGAGCATTTCAAGGCGCTGGCCGGCGAGCGCGGCTATCAGACGCTGATCAACGACACCTTGCGCCGCGCAGTCGCCGGCGAACGGCTGGAGGCCGATCTGCGCATGATCATTCGCGAAGAGTTGCATACGACCTGAAGGGGTTGCTTCAGCGCCGCGTGGAGGTGCTTATCAATGACTGGCATTCAATTCATCGAACGTGATGGCAAGCGCGAATTCGCGGTGATTCCCATCGAACTGTACGAGCGCCTTTCCGCCGTGCTGGAAGATGCCGATGATGCAGCACTGTTCGATAGCGCACAGGCGACCGATGGCGGATTTCGCATTCCCGCCGCAATCGCCCATGCGATCCTCGACGGGAGGCATCTCCTCAAGGCCTGACACGAAATCCGGCCGGTTTTCGCGGTCGACCGCTACCGCCCCGCCCGCGGCATGCCGCTGTGTTTGAAGCGCGGCGCTCCCGCGTGCTAAATTTCGGTGCCCGCCCTGTCGCGGCTCGCCGCCGGTGCGACTGCCGGCCCCGTACCCCACCGCCGAGAAGGAGCGTCACGATGACCACCCCCCGCGAACCCGATCACGAACTGGAAGAGCGCCTCGCGCGCCGCCTGTTTGACGTCTTCATCCGCGTCGGCCTTGTACTTGCCCTCGTGTGGCTGTGCTTCCACTTCTTCGCGCCGTTCCTGACGATGATGCTGTGGGCGCTGATCCTGGCGGTTACCCTTTATCCGCTGCACCAGATGCTGGCGAACCGGATCGGCGGCAGGCAGGGGCGCGCGGCGACGCTGATCGTCGTCCTAGGCATCGCCCTGATCGTCGTGCCGACGGTGATACTGGGCAGTTCGTTGGGCGATTCGGTCCATGAACTGATCAACGGGGTGAAGGACAACACGCTCCGCATCCCCGCACCGCCCGCGAGCGTCGCGGAACTGCCGGTCGTTGGCAAGAAGGCCCATGCCGCGTGGTCGCTGGCGCACAACGACCTGCCCGCACTCGTCAAGAGCATGCAGCCAAAGATCGGCGAACTGGCGGGCAAGGCGCTCGGCATCGTCGCCAGCCTCGGCGGCGGCCTGCTCAAGTTCCTGTTTTCGTTCATCATCGCCGGCATCATGATGACCTTCGGTGAATCGGGAGGGCGGGCCATGCAGGCGATCCTCGAGCGCTTCGCCGGCGTCGCCCGCGGCGCCGAATTTACCAAGCTGGCGACCGCGACGCTGCGCGCCGTTGCCGCGGGTGTCATCGGTATCGCCTGCATCCAGGCGCTGCTGGTCGGCATCATGTTGATCATCGCGGGCGTCCCGTTCGCCGGCGTGCTGGCGCTGGTCGTCCTCCTGCTCGGCATCGTCCAGGTGCCGGCCGCCGTCGTCACGCTGCCGGTCATCGGCTGGATGTGGACGGCCGGTGACTACGCGACGACCCCGGCCATCGTCTATACGGTATTGATCGTCGTTTCCGGCTCGGTCGACAACGTCCTCAAGCCGTTGATGCTCGGCCGCGGCGTCGATGCGCCGATGCCGGTGATCCTGATCGGCGCGCTCGGCGGCATGGCGACGGACGGCATCCTCGGCATGTTCGTCGGCGCCGCTGCGCTCGCGCTGGGCTACCAGATATTCATGCGCTGGGTCGATGACAACCCGGAGCGTGTGCGGCATGCCGGCGAGTCGGGTTCGCTGACGCTCTGATCCGGTGAGGAAACGCCCTGCCGGGGCATCCGGCCGTTCACTTTCCATCCTCGCCGCCGTGCTGCTGCTCGCCGGCTGCGCCGCCGTCGGGCCGGATTTCAAGCGGCCCGACGTGCCTCCGCTGGCCGACTGGTCGGGCGGCTCGC